>CAZYYI010000033.1:0-10199 GCA_964651835.1 uncultured Lachnospiraceae bacterium
ATTCGGTATGATTAAAATTTGGACGCTTGTTATTTAGCATTGGCATATATCTCTTATTATTTTTATTAATCAAAACCCTTCTATTTTTGTTATTAAGAATCCTAGAGGATCTAGAATTTTCACTTTGGTCATTATTTTTGTTTTCGGCATTTTGATTATTTGAATTTAAATTAGATTTATTTTCTACATTTAATTTTGTTTCATTATTAGCGCTATTATTTGTGATTTGCTTTGTTTCAAACAACTGCGTTTCTGTGGTAATAGGTTGATTGGCTTTATTTTCAAGTGTTGTATTGATTTCTTTTTGTTCAATTTGAGGTTTGACATTATTGTTTTCTTCTTTAGCTTGGTTATTAGAATTTTCATTTTTATCATCAACATTAAATTTTAAAATGCTTGAGATGTTGTCTGCAATTTCTTTATTGCTTGATTCCTTAGTAATCTCATTTGTTGTTATTAAATTTCCAGAATTATATACAAGCTTATCATAGGTGGCATTTAAATTTGAATTATAAAATTTTGATGTCTCATTTAAAGAAGATTCAATAATTTTAATAATAGAATCTATGGCAGAAATTGCTGAGTCAAGTTTATTTGCACGAGTTTCTAATGCTTCACCAGATTTAATAATATAATAGTTAACTAAATTTTCATTACTATCTGATGATGCTAAATCACTTGCAAGTCCAAGCTGATTTTTGACCATACCTCTATTACCATTTAAATATGAAGTATTTTCTTTAATTACATTCACATAAGCATTAATTGCAATTTTATTTTCTTCAGTAAAGGTTACATTTCCATTATAAATTTCATTAACATAAATCATAAGTATTGAACGTTTTAAAATAAGCTTATTAATTTTTTCTTCAATTTCAGAAGATGTCTCTTCAATCTTATTTGTTGAAAACTTAATAGTCATATTAATGTTTGCTGAGTTGTCATCACTACTAAAGGTAATGTAAGGTGATTCTGATAAAACATAAAGCTTGAAGTTGTCGTTTCTTTCAACAGGTCTTGTAATTGTATTTTCAATTTCAACTTCATCGATATTGTTATTTAAAAATTGTATTGTTCCATTTTTTGAGTTTATTAATTTTATTTTTTTATTATCATTTTCCATTGCTGCGGTTTCGACAATTTTTCCATATTTTGTATTTGCTTTATCAGACGCTTTTGCTGTTTCAACATAGTCAAGATTATTTATACTTGTTACAAAGTTACTCATACTTTTATCTATATTTTTTGCTAGTTTTACATTGTTTGTACCGCAACCAACTGCTGCAAGTGATAGAGTAGTTAAACTAATTGTTGTAATAATTTTTTTAATATTTTTTTTCATAAAACCTCCAATAGTTATTAAAGTTAGTTTTTTCAATATTTTAAAAAATATTTATAAATTGAATATTTGTTTAGTTTTTTGTAAATAAATTTATTAAAATTGCAGAAATTTTTAGGAGATTAATATGGATAATACAAAACGTAATCAAGAATATCTTGAATTTGTTGAAAGAGAAACACCTAAAACTGGCTGGTTTAATTCTTTGTTTCATGCCTTTATAGTTGGTGGAACTATTTGCTGTATGGGGCAGATGTTTGGTGATATTATAAAATCTTTTTATCCTAATATGGATATACTTAGAGTTGGTGCTTGGATTAATGTAATTGTAATTACTATAACAATAATTTTAACCGCTCTTGGTGTGTTTGATAGAATTGCTAAATTTGGTGGTGCAGGAACATTTATACCAATTTCTGGTTTTGCTAATAGTATTGCGAGTTGTGCTATCGAATTTAAAAACGAGGGTCTAGTTTTTGGTATTGGTTCTAAAATGTTTTTTGTGGCAGGCCCCGTGCTTGTAAATGGCGTTGCTTATTCAATAATAGTTGGTCTAGTTTATTTTTTAATAGGATTATTTTAATGGAGATTATGTTATGAAACGAGTTGGTAAACACACTTTAGAACTTGAATCTGATTGTTATTTGATTGGTCGAGGAAGTCTTGTTGGCGAAAAAGAAAAACTTGGTACTTTTGGAAAATATATGAAAGATGTGGCTTATGATGACAAGATGGGTGAAAAAACTTTTGAAAAAGGCGAGCGTAAAATGCTTGAAGTGGTGAATAACAATGCATTAAAAAATGCCGGATTAAAAAAGGAAGATATTGATATTTACCTTGGTGGTGATTTGATGAATCAAATTGTCAGCAGCAACTATGTGGCAGAAAAATTGCAAATACCATTTGTTGGAATTTATGCTGCATGTTCTACAATAACAGCTTCTCTTGGTATTGGTGCTGCATTGATGGAAACTGGTGCATTTAAAAATATTTTATGTTCTAGTATTAGCCATTTTAGTGCGGCAGAAAGACAGTATAGATATCCGCTTGAGTTTGGTAATCAGCGTCAATGTTATTCGCAATGGACAGTTACTGCTGGTGGTGGTTTTGTTTTATCTAAAAAGCATTCTGATATAAAAATTAAACGTATATGTTTTGGTAAAGTACAAGACTATGGTGTAGTTGATATCGCTAATATGGGTGCGGCTATGGCTCCCGCTGCTTATGATACGCTAAGTAATTTTTTTAAAGATACTAAAACTAAACCAGATGATTATGACTTTATAGCCACTGGTGATTTGGGTAAGCTTGGAGAGGATATCCTTAGAGATTTAATGGAAAAAGATGGATTGACACTTTCACAAAATTATATAGATATTGGACATGCTATTTATTCATTTGATGAAGAGTCTTACCAAGGTGGAAGTGGTGCAGGTTGTTCATCATCAGTGCTTGCAACTTATATTTTGGATAAGATGCATGAAGGAAAATTTAAAAGGGTGCTTATTGTTGCAACTGGTGCACTTATGAGCACTATAACAAATCAGCAAGGAGATTCAATACCTTGCGTAGCTCATTTAATAGAGCTTAATAAAATTTAGGAGGGAAATATGCCTGTAGCCTTACTTATGTATTTGAAAGTGTTTTTTGTTGGAGGTGTTATTTGCTTAATTGCTGAACTTATTGAAATAACAACAAAAATAACACCGGCAAGAATACTTGTTATATTTTTAATGGTTGGTGCTATTCTTGGTGGATTTGGTGTATATAATTATATTGTTGAATGGGCTGGTGCGGGAGCAACTTTGCCTATAACTGGATTTGGAAATGCACTGGCTCGTGGTGCGATTGAAGGTGCAACTTCAAACGGATTCTTTGGTGCTATTGGTGGAGGTCTTATGGCGACATCGGCAGGTGTTGCTGTATCAATTGGACTTTCATACATAATGTCATTCTTTGTATCTTCTAAAACCAAAAAGAGTTAATAGTTATATTATTTAAATATTAATAATATAATTTAATATGAGAAAAAAACGCAAGAAATTTTATTTAAACACGATAAATATGCATAAATTTCGTTTTAAACATAAGCTTTTTGCGTTTTTTGTTGTGATTGGAATTTTAATATATTTATATATTAGGTATCTTGCATCGCCAATTGTGGTTAGCAATACTGAAACACAGATAAGTATGTATGCTACAAGATCAATCAACTATGCTATTGCAGAAACCATGAATCAAAATGTTAGTTATGGTGATTTAGTACAGGTGACTAAAGATGAAAATAACAATGTATCTTATATTGAAGCTAACTCTGTAAGAATCAACTTACTATCTAAAACTATGAGTAAAGTGGTTATGTCAAATTTTTTAGAGTTTGCAAAACGACCAATAAATATTTCTCTTGGCTCATTTTCAGGACTATCTATTTTGAATGGTGTTGGTCCTAAGATTGCATACAATGTTAATCCATATGGAGAAGTGTATTGTTACTTTACTTCTAATTTTGAATCAGCTGGTATTAACCAAACTTATCATAAAATTTATTTAGTTATAGCAATAAAAATTAATGTAGTATTTCCATTTAAAAAATTGACAGTAAACAGTAATGCTGAAGTGTTACTATGTGAAACTTTGATTGTTGGTAAAATTCCAGAAGTTTACCTTAATTCTGGCACGTTGACCGAAATGCTTAATCTTGTTCCAGAAAGGTTTAGTTCTTGACAAACTTAAAGTAAATGTTCATAATATTTTTATGGAAAAAATTTATTATTTAGATAATGCAGCTACAACTAAAGTTTTTGATGAAGAATTTGATTTGATAAAAGAAAATAATAAGGATTATTTTTATAATCCTAGTGCTTCATACAAATTTGCTATCCAAACTAAAAAGAAACTTGAAAATGCTAAAGCTGAAATATTAAATGCTCTTAAAGCTGGAAGTGGTAAATTAGTATTTACTTCTAGTGCAACAGAAGCAAACAATATGGTTTTTAAAGGTGTTCATTTAAGGAAAGGTCAAGTTGTGCTTATATCAAAAGGCGAACATCCTTCTGTTTTTGAGTCTGCCAAGGAACTTGAAAAGACTGGCATAATTGTAAAACTTATTCCGCTTACGAGTGAGGGTATAGTTGATATAAATGAACTTAAAAATTTGCTTACAAGTGATGTTGCATTAGTTTCGATAATTCATGTTTCAAATGAAACTGGTGCGGTTAATGATATAGCTGAACTTTGTAAAGTTGTTAAAAATTTTAATTCAAAAATCATTTTTCATAGTGATGGCGTGCAAGCTGTTGGAAAAATTGAAGTTAATTTAAAAAAGCTTGGTGTTGATTTATACACTATGTCAGCACACAAAATTTATGCCCCAAGAGGAATTGCTGCACTGTATATAAATAATAATGTTGTTATAGATGCTTTACTTGTTGGTGGTGGACAGGAAAATGGACTTCGTTCTTCAACTGAAAATTTGGATGGTGCAATTGCATTAGCCTATGCTACTAAAAAGGTAATTAGTAACTTTAATCAAAATTATGAAATTGCTAAAAATTGCAAAAATACCTTAATTGAATTGTTAAAAAACAGTAAAGTATCAGATTTCTTAAAAATTAATTCAAATAATAACTTTTCACCTTATATACTGTCATTGTCTTTTGATGGAATAAAAGGTGAAGTTCTTATGAATATGCTTGATGGCAATAATATTTTAATTTCGACTGGTTCTGCATGTTCAAGTAAAAAAGCTGGTAACAGAATACTAGAGGCTATGGGTTTAAAAAATTCAGAAATTGTTGGAAGTGTAAGAATTAGTTTTTCTCCTTATGAGGAGTATGATTTAAATTATATTGCAGATAAAATAATTGAGTGTGCAGACAAGCTGTATCAAAATAAATAGTAATAGTAAAGTAGGATAAAATATGAAAAGAGTAATATTAATTAGATTTGGTGAGATATTTTTAAAAGGAAAGAATAGAGGTTTCTTTGAAAAAGTTTTGCTTGAAAATATAACATCAGCATTAAAGAAATTTGATTTGAGTGTAAAAAAATTAAATGGAAGATATTTGGTTGATAACTTTGATGAAAATGATGAAGATGAAATAATTGATAGGATAGGAAAAATAGCTGGTATATTTTCATACTCTCCAGCATTTTGCATTGAATCAAATTTAGATAGTATAAAAAATTTGTCAGTAAGTATAATGAGTGAACTTAATGGCACTTTTAAAGTTGAAACAAATAGAGCAGACAAAAGAACTATAAACTTAAATTCAATGGAAATTTCAGCTGAACTTGGTGGAATTATTTTAGCGTCAAATAATAATTTGAAAGTTGATGTTAAAAATCCTGAGCATATTTTGTATGTAGATATTAGAGAAAATAATGAAACTTATATCTATGAAAAAATTTATTTTGGTGTTGGTGGTATGCCGGTTGGCACAGCTGGTGCAGGCTTGTTACTTCTTTCTGGTGGTATAGATAGTCCGGTTGCTGGCTACATGATGGCTAAACGTGGAGTTAGAATATCTGCAGTGCATTTTCATAGTTATCCATATACTTCAAATTATGCTAGAGAAAAGGTTGAGAATTTAGCTAAACTTTTGGTGCCTTACACTGGTCCGATAACAGTTTATATGGTGTCTATGACAGAACTTCAAGAGCAAATCCATAAAAATTGTGATAATGCATATATGATTACTTTGCTAAGGCGTGGTATGTTTACCGTGGCTGAAAGAGTAGCAAAAAGATACGGAAAAAAGATGCTCATAACTGGGGAAAGTTTAGGTCAAGTTGCAAGCCAAACAATTGAGAGTATGACTGTGGTATCAGAGGTATTAAAATCCATTCAAGTTATGCGTCCGCTTGTTGCTTTTGATAAATATGAAACTATTAATATAGCTAAAAAGATTGGAACATTTGAAACATCTATTCAGCCATATGAGGATTGTTGTACAGTATTTTTGCCAGATAATCCTATTGTTCATCCAGAGCTGTATAAGGTTAAAAAAGAGCAAAGTAAAATAGCCTTTGATGAGATTATAGATAGGGCAATGGAGTCTATAGAAATTGTGCATATTGACTAATATGCTTTTAATTTAATTCTTTCTGTTTCATAAGTTTTATTTGAAGATTTTTCGCAAAATACTACATAATATTCATAAATTTCATTGGTATTTGCAGATTTATCTTCAAATTTTATATTTTGAGAAGAATTATTATTACTTTCATTAAATATAATTTCTTCTGTTGAATTGTTATTTCTTACTATTTTATAATTGTAGTTTAAAGGCGCAAAAAATGAAATAATAGGTTTCGAATTATTAAAGTTTGAAACTTCTAAATTTAAGTCTAGGCTATTATCTGTTAATGCAGGCAGATTATTTTTATCGAAGTATTCAATAATATAATCTTCATCTAAAGATGTTGCTGAAATTATATTATTTTGATAGTCAGTTTTATTAATTTTGCAAGCTATTACAGAACTTGGTATTTTAAAATTTTGTGGTTTGTAATCGCTATAAAGTTTAGTTAAAATTTCTTTTGTAAGCATTGTTGGATAAGTTGCGCCATTAATATTTTCTGGCATAACTGAGTCACCAACAAAACTCAAAATTGTGTGATTTGATGTGTAAGAAATGTTATATGCTTTTAAATTTTTGCTACCGTTTGCTTGTCCTACAGTACCAGTTTTAGATGCGATTTGATAATCAAAATTTTTAAGTCTTTTTGCTGTGCCTTTTTTTGAAGAATCTAAAAGCATGTTTGTAATTAGATATGCAGTACTATCTTTCATAACATTATTTTTTTCTACATTATGTGTGTAAATGGTTTTACCTTTTAAAATTATTTTAGAAATATATTTGCTAGGGGCAAAACTTCCAAGATTTGCAAATGCAGTATATGAATCACATAAAGTTTTTAATTCTGTGCCTTCAGTAAACCCACCAAGCGCAATTGCTAGGTTGTTGTCACTTGGTAAAAAGTCAATACCAAGTTTTTTTGCAAAGGCTTGTGCATTTTGTATGCCTAACTCATTTAATAGTTTGACAGCTGGAATATTTAAAGAGCCACTTAGTGCATCTCTAGCGGACACAAAACCATGAAAACGTTTATCAGCATTTTCTGGCCTATAACCACCAATATCTATTTTTTCATCAAGAATTTTTGTGGCTGGGGATATCATACCATTTTCTATGGCTGGGGCATACACAAGTATTGGTTTTATAGCTGAACCTGGTTGTTTTTTTAGACTTAAAGTTTTTTTATTGCCATTGATCGCAACAATGCCATTTGTTTTATTATCTACAACTATGCTTGCAACTTCGGGTGATGATTCAAGATTACTAAATTTATCTTGGATTGTGTCATTAATTTGGTTTTGCAAATCCATATCAATATGAGATACTATGGTAATATTTTTATCGTTTAATTGTGTTTCATTAATTTTTAAAATTTTGCAAGCTTCTTCAATGATTTCATTGTATATAAAGTTATTATTTTTTAACTTGGTTAATTTCAAATTTACATTTTCATTTTTTGCAGATTCTAAATCTTTTTCGGAAATTTTGCCATAGTTATGCATTAAATTTAAAATTAAATTTCTTCTTTTTATGGCTTTATCTGTGTTATTTTGAATATCATAAACACTTGGTGCATTTATTGTACCTGCAAGCAATGCACTTTCAGCAAGCGTAAGTTCAGAAGCTGATTTTGAAAAATAATGATTAGAAGCATTCTCAATACCATAGCAACCATTTCCAAAATAAATATTGTTTAAATACATTTCAAGTATTTTGTCTTTTGAATATTTTTTTTCAAGTTGTTTTGTTAACTTGATTTCTTTGAGCTTTCTATTGATAGTTTTTTCATTAGATAGGTGAGTATTTTTTATCAATTGTTGTGAAATGGTTGATGCACCTTCTGAAAATGAATGTGATTTTAAATTTGAAACAACAGCGCCACCAATTCGTATATAGTCAATGCCTGAATGTTCATAAAATCTTTTGTCTTCAGCTGAAATAAATGCATTCTTTGTATTTTCACTTAATTTTGTTATTGGTATATAAGTTTCACTAGAAGGGCAAATAGCTTTGCCATTATTTGATACAACTTTAAGCAGACTTGTTGATGTGGAAGATTCAAGTTTTTCTACATCAATATTTGCTGCGTTTGTAACAGCAAAATAGTAAGCCGTTCCAGTTATAATTGTTGCACCGAAAGCTACTAGCATAACTATTAAAGAAATTAATAAAAATTTTTTAAATTTTTTCATAAATGCCTCAAATTTATTTTTTTCTAATATTTAGCAAATTATGCGATAAGTTACATATTTTGTTTAATTTTGTTGAATTTATAAATTAAATAATATATAATAGGTAATTATATGGAGAAGTTATGGTCAAAAAATATTTAATCTTAACCTATGGCTGTCAAATGAATGTTCACGAGTCTGAAAAGCTTGCTGGTATCTTAGAAAAAAATGGTTATACTCAAGGCAACGATGCTACAGAAGCAGATATTGTTGTATTTAATACATGCGCAATTCGTGAGAATGCTGAACAAAAAATTTTTGGAAATATTGGTGAACTTAAAAATATAAAAATAGCAAAACCAGATATGATTATTGCTGTTGGTGGTTGTATGAGTCAACAAACTGGTTATGCGGATGAAATTATGAAAAGGTATCCTTTTGTGGATATTGTTTTTGGTACTCACAATTTGGCAGATTTTGAAAAGTTTGTAAAAATTAAAACTGAGCAAAATAAAAAAGTTGTTGAAATTAGTGAGGATGAAACGATTGCACTTAGAGATAAAATTGACATGTGCAGAACAAGTGGTGTGAATGCTTGGGTTAATATTATGTATGGTTGCAACAACTTTTGTACATATTGTATCGTTCCTTATGTTAGAGGAAGGGAAGTTTCTAGACCTGAAAAAGATATTTTGAGTGAAGTTGAAAATTTAATTAAAGACGGATACAAGCAGATAACATTGCTTGGTCAAAATGTTAACTCTTATTTAGACGACAAAGGCGAACAAAAAATCACTTTTGCTAAACTATTAAGCGATTTAGATAAAATAGATGGTGAATACAGACTAAGATTTATGACTTCTCATCCAAAAGATTTATCAAGTGAAGTTATTGATGTTATTGCAAATTCAAAGCATATTTGTCATTCAATACATTTGCCAGTTCAAGCTGGAAGTAATACTGTTTTAAAATCAATGAATAGAAGGTATACAAAAGAGAGTTACTTAAAACTTGTTGATGAAATAAAAACTAAAATGCCAGATTGTGAACTTACAACTGATATTATTGTTGGTTTTCCGGGTGAAACTGAAGAGGACTTTTTGCAGACACTTGATATTGTTGAAAAAGTTAAGTATATGCAAATATTTGCCTTTAACTATTCAAAACGCAGAGGCACTGTTGCTGAAAAAATGGAAGGACAAGTTGCTCTTGCTACAAAAAAGGAAAGGCTATCAAGATTGCTTGCTCTTAAAAATGAAATTATAAATATAAAATCTGCAGATATGCTTGGCAAAACCTATAAATGTTTATGCGAGAGTTTTGATGGAGAAAAGTGCTTTGGTTCACTTGAATCTGGCAAGACCATTTCGTTTGATGGAAATGAAAACTGTGTAGGTGAGTTTGTTGATGTTCAAGTTGTTAAAGTAAATAAATCTGTAATTTATGGCATGCTTATATCAGACTATACAAATTTTAAACCTAAAAATTTCAAGCATCCTGTAGGAGTATCAATACTTCCAAAAGATGCAAAGTCTATGAAACTTTTAAGAGATAATAAAAATAAAGTTAAAATTAAAAATATTGCAAAATCTAAAAAATAACGAGGAA
>CAZYYI010000034.1:0-9985 GCA_964651835.1 uncultured Lachnospiraceae bacterium
AGCTTATTGGGCAGATTGGTACAATGAAGAAATAGCACAGCTTAAAAACATATTACCTTTAGATTTGGTCTATCACCATATTGGCAGCACTGCGATTAACAACATTATGGCAAAGCCTATCATTGATATTCTTATTGTGGTTAATTCAGTTAGCCAACTAAAACAAGTAGCAGAGCTTTTGCAAAATAATGGCTACATAATTATGTCAACAAGCGAAAAAAGAATATCGTTAAATAAAGGTTACACTGAAAAAGGTTTTGATGAAAAGGTTTTTCATTTGCATATAAGATTAAATGGCGATACTGACGAAATATTTTTTAGAGATTACTTAAACAACCACCCCGACATAGCAAAAGAATACGAACAATTAAAGTTACAACTTTGGAAAGAATACGAACATAACCGAGATGCCTATACAGAAGCGAAAACAGAATTTGTAAAAAAGTATACTGAACTTGCAAAGGAAAATTTATTTTAAAACACACATTTTCTGCCAAAAGTGAAAATGCACATTCTAATAAGATATGGTGTGCATTTTTTTTATTTGAAACTTTTTATTTTTTTAGATAATTCTTTAAAATTGTTATGATTATCTTTTTGGGTTTGCTATAATGAAATAGGGGTTAATTTTATGAATAATGTAAATGTTGTCCTTGGTGCATTTTATGGTGACGAAGGAAAAGGAAAAGTTATTGACTATTTATCAAAAGACGCTAAATATGCTGTGCGTTTTTCTGGCGGTAATAACGCTGGGCATTCTATTGAAGTAGATGGTAAAAAATTTGCATTTCACCTACTGCCTAGCGGAATTTTAAATAAAAATATTAAAGCTATTCTTGGTAACGGTGTGGTTATTGACCCAAAGGTGCTTATTGAAGAAATAAATAATCTTAAAGAAAATGGATATGATGTAAACAATCTTTACATAAGCGAAAAAGCCCATGTGATTTTGCCATATCATATTATTCTTGATGGACTACTAGAAGAAATCCGTGGCGGCAATAAAATTGGCACAACAAAAAGAGGCATTGGGCCAGCTTACTGCGACAAGTTTGAGCGTAGCGGTATTAGAATGGAAGATTTTATCAGCCCTAGGTTTAAAGAGCTTTTGAAAACTAATATTACAAATAAAAATGTGATACTTAGAGCATACAAACAGCCAAAACTTAAATTTGCAGATATCTACAAAGAATATAAAGAGTATGCAAAAATTTTGAAAAAATATGTTTGCGACACCACAACAATGCTACACAAAGCTATCAAAAAAGGTGAAAATATCTTATGTGAAGGTGCACAAGCTACCCTTCTTGACATTGATTTTGGAAGCTACCCATATGTTACTTCATCAAACCCAACAATTGGCGGTGTATCTACTGGTACTGGTATTGGTTCAAGATACATTGGTGAAGTTTATGGCGTTATTAAAGCCTACTCATCTCGAGTTGGTGAAGGTCCATTTGTAACTGAACAAATCAACGAAATCGGCGACAAAATTAGAGAACTTGGACACGAATACGGCACAACAACAAAAAGACCAAGACGTTGTGGTTGGCTTGACCTTGTTGCACTTAACTATGCAATTATGGTTAACGGCTTGACTGGTATTGCACTTAACCACCTTGACACAATCGGCAAACTTGACAAAATTAAACTTTGCTACGCTTATAAATATAAGGGCAAATTGACTACAGACTTTAGAACAAATCTTGACTTTTTAAACAATTCTGAAGCAGTTTATGAAGAATTTGAAGGCAATTTTGGGGATATCTCTAACTGCAAAACTTTTGAGGAACTACCAGAAAAAGCTAGAAAATATGTAAACAGAATTGAAGAACTTACAGGCACTCCTGTAAAATTTATTGGAACAGGTGCTGGCAGAGATAATATTATTGTGAGGTAAAATGGAAGAAATTTTAAACATTTCACCAATAGATGGAAGATATTTTGCAAAAACACATATTTTAGAACCTTATTTAAGCGAATTTGCATTAATCAAAAATCGTACAACTATTGAAATCAAGTGGCTTTTATATTTGATAGATAAAAAAATCATTGATGCAAAATTATCAAAATCAGAAGTAAAACAAATTTTGAGCATAGCCGAAAACTTTTCTTTGGACGACGCAAAAGAGGTCAAAAAAATAGAGAGCGAAACTAAGCATGATGTTAAAGCTGTTGAATATTTTTTGCGTAACAAATTTGACAAACTGGGGCTTGGCAAACTTAATCCATATATTCATATCACACTAACAAGCGAGGACATTAACAGCGCAAGCTATGGACTTATGCTTAAAGGTGCACTTGAAGTTGTTTATTTTGAAAACTTGCAAAAACTAATAAATTTGCTTGGCGAGTTAGCAGAAAAATATAGTGATACTGCTATGCTTGGACATACTCATGGTCAGCCCGCAACTCCAACCACCGTTGGCAAGGAATTTAAAGTTTTTGAATATAGACTTAAAAATATTTTAAATAGGCTTAAACAAATTAAACTTTGTTCTAAATTCAGCGGAGCTGTTGGCAACTATAACTGTCATGTAGTTGCCTATCCTAATATTAATTGGATAGAAATTAGTAAAAACTTTATCGAGAGTTTGGGGCTTGAGTACAACCCAGTGACAACACAAATTGAGAGCCACGACATAGTTTGTTTGGTGCTTAGCCACATTAAATTAATTAATAACATTATTAAAGACCTTAACAGTGATATGTGGTTATACATAAGCCGTTCATATTTTCATGAAAAAACTAAAGCAGGTGAAGTTGGCTCAAGCGTTATGCCTCACAAGGTAAACCCTATTAATCATGAAAACTCTATGGCTAACACAGAACTTGCAAATGGTATGATTGATACCTTGATAAATAACCTACCAATATCAAGAATGCAAAGAGATTTGAGTGACAGCAGTAAAATGCGAAACTTAGGCGTTATTTTGGGTCACTGTTTAATTAGCATTTCAGAAACAATTATTGGGCTAAACAAACTTGAAGTTAACTTTGAATTGCTTGATATGGAACTAGAAAGCAATTATACCGTACTTGCAGAAGCTATACAAACAGTGCTCAGAAAAAACAAAGTCGAAAATGCATATGAAATTTTAAAGGGCTTATCGAGAGGTAAAACATTAACCAAAAATGAGCTTCAAGAGTTTATTAAAACTTTATCTATCTCAGATTTAGACAAAAAAAGTTTGCTTGAGCTTACACCAAAAAATTACATTGGCTTAGCAAAAACAATTGTTAAGAAAAATTAAAAATAATTTTAAAATAAAAAACACCACAAATTGTGGTGTTTTTATTTTGTTTAAATTTGCTTTTTATTTATCAAGTTGCTTTTTTGCTTTTTCAATTTCTTTTACAAGTGATGATATTACTTGACCTGGGTTGTGCCACCAATCTCTACTCCAAACTCTAACAACTTTCCAGCCCTTAGACTTTAAGAATTCATTTCTGAACACATCTCTTTCAAGTGCAGATGGTGATGACTTTGTAGCCTCTTCATCAGTTTCGATACCAAGCACATACTTATCATTTTTCTTATCATAAATTGCAATTGAAATCTTACTATTTGAGTTGCCCAAATTCAAGTCTGTTTTATAGCCAAGTTTTTCAAGTTTTGCAGCAATTTGATTTTCGATAGGAAGAAGATTTGAAAGTCTTGGTTTTGCTGATTCAACTTCACCAAAGCCATTTAATATTGTTTTAACCTCTTCAGTATTGCCATTTGAAACCGCCCTTGTATAAGTTAAATAGCTTCTAAGTAATTTTGGACCAATATGTTTTGAGGTTTCAACTTTAAGCTCTTCTGGTTCAATACTGGTTACTACATAAATCTTTTTCTTGGCACGAGTGATAGCAACGTTAAGTCGGTTTTCACCACCCTCATTTGAAAGCGAACCAAAGGTTGCATTGACTTTGCCATACTCATTTCTTGCATAGCCAATTGAGAATATAATAACATCTCTTTCATCACCTTGTACATTTTCAAGGTTCTTAACAAATATACTTACGTCCTCACCATTTTCAATACGGTTGCTTTCTTTAAGATATAGATTTCTAAATTCAGTATCTTCAAAACACTTTTTATCAATAAGTTCTTCAATACAGTTTTCTTGCTCAACGTTAAAGGTAATTACACCAATTGTTTCCTTTTGCTTTCTAGTTTTTAATATGTTTTTGATAAGTGCAACAACTCTCTCTGCTTCTTCAAGATTTCTTCTGTCACGCCAAGTGCCATTAACCAATATTCTTTCAATTGGTTTATGCTTAACATTTTTAGATGAATTAGGTGCAATTTGAAGTTTGCCTGAATAGAATGCCTTGTTTGAAAAGTCAATAAGCTCTTCATTTTTACTTCTGTAGTGATAAGTGATGTTTGAACTTGAATATCTTGAAACTGCAAGGTCCAAAAGCGACTCAACTTCAAGTGCCGCTTGAGTTGTGTAGTCCATATCATCATCAACACCAGCACCCATATACCTTTTCATAAAGGTGGTTGTTGGTCTAAGCTGTTTTGCGTCACCCGCAACAACAATACGGCTACCACGATAAATTGATGGAATTGTATTTTCAATAAACACCTGTGATGCTTCATCAAAAAGCACAACATCAAAAAGATTTCTTTTGAGCGGCAAGATTGTAGAAACATTTTCTGGTGAAAGTAAGAAACATGGGAAAAGATTAAACAAATAATCGCCGTAAACTTCCATAGTCTTTCTAATAGACCAGAAGTTTTGAGTTTTAGCAATTTGATATAAATAATCTTTACTACTTACACTGCCATTAATCTTTTTCTTGTAATCTTCATTGAAGGTTTGCATAGCAATCTTTTTGCTAATTTCATTCTGTTGCTTTTTGAGTGAAACAATTTTAGCACGGATATTTTCAAAATCAACAGTTGTTGAAAGAATATTACGTTTTTCTTCTTCATATTTAACAATTTCAATGTAAATTCTGACAGGCAACACAGCTTTAAGTGCTTCGATAAATTTAGTATATGTGCTTCCATTTTCATAAGCAAAGTTTAAGATATACTTTTGGTTTTCATCTAAATTTTTCAATGTTAAGTTGATATCGTTTAATTTAACATAATTTTCAACAGCCCAAAGAAGCATTCTGAGTATTGCATTGTTGCCATTCAAAATGCCATCAACTGCAAGCAAATAACCGCTATCAGTTAATATATTCTTTAAAAATTCATAATCTTTTAAATATTCATCAACGGCAGCGAGAGTTTTTGCGACTTCTGATTTAACTGCTTGCTCTTTCTTTACCATTGCAACCTTAGCAAATGGATAAAGCGGAAACATTAAACAGCTTGACTTTAAAAAGCTTTCTGAATGTGGATATTCATATTTTGCAATAAGCTTGATAAGCGCATTACTATTTTTATTATTCTTAACTTCATCATAATAAGTTAAAACTTGCCTTGCATACTTATACTTGCTGGTTTCAAATAAACCTTTTCTTACAGAAAACAAATGTTTTAAATTTGCTTGAGCTTCTGCCACAACATGCACACTAAGATTTTCTTTAAGAGCATCAACAAACGGATTCTTTTGTTTTTCTTCAACATACTTAAAGTATATTTCAGCCTTATCCTTTTCTTCAAGTACGCTGAGTGCAGAAACAAGCTCATCATAATTTAATGACATTAAATGTTTGTCTTTTAACATTTGCTGATAAAGTGCATATTCTGTACTCTTTTTACCAATTTTGTATGAATTATAGTACATTTCTTGAAGTGAAAGCCCAAAAGGTGTTTTTTCATTCAAACAGTTTGAAATAGTATTTAAGTTTTCAATTTCATCATCAAGTCTTTCTGAAATCTCATCATACTCTTTGCTGAGTTTATCATTATATGTAGATTTCATAATCTGCTCGTGAGCAGCAAAACATCTTTTATAAAAATCTCTCTTTTCCTTTTCAGCATCAACAATAAACATTGCTTTTTCATTAAGGTTTGAAAGTCTGTTATAAACAACTTCAAGAGCAGCTTTTTTCTGAGAAACAACAAGCACTTTTTTATTTTTACAAATCGCGTCAGCAATAACGTTAACAATGGTTTGTGACTTACCAGTTCCTGGAGGTCCATAAATAACCATATTGCCTTTTTCATTTACACTTCTAATAACTTGCTCTTGCGCATAGTCCACATTATTAACCAAATACAAATCATTATTTTTTGAGGCTTTGGTTTTTACTGTTTTTGCACTAAGCAGTTCATTGATAGAATCATTTGTTAAATGCTTTTTTTCAAGTGCAGAATAATCTGAATAAATAGAGTTTGCCAAACTGCATCTTGAAAGTATACATAAATTTTTAACTTCTAATGGTGAACTTGCATTTGGCTCAGGATATTTGTTAAAATTGTGCAATTTCTTTTTAGGTTCATAGCTAATCTTAACACCAAAGCTTCTTAAATAATTCATCAAGCCTTGAATGTCACCAAACTTTGATTTAATTGAGTCAAATTCCATATCCATATCTTGCAAATCAAGATGTTTGCAATTTGCAATTGCAAGCATAAGTGCTTTATTAAGTTGGATATGCTCACCATACTTTAAACAAAGATTGATAGTTTGGTCATCAACAACATCAATCTCAATTGGAAACATAAGTAGTGGTGCTTTAAAAGTCATACCTTTTAAAGTTCCAAATACAAAAGGATAACATAAGTAAAGTTCATACCTACCAGTTTCTTTTTCAATCTCTTCAATCTCACGCTTCAAAGCTTTAAGACAGCTTGCCTCTTGCTCTAAAGATTTCTTGATAAAGTTTTTCTTATCACTATCATACTTTTTGGCTTCTTTATCATCATCAAACTTTTTGCTAGGAAATTTTGAATTAACATTATTTGCAGATAGTATAACTTCCTTCATATTTTTGCCAAAAATATTAAAAGATATTGCCTTGCCACTGAGCATAAGATCAATAAATTCTTCAGAAAGTTCACTGCTTGCTGATAAAATTTTACCGATATCATAGCCATTTTTCTTATTGAAATTTTTTAGATATAAACTTCTGTTTTTACCACTAATTTCAATCAATCTTTCCTTATAATAGGTATAAATACTTTTCATATGTGAAACCTCTTTTGTATAATAAATAAATATTTTATAAATATCTATCAAAAATAGTATAACACTGAAAAGTTAAATTTTAAAACAAAATAAGCTTGTGTTTGAATTTTTATTAATAAAAATTAAAAATCAAAATTAAATTAATAGAAAAATAAAAACCACGGAAAAATCCGTGGTTTTTAATATTGTTTTATAAAAATTTAAATGTGACCGTGAATACGAATTCGTGTTGTGTTGTCATAGCCTGGCTTTAATGATGGAACAAGTATTGGTGTTCCGCCATCAACTGGAACGGTCAACATATTATTTGAATCAATCGAATATTCGCTAGCCAAAAACTGATAATGAACGCCATTGTTTTCCATATGAACTTCAGTAGCATTAAAGCTGTCTGGCATAGTATCGGTAACCACAACATTGGTTGCATCAATATTACCGGTGTTTGTAAGAGTAATAAAGTAATCCAGTTCGTCACCACAGCAAATGTTATCTCTGCTGTGTTCCTTAGTAATAAGCACTTCTGCAAACTGGCATCTTTCAAGAGTTAAGCAAGCTGTTTCTTTTGCACATTCTCTTGATCTATTATCTCCTGATTCATTATTGCCATTGCAACGACAGCCACAAGGGTAAGCTTCTACTTGGACTTCATTTGTGATCTGCTCTGCATCAGAGTCACTGTTAACAGTAACAGTATATTGCAAGAACATTTCTTCATCACGAGCAAGTTGCTCAGAAATTTCAAATTCTAATGGACTTAAATTTGTTGGAACAACTGAGTGCATTGAGCCACCTATGTAAAGTCTTGCACTGCCCTCTACATAAGTAGCATCAGAGTTTCCGCCAAGATTATCAGAAATTAAAAATCTGCCAAGGCATTGACAACCTGTGTTTGTGATGTGTACAAAGTAAATGATAATATCGCCTGGTCTGAAGCAATCACTGGTTGAAGTTTTATCAACCGAAATGCTAACTCTATCCTTCATATTAGTGGTAACAATGTTTGAAACGTTAGTTTTAGTTTCGCTTGAACCCTCATAAGAGAACGAAACTTGAGATTGATTAGTAATAGTTTGTGACATAAAATTTCCTCCTTAGTAACGGTGGACCTATTTTTCCACCTAATATACTTTATGCACAAAACCAAAAATGTGTGAATAAATGCAAATAAAATTTATAAGAAAAACCCAACTCACAAGAGCTGGGATTAATAAAATATTATAATTAAATTTTAGTTTTCTTTTTTAGGATTATTTAATTCTTCCTCCATTCGTTTACCTGTTCTTTCAACTTTATAATCAAACCAATCTTGAACAGATTTCGCCTCATCATTCTCAACAAATTCATATTTGCTTACTGGTTTTATTTTGTCAAGTGAGTCCATATAATATCCCATTAAATTAGCAAAACCTATAGATTTTTGCAGGTATTCTACTAACTTTGCATCTGAAAAGTCTACCCTTTGCCTTTGCTTTCTATTTAATTGATGGTCGAATCTAGATATGTTATAAATAAGTTCTTGCATTATAATATTAATATCCAAATCTTTTAAATTAATGTTTTTTGCGTCCTTAAATTTAACTTTATAATCCACATCATTTAAAATGGAAAATTGATATAACAACATTAAAACATCAGCTATCTCTTCTCTAATATGATTCTCATTATAAAGTTCCAATCCAACCCTAAACGCATCTTGTGAAACATTATCTTCATTTGCAAACAAGTTAATATCTAAATCAATATTGTCATCAAATAAAATGTTATGTGAATTCTTTAAATCAATAAAAGCACAGTTTAACTCACCAAGTTCAGTCATCAAAAGAGCATGTTGCGTTCCCTTCTCACCATCAAATGTTTTATATACATTACTAAAAAATTCTTTACTACCTTTCCTTAATGGGTCAATATAGTATTCACTCAAATCAAAACTTGTTTCAAACCCACCATAATAGTGCAAATTTTGAAATTCTTTAACATTTTCAAGATCTTCTAAAAATATCCTTTTCATAAATTTATTTTATCAAATTTTTCCATTTCTGTCAATATTTAAATTTTTCATGTGCTTATAAAAACCACGGGGCTGTATCCGTGGTTTATATTTATGGTGACCCCAAGCATTTCTCAACCGAAATGTATACTGAAAATTTGAGCCTTTTAAAAATATAAAATTCCTTTAAATTATATTTCTGAACTAATCATTTTTTGTTTATCATATACAATAAGTTTGTTCTTTCTGATATTCTTTACATCATATATTGCACATTTTGGCAAAGGGAATATTCCAAAACCATCTGCTTGTATCATTTTATAGGGTGCATACCATACAACATAATCAACGTCTGAATTTATAATTAAGTTAACAAAATCTCTATCATAACAGAAATAATGAGGACGACAAATTGCCGATGAACCAATGAATTTCTCCCTATTTACATCTTCTTTATTAATAGCCTCAGCATAAGCGGTCGATTCATCAAATATAAAAAAAATTGTTTTATATCCTGGGTGATTTTTGTTGTATAGTTGTATTTTATTTCCATGGTCCCCATATATTCGCTTGAAATTATCAAAATATTTTTTAAAGTTGTGATCTTCATTTGTAGGTAAACCTGTATTCCCAATAATTGCTATACTTAAATCATCTCTATCTATAGCCTTAAAATATCTATCATATAAAATACTTTCATGCTGTAAAAGTTTATTTTGTATTTTACCTTTTTTGTCTTTATAAGCATGATCGTCTATCCTCATAACTTCCATCATAAGCTTCTGTCTGTTATTGTAAAAATCAGGTGGAGGATCACCTTTCCCAGATGAGTCAATCCAACATTGATCAAATAATTTTGTTAGGGATCTATGAATTTTTTTACAAGTAAAATATTTGCCGATAAATATAATATCTC
>CAZYYI010000035.1:0-9843 GCA_964651835.1 uncultured Lachnospiraceae bacterium
ATGGGCTTTTCAAAATTTGAAGAGGATAGAATTGATGTTGCAAAAAGCTTGATGGAACAGGCAGAAAGTTTAAATGTAAATTTAATCTTGCCAGTTGATGTTGTTGCTGGTAGTGAATTTTCACCAACAGCTAAACGCAAAAATTTTGATGCTGATAAAATTGCCAATGGATATCAAGCAATGGATATTGGCAAAAAAACCAGAAAACTATTTGCTAAAGAAATCAAAGACGCTAAAACTATTATTTGGAATGGACCAATGGGCGTGTTTGAATTCAAAAAATTCCGCAAAGGTACACTTTCAGTAGCTAAAGCTGTTGCAAAGAGCGGTGCTGTTAGTGTTGTTGGAGGCGGTGATAGTGTTGCTGCTCTTCAAGAACTTGGCTACGCAAATAAAGTTACACATCTTTCAACTGGTGGTGGTGCAACTCTTAAATTTTTAGAGGGTGCAGTTATGCCGGGTGTTGAAAATCTTGAGGATAAAGAAGATAATAAAAAATCAGTAGCTAAAAATGATTTCGCTGCAATTGATAACAAAACTGTTGCAAAAACAGCAAAAAAACAAGCTGCTAAAAAAACTACAACTAGTTCTGCAAGCAAAACAACAAAAGCTGCTGCAAAAAAGTCAGCATCTAAAGCTGCTACAAAAACAAAAGCTAAAACTACAAAAAGTTCTTCTGCAAAAAAGTAGGCTGCTAAAAAATAGTTAAAGTAGGTGAAATTTATGAGTAAACTTATAGTTGCAAACTGGAAAATGAACAAAAATTTTTCTGACATAGCAAACTATGTTAAAGATTTAAAAAAAGGTTTAGGTGATAACGGAAATGTTGTAATTTGCGTTCCTTCCGTTATGCTTAAAGATTTTAGTAATGCAGCTTCTGGGGTTGCATACACTGGCGCTCAAAATTGTCACTTTGCATCTAGTGGGGCATATACCGGTGAGCTTTCTGCTGAAATGATAAGGCAAGCTGGTGCAACCTATGTTATAGTTGGTCATAGTGAAAGAAGACACTATTTTGATGAAACCAATGAGTTTTTAAACAAAAAATTGATTTCAGCACTTGCTGCTGGATTAAAAGTTATTTTTTGTGTAGGTGAAACTCTTGAAGAAAAAAGCAAATACAAATCTGTTCTTAAAAAACAGATTTTAGAAGGTCTTGCAAGTTGCAAAGACTTTACAAATGTAATTATTGCATATGAACCAGTCTGGGCAATTGGAACAGGCAAGGTTGCAACAACTAGTGATATTGAAAAAGCACATCAGTACATTAAAGATGTTGTAAAAGAGTACTTTGGAGCAATAGTTCCTGTGCTTTATGGTGGTAGTGTTAAATCTTCTATTAGCCATAGCATTTTAAGTCTTGATTCGGTTGATGGTGTACTCGTTGGCGGGGCAAGTTTGGATGCAACAGAATTCGCAAAAATTGCTCAAAGTGTAAATTTAGAAAATTAAAGGAAAACAGATGATTTCGGTATTAAATTCATTTTTATTTTTGTTGGCTCAAAATGATATAGAAAAAAAGTTAACCAAAGTAGGTCTTGCTTTTTTTGCATTCTTTATTTTGATGTTAATAATTGATTCAATATTAAAAAATAAGTTAGTACCAAAAAGCAAAGAAATGCGCGGTTTTTTAATTTTCTTATTTATTGCGACAATTATTGCACTTATACTGATACTTATTTATTATAAATAACTTGAAATATTTTTTTGTCTGTGTTAAAATAGCACTTGTATGGAGGAATTTATGTTAGAAATAAAAAATTTAATTTGTAGGGAGTGGTCGTGGTCACCAGAACAAACACACGCTTTTGGTGTTGCTAAAATAGTTTTGTTGTGTGTGCTTGTAGTTCTTGCAATTGCAATGATGGTGTTTGTTGTAATGCAAAAGAGTGAAACCAATGGTGTTTCAGCAATTTCTGGTCAAAGTGATACTTTTTACAACAGAAATAAAGGTGCAACACTTCAAGGCAAAATTAAAATTTTAACAATTATTGATGCAGTACTCATTATGGTACTTTGTATTGCATTTATAATTTTAAACGCATTTTATGGTGGAACAATTTAAAACAAATATAAAACACTACTATTGTAGTGTTTTTTTGTATAATTTTGATTATTTTAGCAAATCATAACTTTAAAGGAGAAAGGTTATGATTATTGCAAATATTGTAGCACTTAGCATTTTGATTCTTGGCTCGGTTAACTGGTTTCTAGTAGGTGTATTTTCATGGAACTTGCTTGCTTGGATTTTTGGGACAGGCGTGTTTGTAAGAATACTTTATGCAATTGTTGGTCTTGCTGGAATTTGGATGCTTATTATGCTTTGTGTAAGACGAATGAAATTGTTTGCTAAAGATGAAACAATGAAATCTAAAAATTAATAAAAAGATAGCAAATGGCTATCTTTTTTATTTTAATTTATGGCATGTGGCTTATTGTTTGACTTAAAAATTTTAATCCTTTATACTCTATGATAAGGAGAGTATATGAAAACTTTTAATTGGAAATTATCTGATATTTATGCTACTAATGATGATTTTTTAAAAGATTTAACTTTTGCTAAAGAAGAATTAAAAGCTCTTGAAAGTTTTAAAGGAAAACTTTGCAAAGAGGATAGTGATACAATTTTAACCTATTTAAAAAGAGATAGCAAACTTTCAATAGTTCTTGAAAAGTTGGCAGTTTATGCCAGAACAAAAACTGATGATGATGGTAAAAATGAAGAAAGCATCAAAAACTATCAGCTTGTTAATGATTTGTTTTCTGTAATCGGTGAAAAGTTGTCTTTTGTTAAAACTGAGCTTAGCTCACTTAGTGACGAGTTTTTAAATAAACTAAAAGATGATAAAGACTTTAAAAATTACAATTTGATGTTTGAAGATATTATTAAAGATAAACCACATACATTGTCACTTAAAGAGGAAACCACACTTGCTCAAGTGTCATCGCTTATAGCAAATGATGATATTTACTCTGTGCTTAGTGACATTGAGATGAACCACGGTAGCTTTGTTGACGAGAATGGAAAGGAACAAAAACTTACCACTGGCAACTACAACAAGTTTATGAAAAATCCAAGCCAAGAGGAAAGAAAGAAGGTGCAAGAAGCGTACCTTGAAAAATACTTTGAACTCAACCAAACAATGTCTAATCTTTATATTTCACATTCAAAGTATGTTAACTTTGTGGCTAAAACTCATAACTTTAAATCAGCTCTTGATATGCTAACCTTTGAAGAAGATGTCAGCCCAGATATTATGCTTAAAAATATGGAGTATGTTTCGAGTAAAGTGAATTTGCTTCAAAGGTACTTTAAACTTAAGCAAAAGTACTTAAAACTTGATAAATTTTATACATCAGATATTGGCTGTGACTTGATTAATGACAAAAAGTCAATAACTTTTGAGGATGCAGTTAGCGACATAAAAAATTCTTATGGGTGTTTTGGCGATGAATATAAAAATATGTTTGAAAAAGCGGTTAATGATGGCTGGATAGATGCGTTCCCAAGAGATACCAAAGCCAGCGGTGGCTACACAATAAGTAATTATAGCACGCATCCGTTTATACTATTAAATTTTGATGGTACAGCATATTGGAAGTCTGCCATAACTCATGAGTTTGGACACGCAATGCATTCATATTATTCTGCAAAAAATCAGCCTTATGAAAAATATGATTATACAATTTTTGTGGCAGAAGTTGCATCGCTTACCAATGAACTTATTTTAGAAGATTATATGCTTAAAAAAGCTACTAGCAAGGCAGAAAAAATCCAATTGCTTTCTGACTTTTTGCAGCTGTTTTATCTTAATGTTTACAATTCATCTATGCTCGCAGAATTTGAACTTTATGTTCACTCTTCACTTGATGCAGGTGAGTCGCTTACAAATAAAGATTTAAATGACAAATATTTGGAAATTTGCAAAAAGTATTTTGGAAAAGATGTAGAATTCAATAAATTCTTTGAAGCTGATTGGAGTAGAAAATCTCACATCTTTTCAGATTATTATTTGTATAAATATTCAACTGGGTTGATTTGTGCTTGCTATATTGCTCAAAGAATATTAACTGACAAAACAGGCGAGTATGTAAAAAAATATAAAAGCTTTTTAAGTTTGGGTGGATCACTTGATCCAGTAAACTCACTTAAAGTTGCAGATATTGATATTTTAAGTACTGACACATATGATTATGCTTTTAAAATGTTTGAAGACTATTTAACTGAACTTGAAAGTTTGACATTGGAGGATTTATGATAATTACAATCACTGGCAAACCTTGTAGTGGAAAAACCGAAGTTGCTAACATATTTGAAAAAAAATATAATTTTAAAGTCCTTCACGCAGGAGAAATTTTTAGAAGCGTAGCTGAACAAAGAGGCATTGATATTTTATCTCTTAACAGATTGAAAGACACTTCTATCGATAAAATGGTTGATGATAAAATTATTGAGATTGGCAAAACTGAAAAGGATAGTAACCTTGTTATAGATAGCAGAACAGCGTGGTATTTTATTCCTGATTCGTTTAAAGTTTTTATTGATGTAGATTCAGCTGAACAGGTTAGAAGAATGAAAAATTCAGGCAGAAAAAATGAAATAATAAATCTTTCAGATGAAGAAACCTTAAAAGCTTGTAATGAGCGTTTTGATTTAGAAAATGAAAGATATAAAGCGTTTTATGGCTTTGATAATACTGATTATTCAGTGTATGATTTCGTCATAAATAATACCGATTTAAGTGTTGAACAAACTGCTGAGGCAATATATAACGAATATCAAATATTTTTAGAAAATAAAAAGTCATAATTTTATGACTTTTTTATTTATTAATTTTTAATAAATGTTAATTTGTTTGATTTAATTTAAAAAATTATTTATAATTAAATTGTATAAGTATTTTAAGGAGCACAATATGAGTAAATTTATTTTTGTGACTGGTGATTATGTATCAAAAATTGGTAAGGGAACTGCTGCTGCAGCACTTGCAAAATTGCTGTCAAGTAGAGGGTTAAAAGTTAATGTTCAAAAGATAGACACTTACTTAAATCTTGATTCTGGAACAATGAGTCCTTATCAACATGGTGAAGTTTTTGTTACTGAAGATGGCAGTGAAACGGATATTAATGTTGGTGTTTTTGAACGCTTTTTGAATGTAAATTTATCTGGTAAAAATGATATTTCATTAGGTAAAATTTTTACAAGCGTAATTAATAAAGAAAGACAGGGCAAATATGTTGGTGCAACTGTTCAAATTATCCCAACAGTAACAACTGAAATTAAAGATAACTTTTTATCACTTCAAAATGATGAAACAGATGTTGTTATTGTTGTGGTTGGCGGAACAGTTAGTGAGCTTGAGCAAAACATAGTTTTGCAAGCAATCAAGCAATTGCAGTCTGAAGTTGGTGAAAAGAATGTGTTTATTGCACATTTAGCAGATGCTCCTTATTTTGACAATACTAAGGAACTAAAAATTGAAGCAGTGCAACCATCTGTTAAAGCAATGAATGGTTTTGGACTTATGCCAGATGCAGTTGTGGTAAGACTAGCAAAAGGTCTATCACTTGGTGCAGATAATAAAAAGAGAATTGTTAAACGTTGCTTTGTTAAAAATGAAAAATATGTTATATCACTTCCAAATGTAGATTCAATTTATGAAATACCTGTAATGCTTCAAAAAGAGGGCTTAGATGAAGTTATCTTAAATAAGTTTGGTTTAAATTTACCAGCTGCTGATTTAAGTGCTTGGAAACAAATGCTTAGTAATTCAAATGGTGATTATCAAGAAGTAAAATTCTGCATCGTTGGTAAATATACAAAAGTTCCAGATGCATATATTTCAATCTGTGAAGCAATTTCGCACGCTTGTAACCTAAATAGTATTAAGCCAACTATTGAAATTATTGACGCTGAGGATATCGAGGAACTTGGTGCAGAAAAATACCTACATGGTGCAAAGGCCATCATTGTTCCACCTGGTTGGGGAAGTCGTGGTTTTAAAGGTATGACTTATGCAATCAAGTATGCTCGTGAAAACAAAATACCATATCTTGGCATTGGTTTTGGTATGCAGCTTGCAGTTATAGAATTTGCAAGAAATGTTTTGAACTATGATGCAAATTCAACAGAAATTAATGCAAAAACTGAATATCCAGTTGTTGATATTATGGAAGAACAAAAAAAGTTTGCTCTTAATGGCAAAACTATGAGATTAGGTAAGTTTGATATTGTACTTGATCCTGACTCTGTTTCAGCAAAGCTTTATGGTACAGAGAATATAAGTGAAAGACACCGCAATCGTTATGAGTTTAACTCTAAATATTATGAAGATTTTGAAAAACGTGGTATGTCTTTTGCTGGCAAAAACCCAGAAACTGAGCTTGTTGAAATAATTGAGCTTAAAGACCATCCATTCTTTGTGGCAAGCATCTTCCAGCCTGAACTTAAGTCTAGACCAAATAAACCACATCCATTGTTTTTGGGACTTGTTAATGCTGCTAAAAGCATAAGATAATTAAACAAAATAAAAATCTTGCATTGATTGCAAGATTTTTTTATTTGTTATTTTTCAAGTTTAATTGCAATGATGTGAACTCTGTTCATATCACTGATTGAGGCTACCGGGGCAAAACTTGCATCAGTGGTTATAAGGTATCTGTAGCCAGCTTTTTTAATCTCTTCCAAAATTAAATCGTTGTCAAAATAATATTCAGATAGTGTCTCTGCAGAACGTTTGAATTTTGTTGTTGTGTCATTGTAACTATAAGTTCTATCCATTGCGCTAACAGAATTATCGGTTAAGTTATTTAATTTAACATAATAGATATTTTCAATTGTAGTCTTTGAAATACCGTCTGAAACAACATTTCTTATATAATCGAGTTTTTCATTTTCGTCAAAGGTAACTTCGTTCCAATGTTGCAATTTGCGTTTTGAATAATAGTCAAAAATAAATATGCCACCATTATTCAAATGTCTGTACACTTGTTTAAACATTGTGCTCCAATCTTCTAAAGTAGGGAGGTAATTTATAACATCGTGGTTGCAAGAAATTAAGTCAAATTTGCCAAGATTATCAAAATCAAGTACATCTCTAGTTTTAACAAAATTGATATTTTTATAATTGTTTTTGTTAAACTCAACATAGCTGTCAAGAATTTCAGTGCCAGTGCAAATTTTGCCGTTGGCATTCATTTCATTTAAAAAGTTTGCAGAACCACAACAAATATCGAGAACTGTATTAATTTTTAAGCCTTGATTTGCCGCAAATGCCAAAGTTTTTTTAGCAATAGTAGATGAATAACTGCCTTGATTTTCATTCCACGCCAAAGCGTAACCATAGTTATTTATTTCACTCATAGCTCCTCCTATTTTTTGAGTGCAATAACATGCACTCTTTCAGCGGTATCAAGATTTGTAATTGGGTTAAAATTACTATCAACTGTTAAAATGGTTTTAAAGCCACATTCTTTCAAAGCATTCATAATCATATCGTTTTCATAGCAACATTCAACAACGATATTTTTTGTTTTTATCATATAATCTTGGTAATTGATGTAATAGGTATAGTTTATAACGGTTTTGTCATATATACCAGATTTTACATTTGTTAAGCAATCAAGCCAGTGGGTAGATGAAAAGGAAGTTTCGTGCCAATCGTTTAATTTGTTTTTGGTGTAATAATCAAAAACAAAAATCCCTTTGCCTTCAAGATGTTTAGAAACATTTTTAAATAGCATTTTCCACTCATCAAAGTTTTCAAGATAATTAATCATATCGTGGTTGCAAGATATGAGGTCAAATTTGCTCTTAGAAGGAATGTCGTACAAATTTTCTGCTAAAAAGTAATTGATATCACTATACTTTTCTTTAGAATAGTCAATCATGCTTTGGTCAATTTCAGTGCCAGTACAGTTAATGCCTGAACCATTTAAAATTGACAAAAAGTTAGATGTACCACAACAAATATCCAGAGCGGTTTTAATAGTTCTTTTGTGATCTCTAGAAAATTGCATAATATTTTCAGCAATATTTTTAGAAAAATCGCCTTGACTATTATCCCACGCTTTCGCAAAATCCAAATCAATTTTTTCAGATTCCATATGAACCTCCAAGTTATTACTAAATTAATTATAACATAGTAAAAAATAATTTAAAAACAATTTTTCATTTTGTTTCGCTTTATTTGAATTTTTTTTGTTAAAAATTTATAATAAAGGTATGAGAAAAATTTTACATATTGATATTAACAGCTTTTATGCAAGTGTTGAGTGCTTGGTTGATGAAACTTTAGCAGGGCTTCCAGTTGCTGTTTCTGGTGCAGTGTCAGAGCGTCATGGAGTAGTGCTAGCTAAAAATCAGATAGCTAAAAAATATGGCATTAAAACTGGTATGACAGTTTATCAAGCTAAAAAGCTCGCCCCAGATATAGTTATAAAAGAAGCAAACTTTGCACTTTATATAAAATATTCTAAGGCTGTTAAATCTATATTTAGAGAGTATACAGATTATGTTGAGTCCTTTGGTATAGATGAGGCTTGGCTAGACATTACAACTTGTAGAAGGCTAGGTGGTGACGCATATTTAATTGCTGATGAAATCCGAAATCGTGTTAAAACTGAAGTTGGGCTTACGGTTTCGATAGGTATAAGTTTCAATAAAATTTTTGCAAAACTTGGCAGTGATATGAAAAAGCCAGATGCAATAACTGAAATACCTTATAACAAATTTAAAGAAATTGTTTGGAATCTTCCAGTTGAAAATTTGCTTTATGTGGGCAGGTCAACCAAACAAAAATTGAATAAGCTTACAGTTAAAACAATTGGTGACCTTGCTAAAATAGATGAGCAAATAATAACTCAGCATCTTGGCAAGTGGGGACAGGTACTTCACTCATATGCACGAGGTGAGGATAGTAGTGAAGTTAAAAAAATACTTGAAAAAGATGAGTATAAATCCATTGGCAATAGCTTAACTTTCTATCGTGATATAGATAATTTTGCAGATGCCGAAACTCTTATACTTTTGCTTTCTGAAAGCGTTTGTTCAAGAATGAAAGATTATGGTTATAAGTATGCCAGAACTGTAAGCTTATCAGTAACAAATAATTTACTTGTATCATTTACAAGAACAAGAACATTGGCAAAACCAACTTGTTTGGTTAATACTGTTGCAAATTGTGCTATGGGGCTTTTAAAGGAAAACTTTGATTTCAGCTTGTCAAAAATCAGGGGAATAGGTGTGAGCGTTTCTGACTTTACAAATGTTGCTCAAATAGAAATTGGTGAGGCAGACAAAATTGAACAGAAACAAGAAACTCTGCAGCAAGCTGTTGAAAAGATAAGAGATAGGTTTGGCAGAACTTCAATCAGCAGAGCAGTTGCACTTACTGATGAGAAGTTTGCAGAACTTGATATTAAGGACGGACACAGTTTATCGTCATTAAGTAAGAAGCAAAAATAAACGCCCAAAATTAATCAATCTGCTTCGTTACTTTGAAATATTCCACACAATCACGTACGACTTTGTACGCTCATGCGTGTAATATTTCAAGAGCCTTGCATCTTAATCAATTTTGGGCGTTTATTAATTTGAAATCAAGTATTATGTTAAACGTAATACCTTATTTTTTCAGCATTTACAGAGATTTTATTATTCATTATTAGTTGTTTCAATATACCAAGTATTTCCGTCAAGCCACATATATTTTTGTTTGCCTTTTATCGAAACAGTGTATCTTAGTCCCAGTCCACCGCCTTTGGTGCTGGCTTGTTTTTTTATATCCAAAACTCTGTCAATTTCATATTTTGTTCCGTCAGTCCAAATCAAAGAAAGGGGAA
>CAZYYI010000036.1:0-9331 GCA_964651835.1 uncultured Lachnospiraceae bacterium
ACGACAAATTCGTGGAGGACGAGGGCTGGCACAGAGCCGCCCAGCGGTATGTGGATTTCCTGCGGCGGCATGACGGTCAGCGGATATTGTTTCTGGAGCTGGGGGTGGGCTACAACACCCCCGGTATCATCAAACGCCCCTTCTGGCAGATGACCGCGCGAAACCCCAAGGCCATCTATGCCTGTGTCAATTTGGGGCAGGCCGCCTGCCCCGATGAGATCAAGGCTCAGGCGATCTGCATCGACGGCGACATCGGGCAGGTAATAAGCGAGACGAAAAAGTACACCTTAAATTGAGGCTGCTTTTTGCCGGCAAGAGGAACCGTTTTTCCGTCCTGTTGTCGAAGAGACATCGCTAACGATAGCCCTCTTTCCCCGTTTTTCCTGTGTTTACTGCGAGGTGGCTGTTGCGGGCCTATCCCGTCACCCAACTTTTGCCCTGCTCAGCTGCCGCCGCCTGCTTGCGCTCAATCGGCCCAAATTGACTCGATATTTTGGCGGTACCACAGATGGGGAAGCTGAGGCGGGATGTATCCTACCGCAATGTGAGGGTGGAGCTCTGCGTAAGTCATATGGCTACGAAGTAGCTTTTTCAACTCCGCAGTCCGTAGTGGGATTATTTTCATGCCCCGATAGCGGTGAGCTTCATCCCAGTGCTCATAGTCAGTGGGCTCATAAAACCAGCTGGTTCGTCTGGAACAAAAATCAGATAGTACATTCAGATCCAGATAAGTGGTTACAAAGATGCAGTAGGAGTTTTCGTTCCATGTGCGGAGAAGATGCTGGCCGAGATGACGTGATACCGGCTCCATTTCCATGCGGCGTTGATTTGTCCCATCGGCCAAGGTTGCCTCCAGTAGCAAACAGTGTTCCGGATAGGCAGCGGTTTCGGGATATTCATATACGATATCGGCCTCGCCGCCGACTGCATGACTTACAGGTAGGAGATCGGCGTCAAATGACAGTTTCATGTAATCTAATATGTTTCCTTGGCATTCACTGACCTTATACCACAAAATGCCCAAGACATATTCAAAAATTGTAGGAATATCTGCGTTGTCTGTAACCATATTTTGTATTTCGTCATCGTTGCGCAGCTCGAAATGCTCCAAGAGCTGGAGTAACTTATCATCTGTAAATTTCTCATCGATCAGCCGTGAAAGCCGTTCATAACGGGTATCCTCTATTACCTGCCGCAGCTCGCCAATGGTCGTGGCACGAGTACCCAGTTCTGTATTGACACTCAGAAGCAGTGCCCCTTCATCCACAACTAGGCAAGGAGAAATCTCCTCCAGCGGACAATCCGCAAAAAGATTTGGTTCTGAGGTATAGGCAAGAGGATACAAATCGTTATCGACAGCGCCGAAAAAGTGCCGGGGCACAATATCTAATTTGATTTGACCGTCCGCAAACAAAACGATGTCGGATAACTTCATATAGCGACGGTTCAAATCGTAATAATCCTTCAGAGTGGCCTTTGCCTTTAACAAATGCATGGTTTCAAAAAAAGCGGCCTTGAACTCCGATTCTGAAGTAACGGAATCAAAGCGTGTGGGACACAGATGTGCTGTAGGATTTTGCCGGATCGCAACCGTGGAGATCGTATCAAACATATGCTTACGCCACCAAAGACCAATCTTGATGTCTTTGGTGGCAGAAAATACCGAGGTGAATGCAGCAGGATCGCCTTGCAGATAGGCCGTTTGTAAGGCCTGATACAGGGGGAAATAAGGCCGGTCGTATCTATGACTTTTCCTGTTGATCCCAATCGTAGCGATCAAGTCTTCGTCCACAGGATTCGTCTGCAGCAACCGCAAGGCAGCTTGATAGTTGTCCATCAGCATGAGCCGCTGCAAAATGATATCATCTATCGTTATGTCGGTATCCCCGGACCGTAGCCGGGTTATACCATCTATGACACATTGTGTAGAAGCGGCATTTGTGCATAGGGGGACAAGATAGGTGAATTCCTCCAACGATAGCGAGCCAAAAATCTTTAGCAAATGCAAAAGAACGAGGAAGGGACGTACTGGCTGGCCATCAATTCCCACATCGGCTTTCAGTAACTGCTTAAGGTAAAGATAGCTGTCCTTTGGAATTTGCAAAAAGTTATGGGCAGAGAAGTCGTGGTTGCGACTAATTTCTAAAAGCGCGGCTCCCGCGGCGGTAAGACGGCGCTCTGTATCAATAAGGCCAATATCTACTAGCCCGGATGTTTTCTCCCGGGCGTCTTTGTCCGGACGAGGGGCATCTCCGTCAACAAACCCTTTAGATTGCATGAAACGGTAATAGCTGCTTTGCAGCAAATTGTTTCCCGTCCATGTTTCCAGAGCATTCTCCTGTTGTCCCCAAAATTCATCCAGCAGGGAAAGCTGGCGCTCAATCGTAAGATTAAACTCTTTGGTCCGAAAACTTGTTGTACCAAGGCTCCAACAGAAGCTGCGGTAGGCAATTTCATTCGGCATGCTCTGCACCTCGCTCGTAATTTACAATCAAAACTTCTTCGCTGCCTGAGGTTCGGTCTTCGGTATGGTAATTGGCATTGGAATAATTGAATTGCAGTGGGATGGCGTGATATTGTGCTCTGTGGGCTTCTAACCAGTTCAAAAGGATACGGTTTTCTTTCCCCTTGCTTCGTAGCACATTGGATAGGGCAAAGCGAACATGGTTGACATGAAGTGCATCCAAGAAGGCAAGTAAATCCCTCTCATCCTGATCGCTCCAGCCGCCCTTTTCATTGTAGGAAGCACATGTGATAAGGTAGGGTGGATCCGCATACAAAAAATCGTTGGGGCCAAGTTCAGTGATGTCAAATGAACGGAAGTCCATGCAGGTAAACTCACAAGCCTGTTCTTGGATCCGGTCAATAAAGGCGGATAGCTTGTGCCGCATATGGTTGTTGAAATCCCGCTTGCCAACCGGGAGATTATACTCGGCACAGCTATTGAATCGGATTTGATTGTTGAATGCGTATACAATCAAAACATAAAACATGATAAAGTAATAATAGTCCATTTGCTCGTCTTTGGTCCGCTGGTTAAAATCCTGCCTCAGCCGCAGAAAGCCCTCGCGATTGTATTCAGCCAATCCATTCGCGCCATTACAATGGTAAAACGAATAACTATTTTGACTGACACGGGATAAATTATATTGAGAAATGATTTGATCGATCCACGCTAAAGTGGTTTCCTTCTCTAAATTGCGAAGGGTGCCAAATAAATCGACCAACCGTTGGTCGATGTCATTATATATTACTTGCTGCGCCTCTACGTTAAGACCCACATTGCAGCCGCCACAAAACAGATCTACAAAAGTTTCAATGCCATTTGGGAAAAGCGGGAGGATCTGCGGAAGCAGCTTATATTTGCCCCCGGTATAATTGAGGGGAGAGGTAATCATCATTTACCCCTCCCCATTGTCGCAGATACACAGGAATAGCCGTTCTGCGTGATCTTTGATGGTTGACTGCCCCGCGCTAAACGCCTTGTAATCCGCTGAAAAAACCTTTACTGTTCCACGGGCACCCAAGATGCGCAAAATGTCCTCGTCGCTTATCTTAGCATTAGAGCGAGAATTTCCTTTAGTAGCCATATTGCTATAGGACAGCAAAATGTACCGGGCCTGAATATCGGCTACCAGGGTTTCAAAAGCAGTCACCGCATCTTTGGTGCAATAGCGGCTCTTCAAACCGCGGCGATCCATTTTTCGCGCGACCCCAAACACTTCCGGCTTTTCCCAGCGCGCAACATTTTCCAGCAAATGATAGGCATCGCAATACTGGCGGGAATTGTACGGCGGATCAATGTAAACCAAATCCGCAACGATTCGTTTGACCAAATTATTGGCATCCTCGTTATAGCACTGATTGTTCCAATCATTCTCTATGGGAGCTAAAGGAACGCGAAGCTCCAGCGGTTGATCTGACATAGCGCCTTGGCGATAAGCATCGTAGTGCCCACAGGTCAAAGCGATCTTGTCCATAGCGTACAGTAAAGATGTAATCAAAATGGCTCGCTCGCGATGATTCAAATCTCCGCGATGGTAGCGTTGCTCGATATCCTCGCGGATAAAGCCGATTCTGGCACAGTCAGCTCGACTGAAATATGTATCGGAAAAGTTTTTTGTCATGTAGTTATCAACATCTACAATGACGGTGTTATAGTAAACGACAAGGGTCTCGATTTTATGCGGTTCATATCTTTGCGCACCAAACCAAGCGAAGTGGCAGATGTAATTGCTATACATAATGTCATTGGTGATCAGCTGCCGATCGGCAAACGCAGAAGATACCGCGCCAGTTCCTGCAAAAATATCAGCGATCACATGAACGTCATGACACTCGGCCTCTACCACATTGGTGATAAAGGGCAGCAACTTATACTTATTTCCCAAATACCGGCGATTGTTAATAAGAGTGGTTTTATATGAGCCAACCTGTAATGTGGCATCCATGGCGCTCACCCCCATTTGCTTACTCATCCTGAATGGTGCTATAATAGCAAAGCAGCAGACCTATAAAACGGACTAAATCACCCGAAATGCCAAAATTTTTGTTAGTATATTATACAGCTTGCTAAAAAAAACGTCAATAGCCGAATGCGCCCTGCTTTGCAAACATTTTTGTGGAGAAGCGGAGCTCGTTTTCGCTTCAAACTGTTCTTCGCTGAAGATACCCGCTGCTTAATCCAAGCGCAGCGTTTTGAGGTATGGTTGTGCTTCCCCTGTTGGACGGACAGGCTCTCCGTGTCTGTTCTGGCACCTCCTGCCGGGGCCCTTGTGCGGTTGGATATCCTGAGGATCCAACGATAACAGGTCTGGACAGCATGTCAGATGCGCTTTGGAATCAATTCGCGGAGGGAGCCCAGTGATGGTCAAGGGTCGGTTTTTCATAGAATTGCCTGCAAAACTTCTGCGCGAATCATGCTGGACGGGAGTGCAGGCTTGTTTCTGTAAGTATGATATGATAAAATAATTGAAAATTTAGCATGGAATAAACGGCATTCAAAATTGTCCCGCTTGGAGGTGGTGTTGCCTATGGATAAATACTCGGCGCTGAAGCAATATTTTGGCCACAGTGCATTTCGCTTTGGGCAAGAGGAGCTGGTGGACGCTTTGCTTGATGGCCGGGATGTACTGGGCATCATGCCTACCGGAGGGGGCAAATCCATCTGCTATCAGTTGCCCGCCCTGCTGCTGCCGGGAGTGACGCTGGTAATTTCTCCGCTAATCTCCCTCATGAAGGATCAGGTAACCGCATTGGGTCAGGCGGGGATTCCTTCCGCCTTTATCAACTCCACATTGTCTCAGGAGCAATACCGGAATGTGTTCCGCCGGGCCAAACAAGAGAAGTATAAGCTGATTTATGTGGCGCCGGAGCGATTGTCTACCTCCGAATTTCTCCGCTTTGCCCAAGAAGCGGAGATTTCTCTGTTGGCGGTGGACGAAGCTCACTGTGTTTCCCAATGGGGACAGGACTTCCGACCCAGTTATCTGAAAATTGCAGAGTTTTTGGAGCAGCTTCCCCGCCGCCCGGTGGTGGGTGCTTTCACCGCCACCGCTACCGAGCAGGTAAAGGAGGACATTGAACGGCTACTTCTGCTACAAGCGCCCCTGTGCATAACTACAGGCTTTGACCGGCCTAACCTCTATTTTGAAACCGTTCGGCCCAAGAGCAAGGAGGCCTATCTGAAAAAATTTATCAGCGAACGCCCAGGGCAAAGCGGGATCGTCTATTGTTCCACCCGTAAAACAGTAGAGTCGGTATGCACTGCGCTGATTAAGGATGGGATATCCGCCACGCGGTATCACGCGGGACTGTCCGAGGAGGAGCGAAGGCATAACCAAGAGGACTTCGTATACGACCGCGCTCGGGTGATGGTGGCGACCAACGCTTTCGGCATGGGGATCGACAAGTCCAATGTGAGCTTTGTGGTGCACTACAATATGCCCAAGGACGTGGAAAGCTACTATCAGGAGGCAGGCCGAGCCGGACGGGATGGAACCTATGCCCAGTGCACGCTGCTGTTTTCAGAAAATGATGTGCGCACAGCAAAATTTTTGATCGATAACGCTTCGGATAACGAGGAACTGCCGGAGAAAGAGAAAAGACAGCTCCGGCAACGGGATCTGCAGAGGTTGGAGAAGATGGCCGCTTACTGTAGGACGACCACCTGCTTGCGGGCCTATCTGCTGCGCTATTTTGGGCAGGATGCCCCGGATCACTGCGGTAAATGCAGCAGTTGCACCGGGGAACTGGAGCAGAGGGATATTACAGTGGAAGCCCAGAAGATCCTCTCCGCTGTGACGCGGGTGGAACGGCAGTATCGCTCTGGGCTGGACATAGCCTTGTTTGTTCGTCTTCTTCGGGGTAGCCGGGATCAGCGGATACTCCAGTTGGGACTGGATCAGATGCCTACCTATGGTATTATGAGCAATGTTGACAGGATGCAGATTCGGGCATATATCGACTATTTAGTGGAACAGGGTTACCTGTATTTGGACGGGGCGGATTATCCGGTGTTGCGAACCACCCCGCTGGCAAAGAAGGTGCTATTTCAAGGGGAACGCGTCATCTATAGTTTCCGAAGGCAGAAGGCAGACCAATATACTTCTGGAAAGAAATCTGCCCCACCGGTAGACGCCGGGCTACTGGAGGCCCTTCGGACGTTGCGCGGCAAGCTGGCTGCACAGGGGAGTGTGCCGGCCTATGTGGTCTTTTCCAATGCCTCGTTGGCGGACATGGCGGTGCGGCAACCTACCACCTTGCAGGAGTTCATGACGGTTTCCGGTGTGGGATCTGTTAAGGCAGAGCGGTACGGGAAAGAATTTTTAGAGGCGATCCAAAATTGGAAGCAAGAGAAAGAGGGGGCTGACGATGAAGAAGAAGCATGATTTGTCCACAGTGGAGTGGGTTAAAAAGGCGTATAAGAAACTGAAAAACTATCTATATTTTGACAAAACGCAGTTGCCGCTGGTCGATCATCTGGTAGCTTTTGAAAGTGAAAATATTGATCAGAGACTTGCTAAGATTGCCGAAGCTCTAGAAGCGCGTGATGACATCTGGGAGGATTTTGCCAACGATATCCTTGATAAGATCGATGTGTTTGTCTATCCAAAGCGTCTGTGCTCTTATACTGAAGAGCAGATAATTTTCAATGCGGACAGTGAGCCTGTCGAGATGGAGGCGGCGAAATACTTCGTCGATTTGGCTGTCGCCGGGCATATTCTCGGTACGGTTTGGGTGATGACGGTTGGCGCCTATTTGGACCGGCGAGATGATGTGGAACAGTCTTTGATGTATGAGCATTCTTATGGGAACCGGCTGAGGAAGAATTTGTGCGATCCCGAAAGTGGGGCGGTCACATATTCTCCCTACCTGTTTGAACCTTATTTTTCCCAGTATGAGAACTGGCGGGACACTGCCCTCGCCCATGCGAAGGAGCGACTGAACAACAATCAGGATGCGTTGATTCTTACCCTTGATTTCCGCAATTTCTTCTACAGTGTAGATCTGTCTGAGGAGGACTTTGCTAATATATTTAACAAATTTTGGGCGTCGACGAATAACTGCCCAAAGTGGACGAAACGTCTCCATAGTTTCGTCTATCAGGTGCTCCAAAGATATTCTGAGAAGCTTCGCGCCATCAATACCGATCCGAACCTTTCATTGGGCCTGCGTACCTTCCTGCCCATTGGCTTCCTCCCCTCCTATATCCTGTCCAACTGGATCCTTACGCCCTTTGATACTGCGGTCATCGAGCGGATCAACCCTGTCTACTACGGCAGATATGTAGACGACATCATCATTGTCGATAAGGTGGAGAAGAACAGCCTGCTGTATCGAAAGGCCAGGGGCACCTCGGAGAACCGGACGAAACTCACCGCCAGTGAAATTATCGAATATTATTTTGGGTCCGGTAGCCTACAGGGGGAGAAAAGGTGCGCTGGACTGAAGACCCATATTTTCCAGAGTGTGGAGCACAAAGTGCAGGAGCCTGCCCAACAATACCCGGTTGCCGATTCGCAGGAAGGGCCCGCCGTTGCTTATCGTGTCAACCCGGATGTTGTGGGGACGCACAGTGGATCGGACATTCAAGTCCAGAACGATAAGGTAAAGGTTTTCTATTTCCGGGAAGGCTCTACGCGGGCATTGCTGGATTGCTTCCGTGCTGAGATCGGCCACAATGCCAGTGAGTTCCGCTACCTCCCTGATGTGGATCGCATTTTGAACAACAATGATTACAGCGAAATATTTAAGCTGTTTAACAGCGAAACCCCGCACAAACTGCGTGGTGTATCCAACATGTCCCTAGACAAGTTTTCCTTATCCAAGTTTCTGGGAAAATATCGCAAAGTGGGCAACATGATTCGCGATAAGAGGGAAAACGCGTTTGACAGAGATTTGTTGACAATTCTGAACCGGCGGGCGCTCATTGAAAATTACACGCTGTGGGAGCGCCTGCTGGAGATTCTCGTGGTAAATGATCGGCTGGACTATTACGGAAAGCTGGTCAAAAATATCCTAGAGGCCATTGCTACATATGAGGTGTCGACAGATTTGGTTAATATGCAAAAAGGAGAAGCGCACCGTGGGCTGTATCTGACGCTCCAAGCAGCGGTTTGTCGTACCTCTGCGCTGTGCTGGGGACCGAAGATGGATAAGATTCTTGCAGAAATCCAGACCGTGGGGCAGAACTCCGTTCCTGGTCCTTTTCTGTTCCGGCAATATGATCTGAACGAACAACGGATTAATTACTACCTCTGCCGCATGGTAAACAAATATGTTCTGCCGTTGCCGATTGGATGGCTGAAGCACGAGATTTTTGAGGAGAGCAGGAAAACCGTCAATCTCTGCCGTCTGGAATCCGTTTGCGCTTACCTAGACTGGAATAAGATAGAGAAGCCGTACACATATTTCCCCTATATGGTGACGCCTCAAGAAATTGCGTATACGCTAGCCTGCGAAAGCATTGCCCAAGGTAAGCCGTTAAAAGAACCTTCAGAGCAGATCAAGACGATTCGGAAGCTTTATGCCCTTTTGAACTACTGTATATCGGATAACAGCGATAAGCACATCCCCCTTGCGTCCGTGGACGCGAAGCCAATCAAGAGGGGAACTGCGGAAGGTTGCTGCGCGATTCGGGTGGATTCACCTGCATCCACCAAAATCAAAGTTGCTGTCGGCAACGCGCGGCTCTATGTAGACAATTTCGAAAAGAGACTGACAGGGCGGCCGAATCTCCCGCACGATCGGTATCGTCAGATACACAAATTAATAAAAGAGGCGCTCACCGAAAAAGCAGACTTGCTGGTTCTGCCAGAAAATTTCCTCC
>CAZYYI010000037.1:0-9245 GCA_964651835.1 uncultured Lachnospiraceae bacterium
TATATTTATAAGTCAGCTTACAAGGGCAAATACTGTGTGCCTTGTGAATCTTTTTGGACTGAGTCACAGCTTGTAAACGGCAAATGTCCAGATTGTCAAAGAGATGTTATTGATCAAGAAGAAGAAGCATACTTCTTTAAACTTTCTGAATTTGGTGACAAACTTTTAAAACTTTATAGTGAACATCCAGACTTTTTAAAGCCTGAGTCAAGAGTTAATGAAATGGTTACAAATTTCATTAAGCCAGGGCTTTCAGACCTTTGTGTTACAAGAACAAGTGTTAAGTGGGGTATTCCTGTTGATTTTGACCCAAAACATACAATATATGTTTGGATTGATGCACTTTCTAACTATATTACTGGTCTTGGCTATGGCAGTGATGATGAAACTTTATTCAATAAGTATTGGCCAGCAGATGTGCATATCATTGGCAAAGAGATTGTGCGTTTTCACGCTATCATTTGGCCTGCAATGTTGATGGCACTTGATATTCCACTTCCAAAAAGAGTATTTGGTCACGGATGGTTACTGTTTGGTGGTGACAAGCTTTCAAAAAGTAAACTTACAAACAGTGTCGAATGTGTTGACCCAAGAATACTTGCTCCAAGATATACCGCTGATGCTGTTAGGTTTGTGCTTCTTCGTGAAATACCATTTGGTTCTGATGGCAACTATTCAACTGAATTATTCTTAAATTCAATCAATAGTGAACTTGCAAACAATTATGGTAACCTTGTTTCAAGGACTTTCTCAATGCTTAAAAAATATCAAAATAGTATTATTCCAGAAGCATCTGGCGATGATGAAGAAATTGATAAGTCTTTAAAATTAGCTGTTACAAATTCAATTGAAGATATTAACAAATATATGAATACAAACTTTGATGTTTCAAGAGCCCTTGCAAGTATATTTGATATCTTTTCAAAAGCTAATAAATATATTGAGGAAACAGAGCCATATAGACTAGCTAAAGATGAAACTAAAAAAGCAAGGCTTGATACAGTAATGCGCAATTTGCTTGAAGTTATTAAACTAGGTACATCATACTTGTCAGCTTTCTTGCCAGACTGCTCAGCAAAGGTGCTTTCTGCTTTAAGTGTTGATGCTAAAGAAGTTGTGAATAATTCTGAGTTTTATTCACTTAAAGCTGGCGAAACAGTAGGTGAGCTTGGCATATTGTTCCCAAGGCTTGATTTAGAAAAGGAAATGAGTGAATTAAAAAACATTATGGAAAATAAAATTAACTAATTAAGTGCTATAAATTTAGCACTTTTTTTATCATAAAAATTAATTTAAGAATAGAATATATCACTAATATTTGGAGGTGATTAAAATATCTGTTCTTGAAATTAATTTGAGTGAGATTAAAAATAATATTAACTTGTTAAAAAGCAAAATGAAAAAGGGTCAAAAATTTTGCGCTGTTGTTAAAGCCAATGCTTATGGACTGGGTGATAAAAATATATGCAGTGCAATAGATGATGAGGTTGATTATTTTGCAGTTAGCTCTTCTAAAGAATTTTTTAATATTAAAAGATTTGTAAGTAAGCCAATTTTAATTTTATGCCCTGAATATAAAAACATAAAACGACTGATTGAGGCTGGTGCTGAGCTTACTGTATGTAACTTTCAAAGTTTAAAAAAAGTTGCAATGGTTGCAATAACTTCAAAAATAGAGTGCAGGGTGCATATTGCAGTCAATACTGGTATGAACCGGTTTGGATTTAGTAATATAAATGAATTTTTAACTGCAGTTCAAGTTTTAAAGCATACTCCAAATGTTAAAATTTGCGGTGTATTTTCACATTACTTTGAAGCTGATAATCCTAACTACTTTCAAAGTCAATATGACAAATTTTTAGATTTTGTCTGTGCTTTAAAATCAAATTATAATGGTGATGTTATTTTTCATATATCAGCATCAAGTGGGCTTAAATTACCTAATAATTTTGATATGGTAAGGATTGGCATATCACTTTATAGTGACGAGTTTAATAATACTGTAACTTTAAAATCAAAAGTTGTTGATTTACATAGCTTAAGTGCAGGTGATACTGCTGGTTATGATGCTAAATTTAAAGCTGAAAAAGACTGCGTTATTGCTACGGTCAAAATTGGTTATGCTGACGGTATTTTTAAAAACATTGCAGGAAAAGGTTATGTGCTAATAAAAGGAAAAAAAGCCAAAATTGTTGCTGTTTGTATGGACTCAATTTTGGTAGATGTAACAAATATTGGTGCAAAAATAGGTAGTATTGTAGTACTTATCGGAAAGTCTAAAAAAGAGCAGATTTTTGTTTGTGATATTGCAAATTGGTGTGGTACAATAAGTTATGATATTTTGACAAAAATAACCAGCCGAGTAAAGCGAAAATATATTGAATAAATCGGCAAAAGGATAGGTTTATGCAAATCATAACAGGAAAATACAGAGCAAGAAAGCTGGTTTCACCAGAGGTGCATTCCACAAGACCAACCCTTGCAAGAGTAAAGGAATCAGTTTTTAATTTGATTGCCTATGAAATTAGTGGCAGGGTGGTACTTGACCTTTTTGCAGGTTCTGGTGCTTTTGGTGCAGAGTGCATAAGTAGAGGTGCAAGTAAAGTTTATTTTGTAGATAAAGAAATGCCTGCAATCAATGCAATAAAGACCAATACCAAAGGTATGACTGAAGATTATGAGATAATAAAGGCTGATTTTACTGATGCAATTGTGGGGTTTTCAAAAAATGGTGTAAAATTTGGTTTGATTTATATTGATCCACCATATGATAGCGATTTTGCAGTAAAATCACTTGAATTAATCAAAAAATATGACTTGATTGAAAAAGACGGAACTATTGTCGTTGAACATAAGTACCAAAATGACTTGCAAAATTTAGAAAACTATTATATAATAAAGAAGACAAAGAAATATGGCATAGCATTTGTAGATGTTTTGGGCGTTAAAGGTGAGTAGTTATGGATATTGTACAAATTATTAATGATTTAGAGCAAGAATTTGTGCGTTCAAAGAATTTTCTTTGGAGCAAAAAAACTCTTGTTAATATGGAAAAGTGTGCTTCGCTTATTGCAGAGCTTAAGGCAAATTTACCTTCTGCAATACAAGAGGCCAGTTATGTGCTTTCAAAAAAAGACCAAATTTTGAATAATGCTACTGCATCATCAAAAAAGATTATTGCAGAGGCTGAGTATCACGCAGAACAAATTGTTTCTACCTCAGAAGTTTATAAAAAGGCAGAAGCTGAAAGTAAAGCACTTGTTGTTAAAGCTAATCAAAAGTGCAATGAACTTTTTGAAGTCACCAGACAAAACATTGATAGTTTGCTTAAGTCAGTTGAAAGTTACTTAGATCAAAATATGGTTATGGTAAAGCGTAACAGAGATGAACTTGATAGGGCACTTAATAGTATTAAAGAAGAAATTAGAAATGATCAACAATAAAAGTTCGCTTGATTAAAAGCGAACTTTTTATTTTATTAAAAATAATAATCCAAAAGCTAAAAGTGCTGATAATATTGCATGTATAATTTTTATTATAACAAATCTGGTAATTTTTACACCTGCAGGCTTTAAAAAAGCTGCTTCTTGCATAATAATTGATAGCCCACTAAACGATATTATTGCAGAAGCAAACATAACACTGCTTGGTGAAATGTTTAGTGAAAGTTCCTTTGCACCTCTAGTTACTTCAAGTATTCCGTAAATTACACCTTGCAAGTTTTTTCCACTTAAACCAGCTTTTTGCAGAATAGGCAAGATTAAGTTTGTTAAAAAATTAAATATGCCTAAAGTGCCAAACATTTCAGCAGTAAGATAAAAAATTGTTATGTATGCTCCAACCAAAAATAATGAATTTATGCTGGCTGAAATTGAGTCGGCTAAAATATTTTTTGACTTTTTTACTTCTAGTTTATGGAAACTGTTTTTTGCTTTGTCATTGTCTTTTTTAGTGAAAATATTAACTATTATGCCTAACATAATACTTGATATTATGTGCGAAAGATACATAATTACGCCAAAAGTAAAACTTTTAAACATAAGTACGCCAACTGCACCAATAACAAATATTGGACCAGAAGTTGTACAAAAAACGCTCATTTTTTTTGCATCTGATGTGGTTATTAAATTCTTTTCATAAAGCTCGCCAATTATTTTAGCACCGATTGGGTAGCCAGATAAAACGCTCATACAAAGTGCATAAGCAGATACTCCCGGAGTGCCAAAAAGTTTGTAGGTTACTTTATCAAGTTTGCTAGACAATTTAAAAACAAGTCCTATTTCTGTTAAAATTTTGGTAAGCAGCATAAAAGGAAATAGTCCAGGTAAAACATTAAAGAAGAAAAGTTTTAATCCTTCGACTGTTCCACTTGTGAAAGTTGTAGGATTTGATATAATTAGTAGCATTGCAAGAAGCACTAAAACTGACAAGATACTATCAAAAACAAATGGATTTTTAAAATATTTTATAAAAGAAGATTTATTTTTTTGCTTTTTGGATAAATTCATATTAAAATATATGTGTAATTAGGTTAAAAAATTTGGGGAAATTTATGATAGGAGAATATAGATTTTTTCAAGATTTCTTTGATGGACAAATTGTGGCTAAGGAAAGGTATTGTTTTAAACTTTTCAAAACAATGCTAGTTTCTGTTATGTCGGTCATTGGCCTATTTTTGTTTATGTCAAATTATATTGAAATTTTTGAATTTCTGCTTCTTGAATTTGGACTCATTTGGAACATATATTCGGGGCTCAGTAAAAAAATATCTATAATATTTGGAATTGTTGTTGGCTTATTATACTTTGTTGTTGCAAGCAAATTTTCACTTTATGCCAATTGTTTGATTTATGTAAGTTTGTATATTCCATTTCAACTCATTGCAAGTATTGCAAAAGATTATGAGGAAGGTGACTTTGTACAGATTAAAAAGACAATTACCGATATAAATAAAATAATCTTTGTTACATTCTTTGCAGTGCTTACAGCAACCCTTGCACTTTTAGATAGTAACCTAGGAGCAAAGTTTACATTATTAGATAGTATATCAGCCTCACTTTTGGTTTGCTCTGCTGTGCTTAGAAATGAAAGATATTTTGAATATTATATTTTCCGAATTTTTGCTTGTGTTATGAGTCTTGCACTTTGGATAGTTGTTATTGTTGAATTTGGCTCAATCAATGCAATTGCAATTGTTTTAATGTATTTTTCATATTTACTCTTTGATACTGCAAGTTTAATTGAACAATCTAAAACATATAAAAATCAATATATGATTGTTCTTGAAAATTACAAAAATCAAGAAGATAAAGTTGTTATTGAGAAAAAAATTAATATTTATAAAAAAAGTACAAAATCTAAAAACAAAAATAATATAGATTAAAAAAATAGGTACTAAATGAACAAAGTACCTATTTTTTTATCATTAAATTTTCTTCCAGTTATGCTTCTATAAATTTCGCTTGCATTAAAAGTTACATCATAGATTTTACTTTGATTTTTAGATAAATTTTTGTAATCATTGTTGCAAGCAAGTAGGGTGATTTTTCGCTTGTTATAACTATTTAGCAAAACTTTATTTTGTTTGCTTATTGCAAGCACTTTAACAGCAGGTTTTGTATTCATTGCAAGTTTTTCAATTTCTTTTGTTATATCAAGTAGTGGATATAACAGCAATTTTTTTACTCGAGGAAGTCTGTATCTTGGGGTAACAATATTGTTTATGGCATTTTCTAAATTTTCATTTATATCAGTTAACTTTTTAATACGATATTCAATGCCTTCGCTATAATCATAACATTTTTCAAGTTCACTTGCAGGTGTTTGCCTAATTTTAAGTAATTGAAGCGTATTTAAAGTGTTTTGTTTTTGCTCAGTAAAGTAAGAAGTAAACCTTGCTTGTTTTGGCAAATATTCCTTTGCACATTTGTTCGATAAAATCAAATCTCTGATAGCAGATGCACCCAAAAATTTGCCTTTTGCAGTATCAGAAAAGTAGCCGTTATCTGTGCGATTTACTGCAACAGCATTTATTTTTGCACCAAGTTTTTTGATTGCAGTTAAGTATTCAATTGCTAAAATATTATTTGCACTGCTTAAAATATTTTCAGCATCTTTAACCTTTATACATTTTGCAATGCTACGCTTCAAGGCAGTGTTATAATTAATTCCATTTTCTATTTCATTTTTAAAACAATTTTGAAATTCAATTGAATTGTTGTATTTTAACTCGGCAATTTTTTCTAAAATTTCAAGAGTAGTGTTTTCAATGCCAAAAGCAATGGTTTTTATATCAAGGCTCATTAAAATTTTAATAGCACCAGTTGCAAAGTTTTCAGCATTAGAACAAGCAAATATGGTAGGTAATTCAAGCACAGCATTAGCTCCGCACTTTATGGCAGTGGCAGCTCTTTCAAATTTATCACAGATAGCAGCATCTCCACGCTGAACAAAGTCACCACTCATCAAACAGAGCACTGGCAAGCCAGTTTGTTTCTTGGCTTCATTAATAATGTACTGATGTCCATAGTGAAAAGGGTTAAATTCTGAGATTACGCCACAAAATTCCATATTACTCCTAAAATTATTTGTAAATTATTTTTTTTTGGTATATATTAATTAATATCTTAAATAATTTTGATGTTAAAATCAAGTAAATAAATTGGAGAATATTATGAGCAATGTTTTTGACAGATTAGTGGAAAAAGCGGTTAACACAAATAAAAGGATAATACTTACTGAATCTGAAGATAGCAGAGTTATTGAAGCCGCAGAAAAAGCTGCAAAACAAAATTTATGCAAAGTTTTGCTTCTTTGTGATAATGATAACACAAACTTTGGATTTTCAGCAGAGGCTTCTAAGAATATAGAAGTAATCAATGTAAATGCATATAGTAAATTAGGTGAGTATACAAATCTTTTGTATGAACTTAGAAAAAACAAGGGCATGACAATAGAAAAGGCAAGTGAGCAAGTTAAAAATAAACTTGTGTTTGCAAACTTAATGCTTGTTTCTGGTGATGCAGATGGTCTTGTTTCTGGTGCAATCACACACACTGCTGATGTGCTTAGACCAGCCTTCCAAATTACAAAAATGCAAGAGGGCGTTAGCAAAGTTTCATCAGTGTTTATTATGGAAAGCCCTAATAAAAATTATGGTGAAAATGGATTTTTGATTTTTGCTGACTGTGGTGTTAATCCAAACCCAACAGCAGAGGATTTAGCTGAAATTGCAATACTTTCAAGCAAAACTGCAAGTGAAGTTTGTGGAATGACCCCAAGAGTAGCAATGCTTTCATATTCAACAAATTCTGGTGATGAGATGACGGATGAAAACGTTGTAAAAGTTAAAAAAGCGACAGAAATTTTAAAAGAAAAAGCACCATACCTTTCAGTTGATGGTGAAATTCAAGCAGATGCGTCAATTGTGCCATCTGTTGCAGCTCAAAAATTTCCAAGCTCTAATAACAAAGGTAAATCAAATGTGCTTATATTCCCAGATTTAAATGCTGGAAACATTGCATATAAACTTGTGCAAAGGCTAGCTGGTGTAAAGGCTGTTGGACCAATCCTTCAAGGTTTAAAAAAGCCAGTTAACGACCTTTCGCGTGGTACAAACGCAGATGAAATTGTGCTAGCAATGGCAATTACAGTTTTACAAGCAAAATAAATAAAAAATATATTTTTAAGGAGAATATTATGAAAATTTTAGTAATTAATGCAGGTAGTTCATCACTCAAATATCAAGTTATTGATAGTGAAAATGGAAAAGTTATCACAAAAGGTCTTTGTGAAAGAATTGGTATTGACGGCAGACACACCAACAAAACTGACGGTGTAAAAACTGAAGAAAATGTAACAATGAAAAATCATGTTGACGCACTCAAAGTTGTAACAGATTTTATTGCTAGCGATAAAGTTTCAGCTATTAAATCACTTTCTGATATTGAAGCTGTTGGCCACAGAGTTCTTCACGCTGGTGAGGTTTATAAAGACAGTGTTTTAATCAATGATGAAGTTATGGAAGTGCTTGAAAGCCTTGTTCCACTTGGCCCACTTCATCAACCAGCAAATATTTCTGGTATCAAAGCTTGTGCAAAACTACTTCCAGGTGTGCCTCAAGTTGCTGTTTTTGATACAACTTTCCATTCTACAATACCAGATTATGCATTTAGATATGCAATCCCTAAAGAAGCTTATACAAAATGGCAAATCAGAAAGTATGGTTTCCATGGTACAAGCCATAAATTTATTGCAGGCGAACTTGAAAAAATTACTGGCAAAAAGGGTAATTTCATCATCTGCCACATTGGTAATGGTGCAAGCCTTTCAGCAGTAAGTAACGGCAAATGTATCGACACCACAATGGGTTACACTCCACTTGAAGGTGTTATGATGGGTTCAAGGTCTGGTGATGTTGACCCTTCAATTTGTGAAAGAATTATGAATGAAACTGGTATGAGCATTAAAGAAACCATTAATTATCTTAACAAAAAGAGTGGTCTTCTAGGTATTTCTGGCGTAAGTGAAGATATGCGTGATGTTGAAGAAATTGCTTATAGTGATGACAAGAGTGAAAAAGCAGAAGATTGCAGACTTGGTCTTAAAATGCACGCATACAAAGTTAAAAAATATATCGGTGCTTTCTATGCAGCACTTGGTAATGTTGATGCAATAGCATTCACAGCTGGTGTTGGTGAAAATGGAAGTGAGTATCGTGCAATGGTTCTTGAAAACTTAGATGGTCTTGGCATTAAGCTTGATGCAAATAAAAATGGCAAAGACTTTAAGCGTGGTGAAGTTAACCTTATTTCAGCTGATGATTCAAAAGTTAAAATTTATGTTATCCCAACTGATGAGGAACTTATGATTGCAAAAGATACTGAAAGACTTGTTAAAGCATAATCGGCTTAAAAAAAATAAAAATATAATTGACAAATGTTATTTGTTAGTGTATTATAAGTATGCTTTATTAAAGGTGCAAGGTTTTTTCCTCGTGCCAGTAAGAAGAATTTAGGGATGTTAACAGGAGGATATATAGATGGCAGTACCAAAGCGTAAAGTGTCAAAATCAAAAGGTAGAAGCAGACTTGCAGCAAATTATAAAGCAACAGCTCCTACACTTGTTGAATGCCCACAATGTCACGAATTAAAGCGTGCTCACGCTGTTTGTGAGGCTTGTGGTTATTATGACGGGGAAAAGAAAGTTACCGTTAAAGCTGACAAACAAAAATAGTTAAATTAAA
>CAZYYI010000038.1:0-9023 GCA_964651835.1 uncultured Lachnospiraceae bacterium
TTTTTGGATATAATTATTTTTGTAAACTTGTTTAAGGGGATAATGAGAGTGGTAACAAGTATCGAGTTAAATTTACTATCCGATGAATTTGGAACTAATCAAATCAACAACCTTGCGGCAAAAAATGCTGGAGCAGTTGAAGATAAAAATTTTGATAAGGTTTTAACTTCAGCTTCAAAAAAAACTGTAAAACAAAATTTAAGTGAGGTTGAAGATTACTTTGAATTTGATTTAAGCTGTTTTTCAAACTCTGATTCTTTTTTGAATGAAAATGAATCTGAAGTTTCTTTACACCATGACGATTTAGTTTTCGATGAGGATGCAGAAAGGGTAATAAACATTGCTCGAATCAGTGCACTTTTTGATTGTTAATTAAAAAATTTTAAACCAGCATACGCTGGTTATTTTTATTTTATAATTTTGCATTTTACAAAATGCGATTGAAATTTTTAAAAGCTGACATATTTAATATTTAATAGCCATATTACTATTGCTTTGTAATTTTAATTTCAAATTATAATTGTAGTATGGAAAATATCATTAGTATTTTAATTTCAAGTATTATACTTGACTTGCTTGCCTCTATTTTGGCAAAAGAAATTTTTAAACTTAAAATTGGCTTATTTCAGCTGAGTTTAACTCAGATTGTTCTTGTGTTGCCAACAATACTTTATTTATTTTTGCCACTTACAGTTTGGCAATTTATAATAATTAAATTATTTATGTGGTTTATTTTTGTATTGCTTGTTACTGACAGCTATTACTTTAAAAATATATTTTCACTTTTCTTTTTGCAAGTGCTTATTATGTTTTCGATTTATGGCGTAGCAGTATTTTTATTAACATTTTTAAAAGCAATGCTTATTGAACTTTGGGGAATGCAGATAGAAAATTATTTAAATTTTATTTTAATTTTCCTATTATGTTTTTACTTTGTTGCAATTTTTTCACTCGCAAGTTTTTTGTCTAAAACTAAATCTATTAGAACTTTTTTATCTAAAGTGTCATTTTCAGTATTTGGTAAGCATATAGAAATTACAGGTTTACTAGATAGTGGAAATTCTCTTTATGATTCAAAAACCGGCAAAGCTGTAATTGTGGTTTCAGTGAGTGCACTAAAAAAAGTATTGCCAAAAGAGCAGTACCAAAAATTTATGTATGGCGATATGTCTGCAGTGCCAGTTTCTCACTTTATAAGTTACGTTTCCGTGGGCGGAAAAACAGCTGATATGCCAATTATTGATGTAGGGAGTGCTACGGTAAAGGTGAAGTCTGGTTCTAAACAATTTCAGTGTGTTATTGGTCTTGTTAATCATTCGCTTGATAACTCGGGAGGTTTTGAATGTTTGCTTCACAGAGATTTTGTTTAGGAGGGTGAATGTTTAAGTTTTTTAAAAATTTATTTAATAAGGTTTTTAAAAGTCAAAATTATGTTTACTTTATAGCAAATGGCAGTGAAATTTTACCGGAAAAGTTATCGGCAGAAGAAGAGATTAATTTGGTTAAAAAAATGAAAGAGGGTGATGAAGAAGCCAGAAATCAGCTCATTGAACGCAACCTTAGGCTTGTGGTTTACACCGCTCAAAAATTTGAAAATACAAATGTAAATATCGAAGATTTAATCAGTATTGGAACAATTGGTCTTATTAAAGCTATAGGTTCATTTGATGGTGAAAAAAATATAAAGATTGCAACCTTTGCATCAAGATGTATTGAAAATGAAATTTTAATGCACCTTAGAAAAGTTGCAAAAACTAAAAGGGAAGTTTCACTTGATGAGCCACTTAATATTGACTCTGATGGCAATGAACTTTGCATATCAGACATACTTAGTGGTGATGCAGATGAGGTGTCTAAAAATATTGATAAAGAGGATGAGACAAATAATTTAAGACACGTTTTGAATGAATTATCTGACAAAGAGAAAGAGATTATGTTTATGCGTTATGGGCTTTCAGGCAAGGGTGAAATGACGCAAAAACAAGTGGCAGATTATTTTGAAATTTCGCAGTCTTATATATCAAGAATTGAGAAAAAAATACTTGATAAAATGAAAACTGAGATTTTAAAACTTGCATAATAAAATAAAAAATTACGCATAAAAATATGCAAAATAAAACTACAATTGCGACAAAACTAGTCTAAATTGTAGTTTTTTATATGATTTTCTAATTAATTTACACTTTCTTTTATTTCTTTTAGTGCATCTTTTTCGAGTCTTGAAACTTGTGCTTGGCTTATTCCGATATCTGATGAAATTTCCATTTGGGTTTTTCCTGCATAATATCTTAGATATAAAATTTGTTGTTCTCTTGCTCCAAGCGACTTTAATGCTTCTCTTAAAACTGTACGCTCCAAAATTTTGTCATCGCTATCATTGTCTTTTATTTGGTCCATAATCAGCATGCTGTCATCGTCATCGTGAAACACGGTGTCATAAAGTGAAAGAGGTTCTGAGATTGCTTCCATTGCTTCAATAATTTGCCTTTCAGGTAGTCCTGTTTCTTTCGCAATTTCAGATATTGTTGGTTCGCCATTTGATGTTTTTAAAATCTTTTCTTTTGCTTGTAGTGCTCTATAGGCAGTATCACGAATGCTGCGAGAAATTTTTAAACTGCTACTATCTCTTAAATATTTTTTTATTTCACCAATAATCATTGGCACTGCATAGGTTGAAAATTTTACACCCACATTTGTGTCAAAATTATCAATTGATTTAAGCAGCCCAATAATACCGACTTGGAAAATGTCATCTGCATTATTTTTTTGATTAGAAAATCTTTGCACAATTGAAAGCACTAATCTCATATTATATATTACAAATTCTTCACGAGCACTGATGTCGCCATCCTTTACTCTTTGCATCAGTTTTAACATCTCATCACTTTTACATTTTGGAAGCGAAGAAGTGTCCATTCCACATATAACAACTTTATTAGACATAAATTCTCCTTATGTTAGTTATGTTTTGCTAAAAATTTTTTTTTATTCAGTTGTGTTACTTCTTTTAATTTTTGAATATAATTAAGTATGGAAGTTTGTTTTTCAGAACTTAAAGAAAAAGAGATAGTAAATGTATTCGATGGAAAAAAGCTGGGCAGAATAATTGATATTTTGTTTGATACTGCTACTGGGCAAGTTAAAGGTATTGTTGTGCCGGGGGATAAAAAGCTCTTTCGCAAAAACGAAGATATTTTTGTTCCGCTTGACAAACTTAAAAGGATTGGAGATGATGTTATTTTAGTTGGACTGCAAACTAGACCTTTTTATAGCCCTGAGTTTGCTGGTGCGCAAAATTCATATTATGGTGATAATAGAAATGTAAACTTTAATATGCCAAAAGAAAGTAATGCAGCAAACTTTTATAACAACTCGCCAAGAAAATCAAATAGAGCTAGCAGTGATTATGGTTCTTATGTAAGGTTTCGCCCGCTTGAAAATAAAAAGTATAAGTAACTTACTTGTAAATTAATTTACCTCTAAAAACTTGCAATAATTTTAAAAAACCTTTATATTATTGTTAGAGGTATTTTATGAAGTGTTTATATTGTGGTTCAGAGGAAAGTAAAGTAATTGATTCAAGAGAGTCTGAGGAACTTAATGCCATTAAAAGAAGACGCGAGTGTCTTGGTTGTGGCAGAAGATATAATACTTTTGAAACAATTGAAGTTTCACCAATTATGGTTGTAAAAAGCAATGGCGATAGAGAAAGATTTATGGCAAGCAAAGTTAAGTCTGGTATTTTAAAATCTTGTGAAAAGCGTCCTGTTTCTGTTGCTGAGATTGATAAACTTGTTTCTGAGATTGAAAAGCGTGTTTATAACTCTATGGATGATGAGATTTCTTCTAAAACCGTTGGCGAGTATGTTATGGAAGGCTTGCGTGAACTTGATGAGGTTTCTTATATCAGATTTGCAAGTGTTTATAAAAACTTTAAAGATGTGTCAACTTTCTTTGATTTTGTTAATGAGTTTGAAAACATTTTAAAAGATGAAAAAATTGATCTCAAAAAAACAAAAAAAGTTACTATACAAAAAAATGAAGATTAAAATAAAAAATAACTCGAATTTTCGGGTTATTTTTTTTATTGCTTAAAAATAGAATTTATTATGAACAAAAAAACTTTAGCAGATTGTAAGTGTAAGCAAGAATATAGAATTAAAAATATAGAAATTTCTGATAAAAAATTGCTTACTGCGTTAACAAATCTTGGGTTTAAACCTGATGAAAATATTACTTTGCTTAAAAGCAATTACGGAAAAAAGTCCTATTTGGTAAATATAATAGGCATAAGTTATGCGATAGATAAGTCAATTTGTGAAAAAATCTTTATTTATGACAAATAACATAATTTTAGTAGGAAATCCAAATACTGGTAAAACGACACTTTTTAACACCTTAACAAAAAGCAATCAAAAGGCGAGCAATTGGCACGGAGTTACTGTTGGCACAGTTTCAAAAAATTATAAGTTTGAAGGTGAAGAATTTTGCGTAACTGATATTCCTGGTATGTACTCAGTAAATGGTTATTCAAATGAAGAGAAAATTGCTGGGGATTACCTTAAAGCACATAAGGGTGATTTGATTGTTAACATTTGTGATGCAAACAATCTTAAACGTAATTTAATTTTAACATCTGAACTGATTAGCCAAGGGTTAAAAATTGTTTTAGCTGTGAATATGAGTAATGAAGTTGCACACAATTACAAACTGCTTGCAGAACTTTTAGGAGTGCCACTGCTTGAAATTGATGCAAGAAAAACAAAATCAGTTAATAATTTAAAAAAGCTGATTTTTGATTTGCTAAATAGTGAAAAGGTTAGTGGTAAAAATGTAGACATAATTTCAAAACAAAATTCTCATAAGGTTTTAGATATTGAAAAAATTTATGAATCCATTAAAGCAAAAGATCCAGATGGAATAAAGTTTACAAAAAAGTTGGATAAAATTTTACTAAACAAATTTGTGTTTTTTCCAGTATTTTTGATAGTTATTTTTGGCATTTTCTTTATAACTTTTGGACCTATTGGCGAATTTTTCCAATCACTATTTGAACTAGCTATTGAAAAACTTACTGACGTTTTAGGTTACTTGTTACAAAATTTAAATATAAATGTTGCAGTACGCTCATTTTTAATTGATGGGTTGCTTAATGCTACAGCAACAGTATTATCATTTGTGCCTCAAATTGTTTTGCTTATGATGCTTCTTAATTTGCTTGAAGACACTGGCTTTATGTCAAGAGTTGCCTTTATGTTTGATGGGGTACTTAAAAAAGTTGGGTTAACTGGTAAATCGCTTTTTAGTTTGATGATGGGATTTGGTTGCACTACAAGTGCAGTGCTGACAACCAGAAATCTTGAAAACAAAAACCTTAGAAAGCGTACAGCACTGCTTCTTCCATTTATGACTTGCACAGCAAAACTTCCAATATTTTTGGTTGTGTCATCTTTGTTTTTTGAAAGATATAAATTTTTGTTTGTATTTTTGCTTTATATTTTTGCAATTTTAATATCTCTTGTTTTTGCTTGTATTTACAAGAAATTTATACCTGAAAAATCAGATGTTTTAATAATAGAGATGCCAAAATATCGATTTCCAAATTTCAAAAAAATTGTTAAAGACACTTTAACTGTTATTGCTGATTTTTTGGTAAAAGTGGGTACAATAATTTTACTTTTAACAACTCTCATTTGGGTGCTTCAAAACTTTTCGACAAATTTTGAGTTTTTAAATGGTGAAAATTTTGACAAATCCATTCTTTATTACTTTAGTAGTAAACTAACATTTATTTTTAAATTTATTGGTATAGAGAGTGCAGGCGCAGTTGCCGCAATCATATTTGGACTTGTTGCAAAAGAATTGGTTGTTGTTGGACTTTGTATGTTTAACGGCACTGCTGGTTCGCTAGAATTACTTAGCCAGTCGCTTTTATCTCCACTTTCGCCTTGTTATTTCACGCCTATTTCTAGTGTTGTATTTTTAGTGTTTGTGCTTTTATATTCTCCGTGCATTTCAGCAATTGGTGCAATTAAAAGTGAATTTGGCACAAAAATGGCATTTTTTGTATTCTTTATGCAATTGTTAGTTAGTTTTGTTATTTGCTTTATTATCTATAACATTATGTTGAACCCAATGCTTGCCATTTTATTTTTAGGGGTGTTAATTCTTGCAATAGTTACAAGTTTTGTGTTAAAATTAGTACATAAAAGGAAAGGCTGTTGGGGGAATTGCAATGCGTGTGGAAAAATTTGTAGCGACAAAAAGTCAAAAAGTGTCGGAACAAGTTTGTAATCAGTTCGGATTTTTCACTTATAACTTTGTGCAAAAACTTATAAGAAATAAAGACATCAAGGTTAATGGTGTCAGAGTTAAAACTGATGCTATTGTTAATGTTGGCGATGAGATTGAACTTTATTATAATGAGTCAGTATTTTTAGTTGATATTGTTTATGAAGATGAAAATATTTTAATAGCAAACAAACCAAGAGGTGTTGAAACTTGTAGTGATGAAAATATAGTTACACTTCAAGAGCTTTTAAACAGGCAAACAGGACTAAAACTTTATGCAGTTCATAGGCTAGACAAAAATACCATAGGTTTAAATATTTTTGCAAAAAATACGCAGGCAAAAGAAGCTTTAGATGATGCTATAAAAAATAGAGATATAGAAAAGTATTATTTAACACTAGTTATTGGAAAACTAAAACAAGCCTCTGCCAAATGCAAAGCATACTTAAAAAAAGATGCAAAAAATTCTTTTGTTAAAATATCAAATACAAGTGCTGCTGGCTTTGAACCAATTGAAACAGATTATAAAGTTTTAAAAACAGGTAAAGATATGAGCCTTGTTGAAGTACTGCTTGTAACGGGAAAGACACATCAAATCAGAGCGCACTTTGCTTTTATGGGAAATGCAGTTGTTGGTGATGAAAAGTATGGTGACTCTGCTTTTAACAAAAAACATAAAGTGCGTTTTCAAGAACTTTGTGCATATAAACTTATATTTAAATTTAAAAAAGATAGTCCGCTTGAATATTTAAATGACAGGCAGGTTGAACTAAGCAAGATAAAAGACGAATTTTTAAAAAAATTGTAATAATTTTGTATCTCTTTTACATACTAACGGTAAAGGAGATTATTTTTATGTCAGTAAGTTTTATAATTTTGTCCGTCATCATCCTGGCTATTATGTTTGGTGCTGGACAGAGAATTTTAGACAGCCTGCGTCTAAATGACAAGTGGGCACTTGTGATACTGGTTGCAATAGTAATCGGTCTTATCATTCCGCCAATTTGGATTGGAGCATATTTTAACTTTTCAATTGGTGGCTTTTTAATCCCTCTTGGGTTATCTATCTACTTGCTAATTTCTTGTGGATGGTCAAGAGATTTACTCAGAGCATTGATAGGAACTATTATTGTTGGTGGTATTATTTATGGTCTTGAATGGTTGCTACCAGCAGACCCAGAAGAAATGCTTATAGATAATACTTATATTTACGGCGTTGTTGCTGGTATTGTAGCTTATGCTCTTGGCAGAAGCAGAAGAAATGCATTTATTTCTTGTTTATTTGGTTTGACACTTGCACAGTTTATTCAATGGATTGTTAATTTCTGTTTAGGTACTCCATCAATTCTTGGTCTTGGTGTTGGCGGTGCATTTGGTGCATACATTGTATCAATTGTTATCGCTGTTGCTGTCAGTGAGTTTCTTGGTAGATGTTTCCAAATGGCTATGCCAGACAAACAGAAAAAAGAGTTCAACTATGAAACTCATACTTATGATTCTGAAAAAAATGGAAAACTCCATTCTACAAAACATAATGAAGAGGAAAGAGTTAATAAACTTGCAAAATCTAAAAATCAAAAACCTGCAAAAACAACTTCAAAAACTAAGAAAAATTTATTAAAAAATGCAAAAGTTAAGGAGGCAAAATAATATGAAAAAGATTAACAAAGTTTTTGCATTTATTGCAGCCTTAGCATTTGGTGCTGGTTTGGGATTTTCTGCCGTTCCAATTACCAAACTCAGTTCTTACGCGGCTGATACAAATAAAACATTTTACACGGTTTACTCAGATGATAGTAAGTCTAAAATATTATTTACAAAAGGCGATGACATTAATAGCGGTGATATGTACTTATCACACGAAAACAAGCTTTATGAAATCTCAAGTGTAGATGATAAGGAAAAGGTTGCAATTGCAAAATATATTAGAGATGAAAAATTGCCTGAATATAATGTTAAGGCAAAAAACAATGATACAAAAAAGGCAAGTGCTGCTACAAAAAAGGTTGTAGGTGTATACCACACACATAATGACGAAAGTTATTTTACACCTGATGGCACTGATTCAGTTTATGGAAAGGGTGGTATTCATGATGTTGGTAAGTCACTTGTTTCAAATTTAAAAAAACTTGGTATTGATGTTCTTTACAGAGAAGATTTGCATTTGCCACATAACTCTGGTGCATACACAAGAAGTCAGGTGACGGCGTCTGCACTACTTAATAGTGGAGCTCAAGCAATATTTGATATTCACCGTGATAGCACAAGCAGAAAGTATTACCTTACAACAGTAAATGGAAAGCAGATGAGCAGTGTTCGTATGGTAGTTGGTGCTTCAAGTGCAAACTATGAAGAAAACAAAAATTTTGCATATGCAATCAAGTCTTATGCAGATAAAGTTTATCCAAACTTTATTAAAGATATCTATATTGGAAAGGGCAATTACAATCAGCAACTTTCAACCCGTGCAATGCTTTTTGAAATGGGTTGTGAAAATATTGAAAAAGATTTAGTATTAAATTCTACCGAAGTTCTTGCAAAAGTTTTGGATGTTGTGCTTTATGGTTCAAAAAATGCAAGTACTTATTCACTTAATGATGTTGATTTACAAACTGCTGATGGCAAAACTACTGAAATTCAAGGTTTGGCTAATTCTGGCAATAACTCAGTAAACTCAAACAACACACTTTGGATAACACTTGGTGTTGTTGGCGGTGTGGCACTTATTATCG
>CAZYYI010000039.1:0-8997 GCA_964651835.1 uncultured Lachnospiraceae bacterium
CAACTCCATATGGTGGATCCACCACCGCCAAATCAAAGCACTTATCCGGCATCTGCCGCATGGCCTCCATGCAGTCCATGTTGTAGGCTCTGGTCATACTGCCACCCTATCTTCCAGCTCCGCCATTGTGGTGATGGCATCGCCATTGCACCACTCCGGGAGGTTGGCGCGGGCGAGTGCGGTGGCAAAGGGCGGGGGCACAGCATTTCCGCACCGGGCCACTTGCTTGGTCTTTCCGTACTCGTTGCCGGTGTAGTCGTGGTCAATGATGTAGTCAGTGGGGAACCCCATAGCGTTGTAGAGCTCCTGCGGCGTCAGCATCCGCATGAGGATATCCCGGATATAGTAGGCCACCCCGTCGATCACCAACAAAATGACCTCATCCTTTTCCATGTGATAGCCGCAGTGCTGGTTGAGCAGTGCCCGGATCTTCGGCCAGTGCCCAAGATCCATCTCAGGCTCCGCTTTGGCTACAATCACCGTGCAAATGGCGAACTCCCCGGCGCTGGTGGTGATGGTTTGCAACGGCTCCGCCATGGCTTGCCCAAGGTCTTGACCCTTGAACTTCACCACATGGGCAGCCGACAAGGCGTTGTGGTCTACCGCCGTTACCGTAGGCATGGGATCATCTGCTCGTGAGCCAATGACGCCCCCGAAGTATTTAGAGATATGAACCGCCGTCAAAGCCTCCCGGTCATGGGACGTGACAGTGTGCAGTGGCTCGGTCAGGTCAAGCGGTTTCCCAGTGCTGAAATACTCCACCAAACTGGCGCTTACCAAACTGTAACGGTTGGCGGCGTCCACCGTCTGGATGGGGTCACGGAGACCCTGCCCTCGCACCATCTCGCTCTGCTCGGTGTGATACTGGGCGAGGTGGGCGGCACTCAATATCTCGCCCCCGGCAGTTCGTATTGTCCCTGTGGGCTGGTCCGCTGGAACCCCTACGGAACCGCCGGTGTTGCTGACCGTGACCGGGGCGAGGAGCGGTCCGCAAACGCCTTGGGTATGCTTGGCGGTGATAGTGCCTAGGGGTTTGTCCACCCCGGCAATATGCCCTTCCCCGGTGTGATTGCACTCCGCCAAGAATGGGGCCAGTTCCGGGACACATAGATTTTGCTTGTTCGTAGAGACCACGGTGGATAGAGGGGCGTCGATGTCGTTCACCCGGGGCAACTGCCCATTCCTCTCGCCGTACCCGGTTGGCACCAAGAAAGGCTTACCGCTGCGGATGGTGAACTTGTCCGTGCCTCGGATGATCCGGCGCATAGTGTTGTCCGCCAGTGGGCGCACCACTGTGGCCCCATACTTTTTCTTGATTTCCTCCTTGTCCGCAAACACGGAATACATGGGCTTGCTCCAGTCAATGATCTCTGCCGCCGAACGCCACGGTTTGCACTTCCCGCTTCTGGCTTCCTCACTTTCCGCAGGGGCGTGAGTGCGCTCCGGCCAGACGATGGGCCGCCCATCGCACCGGGCGACCATGAAAAACCGCTTGCGGGTCGTGGGCGCACCGTAGTCGGCAGCCACCAACTCCCGCCACTCCACGTCGTAGCCTAATGCCCGAAGCTGGGCGATGAACTTCTGGAAGGTCTCCCCCTTCCGGGACTTGATGGGCTTGCCACGGCGCACTGGCCCCCAAGTCTGGAACTCCTCCACATTCTCCAAAATGATCACGCGGGGGCGGACAGTTCCCGCCCAGCGAAGTGCGATCCACGCAAGGCCCCGAATCTTCTTGTCCACGGGCTTGCCGCCCTTTGCCTTGGAGAAGTGCTTGCAGTCGGGGGAAAACCACGCCAGTCCCACCGGGCGGCCCCGGCAGACGAACGGCGGATAAATGTCCCACACGCTGGCCTGATAGTGCTCGGTGTAGGGGTGGTTGGTCTTGTGCATGAGAATGGCGTCCGGGTCGTGGTTGATGGCGATGTCCACCACCCGACCAAAGGCCATTTCCAGCCCGGTGGACGCGCCGCCGCCACCGGCGAAGTTGTCCACAATGATCTCTCCGTGCATATTCATTTGGGCACGCATACCATTCACCCCTTTGTGGCGCACTGCCGCTTGTGATACTCCAGCACCTCCCGCAGCACGGCCTCCATGTCCACGTTGTTCTCATTGGCCCACTCCATGACAAGGGTGATTGCCATAACGATATTGCTGGGCGTATGTCCCACCGAAAATGGCCTGACGGAATCCTCCATGATAACCACCAGATTTGTAATCAAGGAGAGTAAAAACCAAGTCATACCGCACTCTATTTTGGGTGGATTGCGAAGGGCAACGCACATAAACATATCCAAGTCTTCGCGCCACACAAAATCCAGCAGCCGCAGCACACACCCCGCCAGCTCCGCCGCCACGCCACGGGGCTTGGTGTCTCGGTTGTCACAGGTTCCGCCGGTGGCGTGGGGGCAATCCTCTCCCGTACAGGCCAAACGCTTCTCCCCGCTGGGTTGGCACAGGTGGTACAGGTTAGGCCGCCCCGCCTTGTGCTCCCCCCACGCCCGACTGAGGGCGGCGTGGCACTCAAGGGCGAGATCGTCAAAGCACACGGGCTTGTCCCACAAGCCCTTCTCCACCGCCACTTGGTGGACTTCCTTTGCAAGTTTATTCCAGTTCATGACATGGACTCCTTTTTCTTCGATTGCGGCACTTTGGCGGGGAGACCCCTTCTGCGCCGCCACATCAAAATTCCCTGACGGCTTATGACCCCGCCCAACGCCGTGGATATCTCGGCGTCGCTGTGCCCAGCGTGGTACAGCTCCAACGCCTTGGCCTCATCAAATGTCAGCCGCGTGCCCGGCCTATCCTCCCGCGTTCTGTGGGCGGTGCGGATTGTGGGTGTCCCCGGCAAGATGATCGTCTTGGGCTTCCGTCGCCACGCTAACCCCTTGGTCTCCCGGCGTGTGCAGCCCTCAATGGGGCAGCCCCGGGGGTGACCCGTGATGAGCAGATAGTCGCACTTATACCCCGCTTGCGGCGCGGCCTTGTAAATACACCCCCGGCAGCTCATTGCGTTGCGCTCCCGTTCACTGCCAGCAGACACATCTGATAGTGGAATGTCAACTCCTTAAATGCTTCTTCACTACCGCCGGTATCCGGGTGCGCCTCCTTTGCCTTGCGTCTCCACTGCGCCGTGACTTCCTCTTCCGTGGTGGGGCGGTGGTCAAACCCCAATTCCACAAAACAGCGTTCCAACGGTTTTGCCGACGGCAGGGCCAACGCCCCAGAAAGAAGCATCTCCAGCGTAAAGATGCCTTGTTCCACAGCACGGGCCAGCCCCTCCAAGGCGTAGACCACCGCACCAAGGAGATCGCTGACGTAGACAAGGTTGCGCCCGCACTCGGCGGACTTGGCCGTGGAGTTTTCAAAGCGGTACACCGACCCGGCATACTGCATCTCCACCCAGCAGCTTGGGCCGCCCTTTCCGCTTGTCCAGTCGCATCGGTAGTGGTCTTTGTCCACACCTAGCCGTGCCATGACCCGCTCCAGTTTGGCCTCGAATTCATCCGTTGTTCCACGGTATTGCTTCCCCGCCATCAGTCCTCGCCCTCCTTCATGTACCGCGCCAGAGCTTTCCACTTCTGCCGGGAGTTCTCCCATGTGCGGTTATCCCAGAGCCACCGCAGGGCGCGGAGGTAATACCTAATCTTCCGCATGGTCAACGACCTCCCTCTCAAAAACCACCCGCGCGGCCTCCACCGCGCCCTCCACGTCGCCGTAGAGGTCAAGGGTCTCATAATACTGCTCTTGGGCCTCGAATTGCGCCCAGCGTTCCGCCTCGCTGCTGGTCTCGGCGGGATCTTCGGTGATCGCCAGAGTGACCAGTAGCACCACCAGCAGAGCCGCCAGCGCAACTATCTTGATCGCACCCGCCAGCTTTGCCCGCCGGGCCTCGTTCCGGGTCATATGCCTCTCCATGGGCTTGTCCTCCTTTATTCGTAGTGATACTCACCATCTCGGAAGGTGAGCTGCTTGGGCTTGTCCACTTGAACGTCAACCACTTGCACATTGCCCAGATCGCTGAGCAGTTCCGCCACGGCCTCCTTGGTGCACTCCACCCAATCCGGGTGATCGTCCACATCTATCATCAGGTGGATCATGTCCGTCTCCGTTCATAGCCGAGCCTGTATCCCGGCTGCACATACTGCCCCAGCCGTTCGCACGCCTCACGGTGCTTGTCCACCCGCTTGACCTTGGGCGACTCCGGCGGGTGTCCCTCACAGTGATGGATCTCGCCGCAATCGTAATTCTCGCCGCACACCGAGCAAGTGCGGTACGCGCCGCGCCGCTCCACGGCTTAACCCTCCGCGGGCCGGAGGTAGAGATTTACGTCCTCCCCGTCCTCCGTGGTGATGCTGTGAGCCTTGCCGTCCCGGCTGGCCCGCGCCACCACCGCGTTGCCGTAGATCGGCGCGTTTCCCTTCCAAGGGCGCAACCGCTCATAATGCACGGGTAGCCCCTTATTTTCTCCGTGCTTCCGGGTCATCAGCACAAGGCGGGCGTTCAACTGCTCACTGACGACCTCGCCGCCCAGCAGCTCCTCCACCTCGCCCTTCACGTTCTCGCCGGCGATGATCTCCGCCCGCCCCGGCTGCCCGTTCTCAAAAACCAAGATTTTCATGTCGCATTTCTCCTTTGTAAATTCCTATGTAGGCTAGACCGCTTCTCCTCTGGCCCTTGCCCTGTCAATGATGTCACAGGCCACCCGGCGCGCCTCCCAGCGGACCGCGTCCAGCTCCGCCTCGGTTTTCCCGGCGTAGGCCCCGTCCCAGATTTCCACGGTGCAACGCTCGGTCTTGTATCGCTTCACACATTTTCCTTCCAGTTCCACCATGTCCATCACCTCCGGCAAAGCCTATTCCCGCCAAGGATTGTCCCATAACCTTACCCGCTTCTGCGTTCCGGGGTCAGCCGCACTGTCTCCAGCGCCTTCCAAAGGTCCTTCAGGTAACTTTCCTCATACGCCGGGTCGCTCCCCCGGTGAGCGCGGATCATCACCACCACGTCATTGTCCGCGCCGTCCCGGTATCTGATCCTGTCCCCGACGCACACCGCATCGGTTTTGGGATTTTCGCCCCCGGTGACAATATCCAGACTGCCGCTGACCACCCCATAGCACAGATTCCCAACGCGCTCTTGGAGGATTTGGCAGTCCGCCACGGTCATCGGCACGATCATCACTTGGCTGCCCTGCGTCTCCTTTTCCCAGAAGGCCACTTCATCGCCCACCTTGTCCGGCATGACCTGTTGGGGATCGCTGGCCTTACTGAGAAACAGGGCGCATGCCTCTGTGGGCAACTGCCCCATGTGCTCCACGATGGTCGCCAAAGCCTTGACCGGGAACTTGTCCCACGTCGCCCGGACATACCACCCCTTGGTGTAGATGATTAACTGCTCGGCAGTGCTGTTGATGGTGTACCCGCCGCGGGCATATGCGGCCTTCAACTGCCGCGCCAGCCCCTTTTCACTCAAAAGCATTACAATTCCTCCCTTTCTTCCGCGTCCTCAAAGAACCGCGTCCACTCGAACCCCAGCACCGCCGCGATCCGCTTGGCGACATCAACGCTGGGCCGTCTTTCCTCATTTTCAATGTTGGCATAAGAACCTCTGGCGATTGCCGCGCCTTTCGCCACTTCGCTCTGCGTTAAGTCTGCCGCAACCCTTTTTTCCTCCAGCCACGTCATAAGTTCACCCCCCTCTGTGCGTCTTTACGACGCAATTATAGCGTCATATAGACGCATTGTCAAGGGGGTTTTGAAAATTTTGTTTCGTATTGACGCATTTTGTGATATACTCTTGATTGCTTCAATTTGAAACATTAGAATATAAGCGAGGTGTTAATATGACGCAAATTAAAACGCTACGTCAAGCTCACAATTACACTCAGCAAACCGTTTCCGATATGCTGGGCATTACCCGTGGAGCTTACGCCAATATCGAAAATGAAAAGCGCGAACCTGATCTTGCAACGTTGATCCTCTTAGCTGACCATTATGGAGTCTCCATCGACTACCTCGTAGGCCATGAAAAAAAGCCCACCGTCAAAGACGATGGGCTTACCGAGATAGAGCGGCTTTTCCTTTCCCTCCCCCCCGAACGCCGGGAGGAGGTCCTGCGCTTCATGGAGTATCAGGCGGCGCAAGCATCTGCTGAATGACTTCCCTCCTCTGACCGGGGTTTAGTTTTTCCAGCGCAGCGCGAAACCGCGCCAAGTCCTCCATGTCCCGCTCGTATGTAGTTTGGTCTGCCTGTCCTTTTTCTCGTGGCTCTCTCATTCTCTCGCCTCCCCTGTCCGTTCTATTGTGATACACATATTAGAACATCTGTTTGATTTTGTCAACCCCAAAACTGCCCGCATAAAAACTTTTTCACCTTTAGATTCTGCTCTACCCTCCGTGGAGACTAACCACCAAAAAGGAAGGATGGCTCACAATGAACGCTTCCAATCCCGCACCCACGACCCCCTCTCCAGCTGATACGCTTATTTTTGCATTGTACCTTTCCTATTTGCAAAGGTCACCTTTCTCACCTGCACGCATTGGTGACTACGATTACTTGAATGACTGCGTTATTGAAAGTGAACAGGATTATTGCCGTTTCATTCGATCCGTGGCTACAAACGAGTTCTTCTCCCCCTCTTCCGACTATATTCCCCCTACACTTGCTCAACTTTTGATTTCTCTTTTCTCTCTCTTTTCCTCTCTTAATAACGAGGGGCAAAAACACTTGATTGAATACGCTGATACTCTACTTTCCAGCGGAAAATACAATCGACAGTAGTTCCATCAGGAGACCACCATGATTGAACATAGAGACGTTTTTCCACCGTCAGGCACTAATTCATAAAAGGATTTTCCGCTATGTTAGACATTGAATACCGCATTTTGCAAAAGATATGGGCCTCTGATTCTCACCGTTGCGCTTGGATTGACGTCCTCAACGCCTTTGATCCGCAAACTTCCTGTAACGGCGTTCACTCTATCCTTTGTTGCCTGATAGAGGCCAAACTTGTCTACTCTGATAAGCCCCCTATGGATTTCGGGCTTGTCTCTCTCACCGACGAAGGATATCTGGCTCTACTGTCAGAGAGCGAAAGGCGACAAGCAGAATCCAATGTTGAACTCTCAAAAAAGGAAGATCGCGATTACCGCATTCGCAAAGAAAAGCGCGAGATTCTCACCCTCTGCCTTTCAGTTTTTAGCGTTGTTATCGCGGTTTGCGCTCTCATTGTCTCTATTATTCATCCTTAACCCCGAAAGGAGGCTCCGCCATGGATGCCCAGCAGCTCCCCGCCGGTGAATACTGTATCTACCTTCGCAAGAGCCGGAAGGACTTGGAGCTGGAGGCTGGCGGCGCGGGAGACACCCTTGCCCGCCATCGGGACACCCTCATGGCCTTGGCTCACCGTCTCCAAATCAACATCACCCACATCTATGAGGAAGTCGTCTCCGGGGATACCATTACCGAACGCCCCCAAATGCAAAAGCTGCTCGACGCCGTGGAGCAAGGCGTTTGGAAAGGCGTTCTTGTCATGGAAATTCCCCGTCTCGCCCGCGGCGACACGGTGGATCAAGGCGTGGTAGCGCGTGCCTTCCGTTATAGCGGCACTCTGATCGTCACCCCGGAAAAAACCTACTACCCCGACAATGAATACGATGAACAGTTTATGGAGTTCGGCCTGTTCTTCTCCCGGCTGGAGTATAAAAACATCAACCGCCGTATCCAGCGCGGGCGGCTGTTCAGCGTCCGGGAGGGAAAATGGGTCGCCAATAAAGCCCCCTATGGCTGGCGGCGGGTGAAGCTGCCCAAGGAGAAGGGCTACACCCTAGAGCCGGACGAAACCACCTCCAAGATACTCCTTGCCATGTATGAATGGGCGTATACCCCCCAGCTTATGCCTGACGGAACGAACCAGCGGCTTAAACCACCCAGCATTGCCAACCGCCTCAACGATATGGGCGTACCCTCCCCTTCCGGCGGTAAGTGGAACGCCAGCGTTATCCGTGGTATCCTTCGCAACCCCGCCAATGCCGGATGGGTACGCTGGGGAGGCCGTCCGGCGAAAAAAACCGTCGCCGGCGGCGAGGTACACATTTCCCGTCCCCGCGCTGCCGTCGAGGACGTGACCCTCATTCAAGGCCGCCATGATGGGCTGATCTCCCAAGAGGTCTTTGACAGCGTTTGCGCCTATATCGCCGGTCCCAGTCGCCCCGGACCCAAAGAAGTGGAAACTAAGAATCCTCTTTCCGGGCTTATCATCTGCGGCGAGTGCGGTCACGCCATGGTGCGCCGCCCCTACCAGAGCGGACGGCAAGAAACCCTCCTGTGCCCCTACAAGTATTGTCACACCGTCGCCTCCGATCTGGACATAGTGGAGCAGGAGGTCTTATCCGCTCTCCGTGCATGGCTAAGTAGCTTTGAACTTGAATATAATGCCGCCAAGAAGCAACGCCCCGCAAGCGCCGACCCCGCCGCCTCCCTCCGTCCGCTATTATCCGGCGCGGAAAAGGAGCTGGAGCAGTTGATTGCCCAAGAGCAACGAGCCTATGAGCTGGTGGAGCAGGGCGTTTACACCCCAAAAGTATTTGTTGAGCGCAGCCAAGTCATCAGCGCAAAGCAAGCCGCCGCCCGCAAGCAGATCGAGCAGATTACCGGGCAGATTGAGGAGCTGGAGCGGTTGGAAACGGCCCGCGAACAGATAGCCCCAACCGTCCATTCTGTGCTGGAGGCTTATCCCGCCGCCAAGTCACCAAAAGAAAAGAACGACCTTTTGAGGTCAGTCCTCCAAAAGGTCGTCTACACCAAAACCAAACGCAATCGCTGGCAGGGCGGCGGGGACATGAAAATCGTCCTTTTCCCCAAACTGCCTTCTTAAAAGTCACTCACCTATATTTTGAGTGTCCATACGAGCTGGGCCACTTGGAGATGGTGGGCACCGTCGTGCACCAGCTCACCCGCAATTTGAAGATGGAGGACATTCAGGGCACCCCCTTCGCC
>CAZYYI010000040.1:0-8940 GCA_964651835.1 uncultured Lachnospiraceae bacterium
ATTCAGTATGTTGGTAATCTAATGGTTTGTTTGACATAATTTTATCTCCTATATTTGTATTGTACCACCAAAGTTAATATTTGTCAATATTCAAGTTTTATTTAAGATACATTAAAAGTACGGTTATGTCAGCTGGGTTGACGCCGGAAATTCTGCTTGCCATACCAACAGTGAGCGGTTTGATTTCATTAAGTTTTTCACGGGCTTCAAGTCTAAGCCCTGCAAGCTTGCTGTAATCGATGTCAGTTGGGATAAGTTTTTCTTCAAGCTTCTTTTCTTTTATAATCTGCTCAGTTTGTCTTGCCAGATATCCACTATATTTGATGTCAATTTCAACAGCACTTATAACATCTTTTGAAAAACCTTTAAATAATTTGAGCATTTTATTTGCACCCTCAAGAGAAAAACTTGGGCGTTTTATTAAACTTTGGGTAGATGTTCCACCAGCAACTTTGCTTTCACCAATGCTCTCTAAATACTTGTTTGCAACACTTGCAGAAATAGATTTTTTAACAATTTCTTTCAATTTTTCAATTTGTTTTTGCTTGTGTTTAAACTTTTTGTATCTTTCATCAGTAACTAGCCCGGCGGTTCTTCCAATTTCAGTTAGTCTTTCATCAGCATTGTCTTGTCTCAAAATAAGTCTATATTCTGCACGGCTGGTCATCATTCGGTAAGGTTCATTTGTGCCTTTAGTTGTAAGGTCATCAACAAGCACGCCAATATATGCGTCACTGCGTTTAAGTATAATTTGCTCTTTGCCACGCAAATAGAGTGAAGCATTGATACCTGCCAAAATTCCTTGACCAGCGGCTTCTTCATAACCGCTTGTGCCGTTGATTTGGCCAGCACAGAAAATACCTTTAACTTTTTTGAATTCAAGGGTAGGGAGCAAGTTAAGTGAGTCAATGCAATCGTATTCAATGGCATAGGCATATTTAAGGATTTTTGTTTTTTCCATACCCTCAATGCTTTCAACCATTTTGTGTTGAATATCCATTGGCATACTAGTGCTAAGACCTTGAATATAAATTGTGTTGTCGTCCAAAGTTTCTGGTTCAAGAAAAATTTGGTGCCTGTCTTTATCATTAAATCTAACAAATTTAGATTCGATAGAAGGGCAGTATCTTGGACCATTGCTTTGAATCTCACCATTATACATTGGTGCTTTGTCAAGGTTATTCATAATAAGTTCTTTTGTAAGTGGTGAGGTATAACCAAGATAGCAAGAGCGGATATTTTTGTTGGCTTTTTTTGTAAGGTACGAAAATGTTGGTATGCCAGTGTCACCTTTTTGCTCAGAAAATTTTGAGTAGTCAATAGTGTCGCCGTCTACTCTTGGAGGAGTGCCAGTTTTAAATCTTCTTATATCAAAACCGATTTCTTTAAGTGACTTAGTAAGGCTGTTTGCAGCAGGAAAACCTGATGGTCCACCAGCTGTGATGATTTCACCAGTAATTGTTCTACTGCAAAGATAAACACCAGTGGTAAGCACAACTGCTTTAACATTAAATGTGTAGCCGTTTGTAGTTTTAACGGCAACAAGTTTGCCGTCACTAACTACTACTTCACTGCATTCGCCGTCAAAAATTTTTATATTTTCATTAGCTTCAAGTGTAGCTTGCATGTAGCGGTGATAGCCAGTTTTATCAATTTGAGCACGCAAACTTTGCACCGCTGGTCCTTTGCCACTGTTAAGCATTCTGAGTTGTATAGTATTTTTATCAGCAGCAATGCCCATTTCACCGCCAAGGGCATCAACTTCACTAACGATTTGTCCTTTGGCTGTTCCGCCAATACTTGGGTTGCAAGGCAAAAACGCAATATTGTCACGCACAAGGTTAATAACCAATGTTTTTTGACCAGTCCTAGCCAAGGCAAGTGCAGCTTCGCAACCAGCGTGACCAGCACCAATAACTGCAGCATCAAAAGACTCTCCACTTTCAAAAGTGTAGAGTTTATTATTTTCATTTTTTGCATAATCAGTTATATCGTATTTTTGCATATAAAAATTTACTCCAAAGTTTTTTGTTTTGTTGGTACATTACCAGTTGCTTTCAAATAATGTAAGTTATTACGCTTCAATTCAAAGTCAAATTTTTTAAAGAGTGAAATGTTAGCAACATTATACTCACTTATATAAGCAAACATTGTTTTTGGACGTTTGCCATAAAGTTCAGCAAGACAGTCGCCAAGATTTTCAAGCATCTGCGTTCCAACGCCTTGTTTTTGATAATCTGGATGAACAGACATTTCTTGTAAAAATATTTCTGGATTCTCAGTTGTCAAATCGTGTGTGCTTAATATCATAAATCCAACAATTTTGCCGTCTGTTGTTTTTGCCAAAATAATATTTTTCGTTCATCTACGCCAATAGCAAAATGTTCATAGTTGGCGGCAATCATTTCCCTAATACTTAAATATGTACCTTCTTCAAGGTTAAACATCCAAATATCTTTGAATTTATCAGGGTCGGCTTTCATTTGGTTGTCCCAATCAAAAATATCTTCAGCATCTTTACTATTTATAACAAGCTCTGATAATGTTATTTTCTTCATATTATTTTCCTAAACAGAATTTTTTAAATATAGTGTCAATAATGTCTTCGCTTGCTGTATTACCAGTTATTTCACCAACAGCAATATAGGCGTCTTTTATATCAGCAGAAACTAAGTCTAAAGTTAGTTCACCAAGACCTTCTTTTGCTCGTTTTAAGCTATTAAGGGCATTAGCAAGCGCTTCTTTATGCCTTTCATTTGTAATGATAATTTTGCTAGCATCAATATTGCTGCCAAGTGTAAGTTCACTTATTTTTGATTTGAGTTTATCAACATTTTTGCCAGTTGTGGTGCTGATTTCTATTTCACCAACAAAGTGTTTATCACAAACATCAGATAAATCTGATTTTGTTTTTACTACAATATAATTTGTGTCTTTTATACTTTCAAAAATTGATTCATCTTCAGCAGTATAAGGTCTGCTGCTGTCCACCAAAAATAGCACAATATCAGCAGAGCTAATCAGCGACTTGGCTTTATCTATACCAATTTTTTCAACCTTGTCTGCGGTTTCTTGTATGCCGGCAGTGTCAATAAGATTAATTTTGTAGTCGCCAAGAAGGAAAGTTCCTTCAACAGTGTCACGGGTAGTGCCTGCAACGTCAGTAACAATTGCACGTTCAGTGCCAAGCAAAAAGTTAAGCAAACTAGACTTACCAACATTTGGTCTGCCAACGATTAGGGTAGTGATACCACTTTTAAGCAGACTGCCAGTATGACAGGTAGCAAGTACATCTTCAAATTGATTAATAAGTGCATCTAATCTTTTTGAAATATTATTTTTTGTAATATATTCAATGGTTTCTTCTGGGTAATCAAAAGAAACTTCAATTTCAGCAAGCATATCAGTAAGTTCAATTTGTGCATTTGAACCAAGTTTAGAAAGATTGCCAGAAAGCAGATTGTATCCCGCACGTACTTCGGCATCACTTTCAGCATTAATCATGTCCATAATGCCTTCAGCAGCGGCTAAGCTGAGCTTGCCATTTAAGAAGGCACGTTTTGAAAATTCACCATTACTAGCGAGTCTTGCTCCATTTTTGATAAGTGCTTTTAGCACGCCAGTAGCAACTTGCACACCGCCGTGGCACTGGAATTCAACCATATTTTCACCAGTATAAGATTTTGGTTCAGCAAAGGTTACGCAAAAGGCTTGTTCGTTAAAATTTTCACAAGTTATGGTGCCAAGCGTAAGCATGCGCGGAGTAAAAGTAGACGGAACATTTCCCGCCAAACTCTTAAATATTTTGTCAGCAATTTTTACCGAATCTTTACCGCTCATACGCACAATAGAAATTGCACCAGAGCCTGCCCCAGTTGAAATTGCTGCAATTGTATCTTCACTTATATAAGCCATATAAAAATTATACCACTTTTTGTCAAATTTTCAATGATTTTTTTATTATTTTAAAAATTTGTTAAATAATTATTAAATAAATAAAAAAACTGGCATCAGCCAGTTTTACTTAAAGATTAATCTACATCTTCACGTGTTTCAATAGGTTTGCCAGTTTCTTCTTTTACTTCTTTAATAGAATCATCTTCAAAGTAATCTTTTGTTTCATCATAGTTTTTAGGTTTAACTATGTTGCTTTTAAGTTTAACGACAACATATCTGTTTGGCTCGTTGCCGTAGCTTTCTGTAATAACTTTATCGTGTCCAGCAAGGGCAGAGTGGATGATACGGCGCTCAAAGCTATTCATAGCTTCAAACTTAAAGTTTTTGTTATCACGAACAACTTTGCTTGCAGTACGCTTTGCAAGGTTAGTTAAGGTTGCTTCACGTTTTTCAATATAGTTGTTGCTGTCAATGGTAATTCTTTTGTATTCGTCTCTTGATTTGCCTTTGTTGTAAATAGTGTTAACTATGGTTTGGAATTCTTCAATAGATTCACCATGTTTGCCAATGAATAATGCAGAATCTTCACCAGTAACATTAACAAAAAAGTCATTTTCACGTTCTTCTACAAAAACATTGAGTTCAAGACCCATAAGCTCTAATATTTTTGAAACCATATCCTTAACAACGGTTTCTTCCTTAGAAGATGTGCCAACGGTAAGGCGTACTCTAGCTTTATTAAAAAGCCCTGCTTGTTCCAAAATTTCAATGCTAACTTCATCTCTGGTTACACCCAGTTTATAAAGTCCAATTTCGATTGCCTGTTCGGCTGTTTTTCCTTGTGTTTCAATACTTTTCATAATTTGTTTACCCCTTCATTTGTCCTTTTTTTGCTAATCTATTAGCTTCTTTTTCTAAATATTCTTCAACTTCCATTCTCTTTTTCTTGGTGAGTGCATTAATAATTGGAGTTGTAATTTCACCAAGAATAATTGATGCTAAGCTGCTTGAAACAATGTAAATACCAAAGCCCGCGCCAGTAGTAAGTGCAAATATTAACATTACTATTGGAAGTATAATCATCATCATTTTCATGCTCATGCCGTTAGCTTTTTCAGATGATTTAGCAAGGCTGTTTGCTTGCTTATTTTTAAGTTTGTTATGCAAGCTAGTTAAAAATTGAGATGCAAGTGTAACAAGAGCTGCTAAGATTGCAATGATATAGAAACCATTTTGAGCCCTAGTATTTGTAGTAATACTATTTGAAAGTTTATTGCAAGCATCCTTTTGTTCTTCAGAAAAACCTGCAACATAATTTTCATATTCCTTTCCACCATTTTTTGCTATTGAAAGCAGACTTTCATAGTTAGGGAATGGGCTAGTTACAGCATCTGCAACCCAGATGTTTTCAATCCAAAGCCAGCTAGGTTTAATTTCATTCCATTTATCAGTTGCAGCAGCAAGTGCAGTATTTGTTGAAGAACTTAGTATCACATCATATGCTTTAACAAATTCATTTTTTGTTTTCCATTCATCTGTTGAATTGTCGTTTGCTGGGTTATCGACAAACGTTTTATATTCTAGATATTGGTTTAGATAAGTATTAACATCTTCACGAGTACTAATTGCAACTGTTATTTCACTGTCATCATTATTTGATAAATCAATAAATGTATCGTAGTATGTGTTGTCATATACTGATTGCACCTGTTCATAGTTGGTTATAGATTGGTAAGCTGACACTTTCCTAAGCGAAGAGTAAAGAGTGAAGAATACCACCATTGTTAGCACCAAATTTACAAGCATAACAATGCAACCAATACCCATATTAAGCCCTTCACGTTTGTATAGTGAGTTTGTTTGGACTTTAAGTGTTTGTTGATCTTTGCCAAATTTTTTGTTTAGTTTAGCGATTTCTGGCGCGCATTTTTGTTGTACCAAAGTTTGTTTTTTTGTTGTAAATTTAACAACAAAATCAAGAGGACTCATAACAACTTTTACTAGCAGTGTAAAAAGCAGTATTGTCCAACCATAGTTAAGCACTCCGCCTTGAATCCAATTAATAATAATTGTCCAAAGGTCGTTTGGTGCAGACAGGGAACTTGCAAGCAAGTTTAAAACATTCATATTTCACCTACATATAAAATTTATATTTTCTTTTTGGGTTAATAGGCACTGGGTCAGTGCCGTGGGCTTTGCTAAACATATTGCATCTGCCTATACGCTTTATGGTAAGATACATACCTTTAAAAAATCCCCACTCGGCAAAGCAACAGCTACCATAAATGGAGCAGGTTGGCTTAAATTTGCACGAATGGGGAATAAATGGGGAAATGCAAAATTTAAACAATCCAATTAAAATTAGTGCCAAATATTTTGGGATACTAATAATAAATTTAAATAATTTCTTCATCATTTTTTACCAAATTCAATTTTTCAAGAAGTCTTATTAAATCACTTTCAATTTCAGCAAAGCTAAATGAAAGTATATTATCTTTAGCAACTACAATAATATTATAGTTTTGCTTCAAGTTTGGAATCTGTTTTCTAATAATTTCTCTTAGCCTGCGGCGTGTTAAATTTCTAACAGTAGCTTTACCAATCTTTTTAGTAACAGAAAAACCAACTTTAATATTTTTGGTTTTACTGCTTGATGCATAAAGTGTTAAAACTTTGCCAGAAGCCTTTGCGCCTGCACGGTAAACATAGGCATATTGATATCTTTTTTTTAGCCTATTTTCTTTCTTTAGCATATTACCCTACTTTCTGATGAGTTCTTTTCTGCCTTTATTTCTGCGTCTAGCAAGTTGTTTTCTGCCGCCTTTTGTTCTCATCTTTTCTCTAAAACCATGAACTTTGTTTTTGTGGTTCTTTTTTGGTTGAAAAGTTCTTTTCATAATTCTCTCCTATATTCGTATTTTTGAATTGCCCTATGGCTAAATTACTGTTACATTATAATGTTAAAAAGGTACATTTGTCAAGCGGTGGTTATTATTTTTTTATCAGCATTATCTGTTTTATATTCTTAAATTTAAATTTCGTTTAAATTTTTCAAAAAAAATCACATCATTTTAGCTATTTGATGTGATTTAAATTTTATTTAGTTTTGTTTTGCTGACTTTGGTGTTTTTTCTCTTATCTTTGTTTTAACCAAACAAGCATTAATAAATTTTTTAGATTTTGCAAGTGATAAGTCGAATACCACAGACATAACTATTGTTACAAGTAGCATTGTGCAGAGTTCAACAACAGCTGCAACAAGGCTGGCAAATTCTCCTCCAAAGGCAAAAGCTTTGATAATTGAAACAATTGTTAAAATTATAAAGTCAGCACCAAGTGAGTAGAAGAAGACAGAAGTTGTAATAAATTCTTTGCTTGCTTTAAGTTTATAATTGTCATCCTTCTGCACATTGTAAAACACTGAAACAGAGGTGATACTAATAAGAAAGGCAACATAGGCAAATAAAAATACTTCACCAAATATGTTATTAAATGCGTTACAAATATAATAGGTATTTGTGAATAAAAATAGTGCTACATAAAATACAATTCTTAGCCAAGCAGGGAATTCTATTCTAGTAAGGTAGCAAGTGAAAAAGCTAAGTATGTATAGTGCCAAACAAACAATAACAAGCACATAAGCAATTATATAGTTAAAGCTTGGATAAAGGTTGAAGTTTGTTACGCCAAATATGTTTAATGTTAAAAGCAAGAGGTGAATGGCGGTAAACACAAGAACAACTATCAGGCTTATGTTGCAAGCTAAATCTTTTTTAAAGTTTTTCATAAATCTTCCTTATTCAACAATTCTAACTGGTAAAATCAAGTAAAGGTACTCGTCATTATCTGCAGAGCAGATTGTACAAGGTGCAATAGGTGATGAGAAGTTTATTTTGATAAATTCATCATTTATTGTGTGCATACAATCAGAAATATACCTTGCGTTAAAGGCGATTACTAAATCTTTGCCATCTAATGAAATAGTGATATTTTCAGTTACATTACCGATATTAGATGCAGAGGTGAGTGTGAGCACTTTATCACGCATATCAAATTTAACAAGGTTGTTTTTATCCATTCTAGCAAGAAGGCTTGCACGCTCAAGTCCATCTTCAAGCTGTGATTTGCTAACTAAGATTGTAGTAGAACTACTGCTTGGTATAACTTGGCGGTAATTAATAAATTCACCTTCAAGTAGTCTAGTTAATATTTTTGTTGAACCAGAAATTAAACTTAAATGGTTGTTATCAAGTTCAAGTTCAATCTCATCATCATTAGCTTCGATAAGTTTAGAAATTTCTGAAAGACACCTTGCAGGAACAATAAATGAAAGTTTGTTTGAGGTACAACTTGCTTCAGTCTTAACCATGGCAAGACGGTAACCATCAAGTGCAACAGCAGTTAAACTTCCATTGTCATATTCAAATAAACAACCTTTAAGGATTGGTCTAGCATCATCAACAGCAACTGAAAATACAGTTTTATCAATAAGCTTTTTAAGATTGTTTTGTTTGATAGTAATTTTTTCATGAGCATTTAAAGTTTTAATGATAGGGAATTCATCACTGCTAAGCACTTGCAAAAAGCCTTCAGAGTCGGTGTATTTAATTTTTAAAGTGCTTTCTTTAGTAAGTGATAATTCAATTTGCTCGTTAGAAAGTTTTTTCACAAAGTCTGCAAAAAATTTGCCAGGAACAACAACTTCACCTGGAACTTTTACATCAGCAGGAATTGTTTTTTCAATAGCAAATTCAAGGTCAGTGGCAGAAAGTGTCAAGCTGTCCTCTTCTGCATGAAGTTTAATGCCTTCAAGCACAGGGTTTGTTGTTCTAACTGCAGTTGCTCTAATTACTTTTAGCACTGCGTCGCTTAAATCAAGTCCTTCACAAATAAGTTTCATAATATTCTCCTTTATTTGCCCTCAATCATTTGTTTGAGGTCATTTATTTGTACTTCAAGTTTTTTAGATTTAGCCATATCATCAAGCACTTTGTTTCGTGCATAGATAACAGTTGAATGGTCTTTGCCAAAAATGTTGCCAAC
>CAZYYI010000041.1:0-5336 GCA_964651835.1 uncultured Lachnospiraceae bacterium
GCCTAGCAATTTTTCTAAATAATTTGAATAATTACATTGAGGTTCTATTGATCCATTTTCATGTGTTAAGTTAAAAATACTTTCGGGCTTGAGTTCATTTTTTAAAATTTTTCGATTTGAAATTTCATTATTAAAATTTGAAAATATAAAATTTTTTTTACTTTGTTTCATCTTATAAATGTAGACTTTAATTGTCTTTCCTTTTTAGATTTTATCTTAAACATCTCAGTTAAAAATTTATCTCTAAAATAATCACTTTGATTAAATTGACTTTTGCTTGCTAAAAATTCACTTACAATTGCATAAACTAAAGTTTTTTCTGGCAAGCATTTTGGCATATTAGTTTTATCTGTTAAATTTTTAATAGTTGCTGGTAAATATTTGTATGAAACGCTATATAGTTTATTAGGACTATTAACTAATAAATAATTAAGTTTTGTAGTGAACATTACTCGCTTACCACATTCATCAAGGACTTCTAAAATTCTAACTGCTTCATAATCAAAATTGTAATAATGTATCTTGCCATTTGAATCAGATTTAATGAACTCTGTAGATACTAAGTTTAAATAATTCTCACAGGCAGCATTTAGTGAAAAATTGTAAAAATGTATTAACCTTGTAACATCATTTCTTACTTGGTTGTTTTCAATATCTTCAACTGCATTTGCATTTATTAATGCATCACAAATGTCATCTCTATTAATTAATTCAGCACATAAAATAAGAGTATCTTTAAGCATATTTTCCTCCTATAATTTTATTTATGCTTTCGTTTGTTATATTGTTTGTTCGCGAAGCGAATTTAGTAAGTTCATATGCGGAGTCTATTGTTTTTTCTTTAAGTGCTTTAATATTTTTTTGAGTTAAATTTTCATTAAAACTATCTATCTCATCAAATATCTTTTTTGCATTTTCTATTTTTGATTTTTGCAATATTTTAATGATTTCTGGTGAAATTGATTTAAATTTTAAACATATCTCATTATTATTTGCAGAATTTATTATTATGAATAATTTATTATATTCATCAAATAACAGTCTATATGCCCGATTTATTTTTTTAATTAAATTGCAAATGTTATAGTTATCTTTATATAATTTTGCATATTTTAAATTTTCTCTCATAGTTTCTCCGCTAAAATATTCACACGGAGATTAACTCCGTGTAATATTTAAGATTCTTTAATGCCAGTAATTTTTGCTTGACCACTTGGTTTATTGCAAATAATATCTGCATATTTTACAAGGGTTGCTTGATATGTAGGTTTGCCAAGAGTTTGTCTAATAACTCTGCCATCTTCACCTTCAAGCCATTTCCAATCGCAAAGTTGATGAAGGTTGAATTCTTTTGTGTTTAGTAAGTACATAGTATTTGCTGGTGCAAATTTATCTGATACTACTGGTATTCCATTATATGAAATTGCTTTAAATCCGCCTTCAAGATTCATAACATCAATATTTGATCTGTAAGATGTAAGATATGATTGATAGTTGCGTTTTACACCTGAAGAACATACAATAAAGTCTACTTTGCTGTCTGCAACTTCGTCTAATTCATCTATAGCTTTTTGCATTGCTACTTCTGAGATATCTGATTCATTGCTGCCAGATTTAATATCTTTCATATAAGGAATCATCCAACTATATACACTTCTGTCAAGTCCATAAAGAGAACCTGTGCTTTGGAAAATAGCGCCAAGACCAGTTAATTCATTGTTATAAGAATTCTGTACACATAATTTATAATCAGTTTCTTTGTAAGCTTCAGCAGTTAAATCGTTTATGCTAAGTGAAACTGTGTTTGTGTTTCTATCGATTGCAATAATTCTTATTGCTCCTTTGATAAGTGAACCGGTGCTTGAAATAATATCAACAACCATACCTTCGATAAGGTTGTTTACTTTATCTACTGTGACAGTTGATGTAGTGTTGTTTGTAATTGTTGCAAGTACACCCTTTCCATCACCATAAAGCATACGACCAAAGTTAAAAGCACTTGCTTTAATAAGTCCGTCCATTTCTGCATTTAAAAGATTAACAAAAGAACCTGCAGAATTTTCTGATGCACGAATCGCTTTATCAGAAATTTCAATTCTTCCATATAAATTCTTAAGCTCTAAATTAAATTGTGCGTATGTATTGCCAGCTGATGCAGGAAGGTTTCCATCTTCTGTGCCTGCTCCAATACCACCATTAATACCATAAGGTGCAAGTTTTCTAATTTCTTTTCCCCAAACGTCTGAGGTTGTTTGTTCAATTTTTGTAAGAAGTGGATTGATTGCTGTGTTGAGTTGGTTTGAAACAACACCTAAATACACCTCTTTAAGTGCGTTGTCTGCTGTGGTTAAAGTTACCATAATTTCTCCTAATTTAACATTTTTGAAAATATATTGCCAGCTTCTTTAATAGTTTTAGGTTTATTTTCATTAGGTGAAAAATAAACATTTGCGGAGTTACCGCTAATAACTTTTGGTGACTCTGGCATGTAATTTAATTTAGACAAATACTCACTAATAACTTTATTTTTTATTTCGTCATTATTTAAAATATTATTGTCTATATAATTTGGGTCAGTTAAATTTTTTGCAGATTTGCTCTCAGCAGTTTTTGCAATAAGTAAAGCGACTTGATATTTATTTGGCAGATTATTAATCTCATCATTTGTTAAAATCTCCGTGATTTCCTTTTTATATTTATCGCTATCAGTGGTGCTTTTTAAAAACTCATCAACATTTTCATAGGTTTTAAAATTCGCATTTTTGTCTAAATCCTTTTGAATTTCGGCTAATTTTTGACTTTTTCTAGTAAATTCAGCTTCTAAACTGTTATATGCATCAAGCAAACTTTTTGCATCTTTAAATTTCCCATACATAGAGCCCTCTTGATTTTCTAAAAAACTTTCTGCATTATCAGCGCTAAAAATAATGCTGTTTTCAGGTTCAAGAACTGGTTGTTCTAAGTTTTCAATTTCCATAATTATCTCCTATATATTGTTTTCTTTTAATAACTTATGTTTTTTTATGTGCTCAGTTAATTCTTTTTTAAATTCGTCGCTAATATTCTTAACTTCATCTGAAATTAAAAATCTTGTGTGTTCTGAAATATGAATATCATGGTCATCAATTTCCATACAGTCATCAAGTTTAATTAGTTTTAAATTTTCTTTACCTGCTTTGGATTTATGAAGTTGCCTGATATCTGTATATGTGTCCCAATTTTTAAAACCAAGCATATCAAGGATTTTAATTTTAGTACTTGGAGAAACTGAGCCAGTTTCATCTGAAAGTAAACCTTTGTCGTAAAGTGACAATAGTAAAGCTTTTTTTTCTGATGGTGATTCTTCAAGTTCATTATTAGTTTCTAAAATTACATCATCACTGGTTAGATCATTATTGTTCCAAAAATAAATTTCAAGTGAACCTTTTGAGTCTATAAGTCTATTTAATCTCTTTTCAGTTGCATATTGTTTATATAGTCTTAAAACATATGTTCCAATTTTTTGAATTGCAAGTCTGATATGTTCAGCGGTAATACTTAGCCTTGATTCATCTTGTTCAATTAAAAGTGAAATTGCTGTTCCACTTGTTACATTTGACGGAGTCATTGAGGTTGTCATAACATCACTAACTGAAGCAAGATTATTGAGTTCTGCTAGTAATTTTTCTTCTTCTTTTTCAAGGTCTGATGGTATTGAACCAGGATCTAAAAATTTTGGTGGTGTTGCACCATTCCTATAAACAATAATCTTTCCTGGTGCAAGTCCTTCATCTTCAAGATTATCAAGATCAACTGAACCATCTTCAACGCTTAAAACTCCACTTGTTAGTCTTGCTATAAATTCGTGTTTTTTGTTTTTTATGGCATTATAGGCACGCTGAATAGGAATGCATCTTTCAATTACACTAATTCCCCAAAAACAAGCAACTTGTCTTGTTGAAATTTGCTTAATGAATGGATAAGCTTTTTTAGAATCCTTGCCAATGTTATAAGGTAAATCGCCATCATATAGTAAGTTGTCTTTGCAAATAATAGTAAGTTTTCCGTTTGGTGATTTCTTTGTAGGTTTTTCATATCTTTCAATTACAAGTGCATAGTCATGTTTTTTTGAATGTGCAATTTTTGTTATATTGCTATTACCAGCGATGTTGGATACAAAGCTATTATTGTTAAGCTCAAAAATATCAACATCTTCACCCTCAACATCAACTCCCCAAGTCGCTTTAATATAGCTTGTTGGATATGCTCTAGCTTCAATAATTGAATCGCAATCCTCTATTTCAAGTGCACCGTTAGAATCTGGGTAAATTTCAAATGGTGAACAAACTGAAATTATTGCGTCACCATACTTTATATCCTTGCCGTCATAATTTCCTATTGTATCTCCTTGTGAACTATCCCAAGTAACTTTATAGAATGAAGTTCCAGTTATTTCGCTCCAGTAAGTTGCAGTGGATACTAAATTATAAAGGTAGTTATTGTCTGCCATATTGTAAAGGATTAGCTGTGATAATTTAGCTGAATATAAATCACTTTCAGAGTTGCTTGCTGGTCTGACATTTAAAGTAGGTTTAATCTTTCCGAGTTTAGCTAGTCTAGCCTCAATAATAGGTGCAATGTGATTGTAAACTTCTCTATTTTCCCAGTAATATTTTTTTGCAATATCACTAAGTTCACCAGTGTTTGAAATATAGCTATATTGATTGCCTAGATAAAAGTTCATATTAAGTTCCCAAGCAAGTTCAAATGGTCTACGTTCTGCTTGTCTATTTTTAAAATCAGATTTTACAAAATCAACTATAACTTTATCTTCAATTTCTGAGTAAAAATAATCTTTTTTCTTTTTCTTATTATTTGTCATTGGCTGTATTCCTTTTAAATAAATTTTTTAGATTAAGAATGCATTTGTCACATAGAAATGAACTGCCTTTAAAGCTATCCATATCTAATTTGTAAGTGGCATTTTGATTGCAAAGTATTGTGTCACATTTTATTAATTTATTTATTTTTGTTAGTTTCATTTTTAATTTCCTCAAATAATTTATCTCTTAAATTTAATAATTCTTGATCTGACAAATTGTTTATTGAGTTCGTATCCTCCTCGGTTTCTATTATTTCAAACAAAATTTTAATGGCAGCTAAATCTGGTGGATTATAGTGAGATATAACTTTTTTTCGTACAAGCTCAAGATTGTTATTATCTAAAACTTTTTCATTTTTGTTTGATACTTTTATTATATCACTGGCATTTTGATTATCTGTTATACCCCTGTCAATAATTTCAAAAAAATTCAAATTATTAATGTTATTTGCATAATGTTCATTATTTTTAGGCT
>CAZYYI010000041.1:5346-8829 GCA_964651835.1 uncultured Lachnospiraceae bacterium
TATCTTTTAAATAAACTAAAGCTTTACCAGCTACATTATTTTTAGGCTTATTTTGCACTTTTTGATATTCACATTGCACTTCATCATAATAAAATCCAGTCGCTTTTTTTGATAGCGCATCAATAAGTGTTTTTTTAGAAATAGTTTGTTTAGCCATTTTATTTCCTTTTTAGTAATTTAATTAATCTTTCTTTATCAAGTTGAATTTCAGTTTTAATTGCTTTATCACTTTTAAATTCTATTAGGCTTGAAATATAATATCTTAGTTCGTCTAAAGCGTGGTCATCTTTTTTTATTGGTGAATCTGCACCATTCCATCTATAAGATTTAAATTCACGTATTAAATTTGTGCAACTTGAAAATATGAAAAGTCTGGTTTGTCCATTAATATTTTTTAAATATGACTTCACTTTAGAAATACCCGTTAGCACATCTTTGTTTACATTAGGATTAACTAATATTCCATTTTCATAAAATAACTCTGTTACGCTTTTTGTTGAGGATAATGTTTTTTGATTTGCTGCACTATCAATAAGTGAATTAATCATTCCATTACTTGCCTTTTTCCAACCCAGAGATTCACTTATTTGCTTTATTTTATTTGCATGTTCCTCAACTGTTTTGTTTTGGGCAAAATGCTCTGCCACAACATAGATATTGCCATCATAATCACGTGCATACCAGTGACAAGATAAAGGATTATTTAAGCCTGGATCTATGGATAAATTATCTTGCCATTCAGGCGGAATTTTAAAAGGTTCAATAATGTGAATTTTGTCATCAAATTCTGGATATACTAAACCGCTATCTATTGATGCAAATTTTCCATATTTTCTACTTTCAATTTCATCACTTGACATTATTAAAGATAATCGTTCTATTTCTTTTTTAGATAGATATGGGTTGTCTTCCCATGAGATAAAGTTGTAATAAACTTCTTTGTCATTTGAGTTGTTTAAATAGATTTCATTGTAGATATAAGTAAAGCCTTTAAGCGGAGTCATTGTGCCAAATATCTCACCATTTTTATCTAGTACTCTCATTTGACATTCACGGTATATTTCTTCTGGTGGTTCTTCATCAAACCACACAAAATCAAGACTAGTACCCTGAAATTTTTCTCTACCTTCTTCGCAAGATTTAAACCAAATTTTGCTATGGTTTCCAAAGACATTTTTAACTATAATGCACTCTATTGTTCCGTTCTCTGGATAATCTTTTTTGCCATTTTGCATAATAATATTTACTATACAAGTCTTTGGTAAGTATTTTAAAATTTTAGCCTGGGCAACTTCTTTCTGTACTCTATTTGAAAGGCTAACCACCCAACATTCAGTTTGTTTTCTATTTTCTCTAAAGGGATGAATACCAAGTGATAACCAAATAGTTTCTACTGCACCGCACTCTGTTTTTCCAGTTCTATTACCACCAAAAACCCAACGATTTCTTTTTTTAGATTTATGAAATTCAAGCTGTTTTTTGTGAACGATTTTTCCTGTATTATAATTTTGTAAAGGCAGAATATTTCTTTTATTTATTTCTGAAATTATTTTTTGAAGTTTAATTAGTTTATTTTTAATCATAATTGTTAATAATATTAAACAAGATGCGATAATTAGACAAAAATCGCATTTTTGTTTAAATTTGATTGAAATATAATGTAAATATGAAGAAAATTGTGATTTTTTTAATTAGTTTAATAAGCATATTAAATTTTGGATTTTTTGGTTTTAGTCATAAAAAATCTAATTTTGATGACGCAAGTTTAGTATGTAGTGCAAAAGCAGAAACGACAACTTATGCTAAGGCACTTATTGGTTGCGTGCTTTATAAAAATTCAAATTTAAGTGATGACTTACATAATATATATTTCATTATTCCTGAAACATATTTTGTCACTGTTTTAGAATCTGTATCTGATTCAGTTTTGAAGGTTCAATATGACAAATATGTAGGTTACGTAAATTCGTCATCTGTGTTAATTGCAACATTTATACCTATTGTTAAAACACTTGATAATATCACACTTGATATAAAAGAAACCTCGGGTACTCAAATTTGGAAAATTCCATCAGCATCCTCAGAAACTCCTTTAACAGAAGTTGATTCTGGAACAAAAGGCATAAAATATATTGCTGAGGTTTATGGCACTATTCCTAGAGGTGGCGAAAGCAATTTATGGTATTATGTTAGGTTCACCTCTCCTTCAAATGTAACAAATGTTTATGAAGGCTATGTTTATAGTGAAAATATAACAAATTTATCTGAAATAGTTGCAAATACTGAAACCAACCCAGAAGTTATCAGCTCTAATACAGAAGAAAATGTTAATGGTACAATTTACATATCTTCTCCAGTAAGAACTTTAATTATTGCAATAATAGTGGTTCCAGTAATTGTTTTAGCGTCAATACTTCTTTATAAATTTGTAAAAATCATTCAGGATAAGCGTAATAAAAAATTAAGTTTGCAAAAAGAAGTTGCAGATGTTTTTGAGTCTGAAAATTACTCTACTTATAAACCACAAAGTCAAAATTTTGTTGAAGATAATAATGTTTATTTAAAATCAAAAATTGATGAAATGAAGCACACATCATTTGTAAAAAAGCAAAATGGATTTCAAGGAATAAATATGCAAAATTATAAGTCAAAATCATATCCTGAATTTCCCACATATGATTCAGAAGATGATTTGTTATAACTTAAAAAATATTACTTACTAAGTGTTTTTTCTTCACAGTAATTAATATTTTTAAAATAATCTATAGCAGTTTTTTTAAATCTATCTTTTAGCCAATTTTCATTTTTTATCTGCGATTCTATAAGTCTTAAAGACCAATTTTTTAACTTGCAAAATTCAAAAATAAGGTTCATAGCTTTATCTAATTTTCGATATGCGGTTCTAGAAGAAATATCGTATTCTCTAGAAATTTCTTCTACGCTCCAATTATCGCAATATCTTTTTTTAATTATTTCAAGTTCAAATGTTGGCAAATCTTTCAGCATTTCTTTTGTCATATAGAAAATATTTATTAGGTGATTTTTTCTTTCTCCTAAATCAATTACCCTTTCCATTTGATCAAGTGGTGTGTTTTTGCCATTATATATATCTTGAACGAATGAAACAGTTGAAGCTTGCAGTTCAATAATTCTATCAATTGTTTTGATAATTTCAGGAAATATGCTATACGCTGAAAGAAGTGTTCTTAACCATAATTTAAATTTTATTTCGTCATTCATATTGGATAAAAAATTTTTTATTAGCATTTTTTTATCGTCAAAATTAGTTAAATTTTCCTTTTGTAAATTGTCTGAATATAGGCAATTTATTGATTTATTAATCATTCTTTTCTCCTTTGTATTATTTATAAGCAAGCATAATTTGTGCTTCATAATTTCATTGTAATACTAAAAATTTTTGAATGAGTCTGACCCCTGACAGCTTTTTTTAAATTTTTTATAAATATGTACAAATTGACCAAA
>CAZYYI010000042.1:0-8810 GCA_964651835.1 uncultured Lachnospiraceae bacterium
CTATGGTAGATCTCAGGTTACAGGGCACTACCAGCTCCCCATTTAGCTTAGCACTTTTTAATTATATCATAAACTATAAAAAAATCAAGTAAAAATTTTTACATAATTTGTAAGATATTGCGTTTTGTTTTGAAATCTTTGGTTTGTTGTCAAGTTTATATTTAATTTGTTTTGACTTAAACCATTTATTTTGTTATTATTTATTTGTAAGGAGTGGCTATGATTCAAGAAAAAAATATTAATGCCAAAAGATTTATTGCGGCATATAACAGACTTGACCAAGGACTTCGTGATATTTATTCAATTAAAAGGCAATTGGCTTTTTCTGATATGATAAGAAAAGTTGCAACAGTTAATACTGTTGTTTCTAAGTTTGAGGAAGATTTACTTGATTATGGTAGGCTCAGAAATGCGATTGTTCACCGCAGTGATGATCAAATTATTGCAGAGCCTAATATTGAAGTTGTTGAAAAACTTGAAAAGATTGCAAGGATTATTAACACACCACCAAGAGTAGTTGAATGTATTAAATCGAGAAAAGTTATATCTGTTAATGGTGACACAACTTTGAAAGAAGTTTTTATGATTCTAGGAAAAGAAGGGTATTCAGTTTTGCCAGTTTACATCAATGAAACACTTGTTGGTGTTATTAACAGAAAAATGATTATTGATGCAATTTGTAATTTTATTATTCAAAAGCGTGACATCGATGATGCAATGTCTGAGCCGGTTTCAAAGTGTTTAAATATTTTTAATGAAACTAACCATTATGAAGTTGTGCCAACAAGTTTAACAATTGAAAATTTGCTTTATATGTTTCAGCAAAACCGCAAACTTACAAGTGTTATTTTGACTGAAAATGGCAATTATGATGAGCCAGCAAAGTCTATAATTGTTAGCACTGATCTTATTGACTTGAATTCAATTTTAGATAATTATTAAAGGTAAAATATGAAAGTTGCAACAGATTGGAAAGATTATAAAGTTTTAGCTACTGGTGATGGTGAAAAACTTGAGGATTGGAATGGTATTATTTTGCTTAGACCAGACCCTCAAGTTATTTGGCATGCAAAAAAACCGCTGAAAAACTATAAAAATTTAGCTGCTTGGTATCACAGAAGTGAAACTGGAGGCGGCGGTTGGCAATTTATAAAAAAAGTGCCAGACAATTGGGTTGTTTCATACAAAAATTTAAAGTTTTCACTTAAAACAATGGGTTTTAAACATACTGGATTATTTCCTGAACAGGCTTATAACTGGGATGTAATGATGAATCTTATTAAAACTGCTGGCAGACCTATTAATGTGCTTAATTTGTTTGGATATACTGGTGGTGCTACTGTAGCTTGTGCTGCAGCTGGTGCTAGTGTTTGTCATATTGATGCTGCAAAAAATATGGTAGATAGATGCAAAGAAAATATTAAACTATCTGGCCTTGAAAATGCTAAAGTTCGTTATATTGTTGATGATTGTACTAAGTTTGTTCAAAGAGAGATTAAGCGTGGGCATAAATATGATGCAATAATTATGGATCCTCCAAGCTACGGCAGAGGCACAAATGGTGAAGTTTGGAAGCTTGAGGACAATTTATTTGATTTTGTTAAACTTTGCAGTGAAGTACTTTCTGATAAACCACTTTTTGTGCTTATTAATAGCTATACTACTGGGCTTGGTGCAACTGTGCTTGAAAATATACTAAAACTTGCACTAGAGGGCAAAAAAGGCAAGTTTGAAGCCTATGAACTTTGTCTTCCAACTGATGAAGGGGTTTTGCTTCCTTGTGGAACTAGTGGACTATTTATAGGTAATTAAAAGTCATAAATTCAGTACTCTGCGTTGTTTAAATAATTTAAAACAATAAAAACATTATAATACTTTTGGAGAAATTATGGATATATTATTTGAAGATAACCACATTTTAGTTGTAAGCAAACCTCAAGGTGTGCCAAGTCAGCCAGACCCAAGTGGCGATATGGATTTGCTCACTATGGTTAAGGATTATATAAAAACCACTTATAACAAAAAAGGTGAGGCATATGTTGGTCTTGTGCATAGACTTGATAGACCAACTGGTGGTGCAATGGTTTATGCAAAAACTAGCAAGGCTGCTGCCAGACTTTGTGCAGGACTTCAAAATGGCGAGTTCGATAAAACTTACTTTGCAGTTGTTTGTGGTAAACCTAGAGAAACTAAGGGTAAAATTGTAAGTTACCTTAAAAAAGACGTTAGAACCAATGTTGCAAAAATTGTTCCTCAAGCAACTGAGGGTGCTAAAAGAGCAGAACTTGATTATGAGGTGCTTGAATATAACCCAGAAACAAACCATTCACTTGTTAAAGTTAAATTGTATTCTGGAAGAGGTCATCAAATAAGAGTACAAATGCAAAGCATTAAGTGCCCAGTTTTTGGCGACCAAAAATATGGTGGGGAAAAGATGCCAAAAGTTATGCTAAACTTGTTTGCAGTTGAACTTTCTTTCTTGCATCCAGTAACCAAACAAAAACTTGTGTTTAGAGTTTATCCACCAGAAGACGCAGTAGCTTGGAATGAGTTTAATATTGAAAAACACTTATTGCTCAAAACAAATTTAAATGATTAAAGCATAAACTCAGCACTCTGCGTTGTTTCTTAGAAATTAAGTAAAATGCTTGTAAATACTGATAAAATCAAGAGTTATGTGTGTCATAACACCACAAAATAAAGGTAAAAATATGAAATTACCAAATGAAATAGAAAATAAAATAGCAAAACTTATAAATGAAATCAACTTAAAAAATATAAGCGCTAAAAGACAACAACTGACTAGTAACTATAAAACTAATTCTGGTCAAAGCAAAAGTTTGATTGATAGCAAAGAGAGTGGAGTTTTGTATTCTGCTGTCAGAATGCCAGCAACATATGCAGTTTTAAAAACTCTGGTATCAGATTTAAAATCAGAGGACTACTTTGATGACGTTAATAGTGTTATTGATGTTGGTTCAGGCACTGGAGCTGGTTATTTTGCTATAAAAGAAGAATTGCCAAATGTATCAATCAAATTGATTGAGCGTGATAACAATATGATTTATGCTCTTGAAAAGTTAATTGATAATGCAGTGGAAATTGAAAAACATAATATATTAAGTGTTGATACCAGCCAAAATAAAGCTGATTTAATTATGTCTAGTTACTGTTTGAGTGAAATGACTGATGTTGATAGAGGGTTGGCATTCAAAAAAATGCTTGAAATGACAGATAAATACTTGCTTTTGGTAGATACTGGCACACCTAAAGTGTATGAAGATTATTTAAAATTAGCTGAAATTGCAAAAGGTTGTGGTGCAAAGGTTGTTGCACCTTGTAAGGCTGAAAAATGCCCACTAAAAAACGATTATTGCCAATTTTATGCAAGGGTGGAGCGTTCTAAACAATTAATGGCTGCAAAGTCGGGAACTCTTCCTTATGAAGATGAAAAATATTTTTATTTGTTTATTAAAAAAGAATCTGTGGACGGTGGCTTAACAAATAATGATGAAAGGGTAATTAGACGTCCAGTATATAAACCGAATTTAGTTGAACTCACACTTTGCACATCACAAGGTGTGATTAAAAAGCAATTTACGAAACGAGATGGAGAGCTGTATAAAAGAGTTAAAAAATCAAAGATTAATGAAATAATTTAAAGTGTTATGACACACGTAATATTTGAAAATTTCGGCATTTATATTAAATTTTTTGGAGTAAATTAAATGAACAAAGTTAAAGAGTTTATAAATAAACTTAACTGGTTTGAAAGGATATTTCCGATAGTAGCATTGTTAATTGTTACAGTGTCATTTATAATTTCACCAGAAAAAAACTGGTTATCTTTTGTATCAGCATTTATAGGTGTATTTGCTTTTTTCTGTGTTGCTAAAGGCTTAGTAATTGCGCCTTTTTTGAGTATAATACAATCTATTTTTTATGTAATAATATCTTATTATCAAAGTTATTATGGGGAACTGATACTTGGCGCATTATATATATTACTCAGTTTTGTAACAATATTTACTTGGCTTAAAAATAGAAATAAAAAAGATAAAGATTTTGTGCAGGTAAATAAGATAAAACCGCTTGAATTTGTTGTTATAATAGTTGTTGGTGCAGGTGTTGGTGTTGGCTGTTACTTTATGCTTAGGGCATTAAATACAAATGAGCTTTTAACAAGTACATTTTCAATGGTTGCATCTTTAATTTCATCATACTTAGTACTTAGGCGTAGTAGTTACTACTCTGTTGGCTATATTATTAATGATGTAATTGTTGTGATACTTTGGTCGTTTACAATAAAAAGTGTGGGATTAGCATTTTTACCAACCATACTTGGCTATGCCATTTATTTTGTTAATGATATTTATGGACTTGTTAACTGGAAGATAATGGAGAAAAGGCAAGACATGGAAAGTAAACTTGAAGAAAATTCAGCTGAAGTAGAAGATAAAAACAAAACATAAATTAATTAAATTTAGGTATTATGACACGCATAACTTATGAAAAATTCAGCATTTACATATAAATTTAAAAATAAAAATGCTTCCAATTTGGAAGCAATTTTTTATTACAATTTTATTATTCGGGTTGTTTGATACTTAAAATTTCTTTACTCATTTTATCAATAGCTTTTATATCTTCTTTACTTTTATTTGCTAAATAATCTTTTAAACCTTGAGTATATTTTTCTCCAAATTTATTTATCATGAAATTATAAAACAAACTTATAATATATTCAGTGGGCTTAATTATTTGATCTCCAAAATGAATGGCAGAAATTTCAAAGTCATTTTTGAGTTTGACATAAACAGGGCAAAGGTGCCTTTCTGGAATATAATTTACTTTATTTGAATAATCTTTCCATGCTTGATAAATGCTGACATCAAAACTTAATACGGCATCTGACATTTCTTCATAGGCACCACTTTTTTTCAATTTATTAGAATAATAATTTTCACTTCTTTTCATACTAATCCTCACGAACAAATCTATAATAGCATATATTTAATTTTTGTCAATATAGTTGCAATAAAAAAGACTTCATAATTGAAGCCTTTTTATATCAAGATTAATTAAAATTATCTTTTAATTTGTCCAACTGCAACGGCAAGTGCAACGCTTGCGCCAACCATTGGGTTGTTACCCATACCAATTAAGCCCATCATATCAACGTGAGCAGGAACTGATGATGAACCAGCAAATTGTGCATCTGAGTGCATCCTTCCCATAGTATCGGTCATACCATAGCTTGCAGGACCTGCTGCCATATTATCTGGGTGAAGGGTACGTCCAGTGCCACCACCAGATGCAACAGAGAAGTATGCTTTGCCTTTTTCTGTGCAGAGTTTTTTGTATGTACCAGCAACAGGGTGTTGGAAACGGGTAGGGTTTGTTGAGTTACCAGTGATAGATACATCAACACTTTCGTGTTCCATAATGGCAACGCCTTCATTAACGTCATCAGCGCCGTAAACACGAACTTTGCTACGCTCACCGTCAGAAAATTTAACTGTTCTAACAATGTTAAGTTTAGCTTTTGCGTAGTCATATTGTGTTTCAACATATGTAAAGCCGTTAACTCTTGAAATTATGTAAGCAGCATCTTTGCCAAGACCATTTAAAATAACTTGTAAAGGTTCTTTTCTTACTTTATTTGCAGTGGTTGCGATACCGATAGCACCTTCAGCAGCTGCAAAGCTTTCGTGACCAGCAAGGAAACAGAAACATTTTGTTTTTTCATTAAGTAACATAGATGCAAGGTTTCCGTGACCAAGACCAACTTTTCTGTGGTCAGCAACTGAACCAGGAACGCAGAATGCTTGCAAGCCTTCGCCAATCCATTTACCAGCTTCTTCAGCGGTTTTTGCACCTTGTGTGATTGCTAGGGCAGTGCCAAGTGTGTATGCCCAAACAGCGTTTTCAAAGCAGATTGGTTGAATACCTTTAACAGTTTTTTCAACATCAATGCCATTATCTAAACAAATTTGCTTTGCGTCTTCTAAACTTTTGATACCATATTTTTTAAGGCATTCTTTAATTGTAGCCTCTCTCTTTTCTTTACCTTCAAAATTTACCATAAATTACTCCTTTCTTGGATCGATATACTTAGCGGCGTCGTTATATCTACCATATGTTTTAAGGTTTTCTTTAAGGGCATTTTCTGGGGAAGTGCCGTTCTTGATAGCTTCCATCATTTTGCCCATATTAACAAATTCATAACCGATAATTTCATTGTTTTTGTCAAGAGCAAGTTTGGTTACATAACCCTCTGCAATTTGCAAATATCTTGCACCTTTAAGTTTTGTTGAGTACATTGTACCAACTTGTGAGCATAAACCTTTGCCAAGGTCGTCCATACCTGCACCAATTTCAAGACCATCATCAGAAAATGCTGATTGTGTCCTACCATAAACAATTTGCAAAAAGAGTTCACGCATTGCAACGTTTATAGCGTCACAAACAAGGTCAGTGTTGAGTGCTTCTAAGATGGTTTTGCCAGTCAAGATTTCAGCAGCCATAGCAGCAGAGTGGGTCATACCACTGCAACCGATAGTTTCAACAAGTGCTTCTTCAATAATACCATTTTTAACATTTAGGGTAAGTTTACAAGCACCTTGTTGTGGAGCACAGTGACCAATACCATGGGTAAGTCCGGAAATGTCTTTAATTTCTTTTGCTGTAATCCACTTGCCCTCTTCCGGAATAGGTGCGGATTTGTGTGTTGCACCCTTGGTAACAGGGCACATATTTTCTACACGTTTTGAAATATTCATAGTTCACCTCTTAAAATTTGCTTTTATAAGCCAAAGCAATTATATCACAGGCATTTTAAAAAAGGCAAATATTTATTTAATAGTTAATAATTTAGTTTTGAAAATTTAAAATATATGTTATAATTGCCTTAGTTAAATATATTAAAGTGAGGCTAATATGGTGCAAGGTTATGTTAATGTAGACACTATGTATGAGGAAGAAGAAAAGGAAGAAAAACCTATAATCAAAAATGACTATTTTTCAGTAGAAGAGCGAACAATTGCAGAGCTTACTGTAAAAAAGTCAAGATTTATCGGTGTTGCTGTGCCAGTTAAGTCAGAAGATGAAGTGCATGTTATTATTGGCAATTTAAAAGCTAGCAATAAAAATGCAAAGCATGTGGCTTATGCTTATGTTTTAGGTGAAGAATATACTACTGCCAAAAGCAATGATGATGGTGAGCCTGCTGGTTCTGCTGGTATGCCTATTTTTGAAGTGCTTAAAAAAATGCATTTAACAAATACCTTGGTTGCGGTTGTTAGATACTTTGGTGGGGTAGAACTTGGCAAAAGTAGATTAACTAGAACATATGGTGAAGTTGCAGCAGGGGTGCTTAGAGAAGCTAAAAAGTTTAAGATGGTTTACTGCAATGAAATTGAAATTAAGGTTTCTTACCAGAATTATGGAGCAGTAAATAAGTTGTTTTCTGATAGCGATGTTCATATAATTGAGCAAAAGAATGATGAATCTATGCCACTTATTAAAATTGCAGTGCCTGTTAATGCGTCTGAAAAGGTAATTCAAAGCATTAGAGCAAGAACTCGTGGTGCTGGTATTATCACAAAGTATGGAACTGGGTTTTATAAATTTACTTACAATTCTAACACCCAAAATTAATCAATCTACATCGTTTCTAGAAATTTTTCCACACACTCATTTACGCAAGTAAAATCCTGCGTGAAAAAATTTCAGAGCCTTGCATCTTAACTAATTTTGTGAGTTAGAAAAAAGGAGTTAATGATTTAAATAAATTGGTTAATTAATAACTTCTTAACATTGAAAATATTTGTAGAATATAATATTAAATAGCAATTACAAGCGAAAGAGGTAAATGTGTCCGTTATAACCAAAATTGAAGAGCAGAAAAACAAATCAAGAGTCAATATTTTTGTTGATGGCTCTTTTTTTTGTGGACTAAATAAAGAAACTGCTGTTATCTTTGGGCTTAAAGTAGGAAAAGAGGTTGATGAACATAAGCTTGAAGAGGCGGTGACGGCAAGCGAAGTTAAAAGTGCGTTTGATAAAGCAACTGATTATATCGGTTCAAGAATGCATACAAAAAAGGAACTTATTGATAAACTTACAAAAAAAGGCTATTCAAAGACAGTTGCTGAAAGTGCGGTAACTAAACTTGAAGAATACCACTATGTTGATGATGAACAGTTTGCTAAATTATTTATTAGTACTTATAACAATCTGTCAAACAAAATGCTATCAGCTAAACTTATGCAAAAGGGAATAAAAAAGGATATCATTGAGGGCTTGCTTTCTGATAGGTCTGACGATTTAGAGATTGAGGCTTGTTTGAAATATGCAAAAAGTTATGCAAAAGGCAAGGATTTGACTGATAGCAAAACCGTGCAAAAAATGTACGCCTCACTTGCAAGGCGAGGCTTTGGTTTTGATATCATTAAAAAAGTATGCAAAAACTTGGTGTCGAATTTTGACGATATGGAAAATTTCGAGATTGATGAGTAATTTAGGTTATGAATTTATTACATAAAATTTATAAAGCCTATTGACTTTTTGTTGTAAAAGTGATATTATACTATTAACCATAGAAATATGGTAAACACATATAGCTAAAAATGCTCAAATTTTGAATTTTTATCAAATTTTTGATAGAAATTTTAAAAAGGGTATTGATTTTTAGTGAAATGCGTGTTAAAATCTTATTGAAATTAAAAAAAATCAAAAAAAGGGAGTGATTTTTATGGCAAAAAAAATAAACACAGCAAATTATGGACTTGCATTAGATGTTCTTAAAA
>CAZYYI010000043.1:0-8781 GCA_964651835.1 uncultured Lachnospiraceae bacterium
TATAATCTTAAATAGTATATTTGAAAATATTGTTACTTTTTGGAGAAAATATGAACATTTATGAATCTTGGATTGTTAAAAGTCCAATAGCAAATCGTGGTTTATTTAATGAAAAATACCCAGAAAATTCTTTGGCAGCTCTTAAGAACGCTGTTAAAAATAAATTGCCAGTTGAAATTGATGTAACCTGTCTTGCAGATAATACCCCAGTAGTTTTTCATGATGAAAAGCTTGCTAGAATGACTGGTAAAGATGGTTTTATATCTAATTGTAATTATGAAGATATAGCAAAGCTTACCCTTTCAGGCACTAAGGAAAAAATCCCAACACTTAAAGAAGCTTTGGCTACAATTGATGGTAAAGTTCCAGTTCTAATTCAAATTAAAAACTTTGGTAAAGTTGGTTTGGTTGAAAAAGCTGTTTGGAAAGTTTTGCAAGACTACTCTGGTGAATATGCAATTGAGTCATACAACCCTTATACTTTGGAGTGGTTTAAAAAGAATGCACCAAAGGTTAAACGTGGACAACTTGCCTCTTTCTTTAAAACCAAAGAGATTACTGGAATTAGGAAATTCTCTCTAAAAAGACTTAAGTTCAATAAAAAGATTAGTGAACCTAATTTTATTGTTTATGATAGCGAAGATATGCCAAATAACTATGTTAAAAAATATTACGGTGTAGTTCCAGTGCTAACATCTACAATTCGTGCTGAAGATGATGAAAATAGACTTCAAGATTTTGTAGATAATATTATTTTTGATAGCTATACTCCAAAAAAGCTTCAAAAAGAAGCTAATTAAAATTTTATAAAGTTAAAAAAACTTACTTTTATTCAGGTAAGTTTTTTTGACTATTGTTTTTTGCTAAATCAACTTGTTTGTTCCAACGTAAGTTTCTATATTGCCTTTTTAGTTTTGCTATTCTTTTAATATTGACTTTTCTTTTTACTAATATAAAACCACCGTTGATAGCAACTTTACGGAACATTTTTTTCCAACTAAAATATCCAAATATATCATTAGTCAAACAAGCTAGTTGATATACAATCATAGTTATAGTTGAATACTCAAATGGTATAGTGCATAATGTTTGAACCCACATTGCTAAACATATAATATTGCCTAAAATAAATATAATATAAGATTCCATATATCTTTGTGCAGTAAGAATCTTGCCCACAATCATTAATGTAAGTGAAATAGAACCAAGTATAAGTGCGGTATTTTGATTTAACACATATTTAAGTAAAAAGTATGAACCAATTGCTATAAATATAGCTGAACAGCTATAAATAATTATAAGTTTTTTATTAAGTTTTCTAATTTCTAGTTCAGTTTTTTTCTGTTTTTCAGTTTCATTATATTTAGTTTTTTTCTGTTTTTTTGTGGAGCGTAACCAATTGATTAAAGAAACAGTATTGAGGGGTACGCAAATTGCTAATACTTTAACAATTTCACCATAAAGGTTGGTTTGCAAACATACAAATGCATATAAAAAGCATTCTATAATACCAATAATAATTCCACTAGCCTTTCCTTTTGTTACTAGGTAGATATTTACCATAACAACAAATAAGTCTAACACATTGAACCAGCCATCAATATCTAAAAATAAACATACTATGCCTAGTACAAAAAATATGGTAAACCACCAAATTGTAAATTTAGATTGGCGTTTAAGAATTTTCAAAACTTCAATTCTATCTACATCTTCGCCGTAAGTTTTTATTAGTCTATCACGGTTGTTTATACCTACGTTTGTTGAGACAGTTGCTCTTATAAGATTTCTTTGGTAGTTTTGATAAATGCTATTATTTTTCTTTTGTTTCATCAGTTGCTCCAGAAATTAGATTTGTAAAACTATCAGTGTAATAAATTTCAAGTTTATGCAAGGCTCTAGTTAAAACAACATAGAATAAATTGATTTCGTCAGTGCTATAAATTTTGCTACTTGCATTACTAACGATAACAGCATCAAATTCAAGTCCTTTTGCGAGGTATGATGGTATAATCATAATTTTATCGCCTATAAACAAGCTGTCATTTTTATCAACCATTCTAAATTTGTTAGCATTTTCAGTAGAAATTGCTTGATTATATAATAGCGTTTCTTCAATATTTTTGCAAATGATTGCAACTGTATTGAATTGATTTTTTAATTTTAAGGCTTCATTAATAATTTCATTAGGGTCAAATTTAGTTTGTTTGGTGATAGTAACTTTATCGCCGTGTCTATCAATTTGTGAATAGTCTTCCCTAGTTTTTAATACTTTTTTGGCAAATTCATTGATTTCATAAGTAGAACGATAAGTTTTTGTAAGATTACAAACACTAGAAATGGCGTTTGGTTTATAAGATGTTATTGTGCTTAAAATTTTGTTATAATCACTATGGTTGTTAAATGGCAATATTGATTGGTTTAAATCACCAAGAAGTGTAATATTTGAATTTTTAAATAGCATTGCTAAAATTTTAAATTGAGTAATTGAATAATCTTGTGCTTCATCAATTAAAACATATTTTATATTCTTGTTTGCGGTAATACCGATAATTCTAGATTTAAAATACATATAAGGTGTAACATCTTGAAATTCAAGACTATCTTTGTCAAGTGAAGCTTTGGTGTTTTCAAAAATAATGTCTAAGTTGAATTTAGAAAGTTCATCTTCAAATCCAAATTTTTTATATTCGCTTGTTATAAAATTAATAAATGTTTCTTTGTCTGAGTAAAGTTTTTTATAGAGCGATGCAATTTTAATTTTAACTTTTGTTAAACCCTCAACATATTCTTTTTTGATTTTTTCAAGAGTAAGTTGTTTTTTTGTTCTGGTACTAGCCACCATAAAGATTCTATCAACAACTTTTTTGCCAAGCATATACAAACTTTCGCCTTCACTTGAAACATTGTTTGCTATATTTTCCATTTCTTTCAAATCAACTATAGTATCATCACCTATTATGATTGAATCAAGACCCCAAAGCTCAAGTTTATTTTGATTTATAAAATCATCTAATATCTCAGTATATAATTCATTAGTTTTAAATTTAATTTCATTATATTTATTTTTGCTTTTTTCAGTTTCAAAGCAGTATACTGCTTCATAAACATCTTCAAGTTTTGTAGCAATTGCAAATTCAGTGATGTATTGTTTTGCAAATTCAAAAAATGTGGCTTCACATACATTGTCTTCACCTATCTCAGGCAATACATCTGAAATATAGTTATTAAAAATTTCATTTGGTGAAAGTATCATTAAGTTTGAATTGTTTATTTTGTCACGTTCACTATAAAGAAGGTATGCAATTTTATGCATGGCAATACTGGTTTTTCCACTTCCAGCTGGCCCTTGAACAACTAAAATATCAACATCGTTTTTACGTATAATTTGGTTTTGTTCTTTTTGAATAGTGTTAACAATATTTTTCATTTTGCTGTTTGCATTTGCGGATAACATATTTTTTAAAATGTTATCAATAATTTGCATATCAGTATCAAAAACTTCTTTGATTTCTCCACCGCTAATTTTATATTGTCTTTTAAGTGTGATGTTACCTGTTATCTTATCGCCAGTTGAAATAGTGTAACTTGCTTTGCCAATTTCAGAGTTATAAAACATGCCAGCAATTGGAGCTCTCCAGTCATAAACATAAAAATCATCACCATCTTCAAGTGATGCAATGCCAATATAAACCGGTATGGTTTCTTCTCCATCATCAAAGTCAATTCTGGCAAAATATGCATTATTTAGCATCTTTTTATAGCTTTCAACCTTTTTATTTGCGTTTTCTGCATAAACGCTACGCTTTTGAATATTAGCTAATGCATAAACAAATTCGGTGTCAGACAAGCGGTTTGTTTTGTCCCAAGCGTATGTCATTTGCTCTTGGATATTGCTAGATAAAGATTTGACTTTATCATTAAAATGTTCAATTTCTTGGGTTAAGACCTCTATAACTTTTTTTAAGTATTCTTTTTCTTTTAATATTTCATCAGGTGTAATCATTAGTTCTCCTAAATTTAGCAATTTATTTTTTACTATTATTTTGTTTAGTTTCTGATAATTTTATAGATGCTTCACTACCATTTTTACTAGGTACATAATAAACGTGGCTTGCAATTTCATCTGGCAAATATTGCTGTTCAACATAGCCACCGTAGTCGTGAGGATATTTGTAAGTCTCTCTAGATTCATTAAGGTAGTTATAATTTTTTAAATGGTCTGGTACACTACCAGTAAATGTATTTTTAACATCTGCTTTGGCTGCATTCATAGCAACGACAACAGAATTTGATTTAGGACTCATACATACATAAATTATAGCGTGTGAAAGTGGAATTAGTCCCTCTGGCACACCCATTTGATTGTAAGCAGTTAGAGCACTGGTTGCAACAATAAGCGCATTAGAATTAGCCAGTCCAACATCTTCACTTGCATGTGCCATAAGCCTTCTAAATATAAGTAGCGGGTCACAGCCAGATTCAATTAATCTGTGTGCCCAGTAAAGTGCAGCATCTGCATCGCTGCCCCTCAAACTTTTGCAAAAAGCAGATAGCATATCGTAGTAACTATCATTATCAATACTTAAGTTTGCATTTGAACATATTTCTTTAGCTTCTTCATCGCTTATTACAATTTTTCCGTTTTCTTTTGAAGATGAAAGGACTGCTATTTCAAAGTTTCCAAGAGCTACTCTTGCATCACCGCCAGATGTGTTAACAAATTGCATTTTAGCATCTTCAGATATTTGAATATCTAAATTTCCAAAGCCAACATTTTTGTCGGTTATTGCTTTATTAATTACAGTTAAAATATTTTCTTTTGATAGTGATTTAAATTCAAATATTTTGCATCTTGAAACTATAGCTTTTGTCATTGAAATAAATGGATTTTCTGTAGTAGCGCCAATAAAAACTATATAGCCCTTTTCAATTGCTTCAAGCATAGAATCAGATTGTGCCTTATTCCATCTATGGCATTCATCAAGAAGTAAATAAGTTTTTTTACCATACATTTCGAGATTATTTTTTGCAGTGCTTATAACTTCTTTTACATCAGAAACGCCTGATGATACAGCATTTAATTTTACAAAATTGCTACCAGAATTATTAGCAATTAATGATGCTAGTGTAGACTTTCCTGTTCCAGGTGGACCATAGAAAATACAACTGCCAAGTTTACCAGCAATTATAGCTCGTCTTAAAAAAGAATTTTTGCCAAGCAAGTGTTCTTGACCCAAAAATTCATCGAGTGTTTTTGGTCGCAGTCTGTCTGCAAGCGGTGCTAATTTTTGCGAATTTTCAGAAAATAAATTATTCATACTCACCCTCTATTTATGCAAAATATTATACACCATAATTTTAGAAAAGTAAAGCAAAATGAATTTATTAATCAAATAACACTTTAAGATATGTACAAGCAATTTTAATTCTGTTTTCTGCTTCAAAAAGTTCTGCAAAAAAGTTTTTAATTATTTTAATTTTGTTATGTGATTTAAAAAATAGTAATTTTGTAGAATTATTATTAAATTTTAAAATTCCATACAAATTAGCAGAATTTAGCAACTTTTTGCGATAGTTTGTGGTATGTTTTGCGGTTTTTGATTTTATAATCACTCCAGATATTTCACATAACTCTTTTTCAAGATTATATATTTCATCAATTAAATGTTTGGCGATTAAAAGCTTAAAGATTTTGATTTCTTTTTGTCTTAAGTTAAATTTTTGTTTGCATAGTTCAAATTTATGAAAAAGGTTGCACTCTCCACGTTTGATAATTTCACTGCAAAGTATAGCTGATAACTTTTCAATTAAAACTATATTATGTTTTGATCTGTAAGTCTGTTTGCTATTATTTATTTTATAATCTACAAACTTTGAAATAGATAAAAGATAATCTTTATTTTTAATTACTATTTTATCTGTGAACATAGGTTTTGTTAAATGCCTAAAAATACTTTTAACTTTATAATTTGAATTTGAATTTTCAAGTTTAATATACTCTACTTTTTCATTTTTGTTTTTAATAAAGCAATCTTCTAAATCATTTATAGTTGCTATTTGGGGTTTATTATTTTTTTTCCAATTTAAAATTAGCCAGCTTGAAACGCCAACTGAAAACATAGATAGTGTTGTTGAAACTAAAATAACTACCATTGTAATAATTATTTACAATAAAATAGTTTATATAAGATGCAAATAAAAAAACGCATAATAAATATGCGTTTAGTTGATCTGTAAGCCGCGTTCTGTCATTTAAGGCAATCATCATTCTAGCTATAGTATTGCTACTATAGTCAAGCGATCACGGGAACGGACGAGCAGCCCATATGTTCCAACATCTTGCACCACACGGAGTTTACAGCGAATTATTGTCACCAATATTTCGAGTGAGCTTTTACCTCACTATTTCACCATTGCCCGAAGGCTGTATATTTCTGTTGCACTTTTCATCAGGTCACCCTGTCTTGACGTTATCAAGCGTGTTTGCTCTATGGTGCGCGGACTTTCCTCACCAAAATGGCGTAATTGCCCAACCAACTTTATTTATTATAAACTAATTGCAGTTTAAAGTCAAGGATGGCTTAGTTAATAATTAGTAATTTAGATTGCAAATTATAATAATTTACTATTATTCTTGCATTTATCATCTGATTTACTGAACATACTAATTTGATCTGAAAGTTGTATACCAATATCATTTTTTGAAGAATAATAGAGACTTGCCTGCTTTAGTTTAACTAATTTCCAAAAATCTTTTTTTGCTTGAGTTAAATAAGGTTTGACTTGTTTTTCTGTTAGATTGAATCTTTCCCACTTAAGTTTATTATTGAATGAATTTGTGTAAAGTTGTCCATACAATGATTCATTTTGAAATTTTGTATCTTTGTAAAATGCAGTTTCAAAATTAAACATAATTTCAGGTAATTTAAAGAATGCTGCATCAAAATCTATTACATTTAAAACTTCATTGCCGTTTGCTAAAAATAATGCCACCATATTGCAGTATTCATTAAAAAACTCTTTTACTATTGCTGAAGAAATGTGAATATCAACTGGATTATATAAATAATCGGCATCAAATCGTAACTCAATTTGATGATACACTCCATTGGCATCTATAAAACCAGAAAGTGTTTCGTCAGTGTATTGAAATTGGTAATTATCAATTTGAATTAAATATCCACCTTTATATAAGCCATTTAATATTTTGTAAGCATATCTTCCTCTGGTAAAATCTTTATTTCCCCATTTGTCAGTTGGTGCATATGTTAAAACTTCAATGCGAAAATTACCAAAATCACTTGTAATGTAAGTGTAGTTTTCTGGCTGCTTGTCTTCATTTTCAAAAATCACTTGAAGAAAAACTTTTTCGGTTTTAAGGTATTCTTTATCTCCCATAATTGGCTCCAAGCAAATTGTAACAAATGAATCTTGTTATGTCAATATATGTATAAAAAAGAATATTAAAATAATTTAAGTATCATTAATTTTCCAAAATTAAAGTAATACAGTATAATTTAGATTAATATTAAAGTTAAATTCTAAAAATTGCAGTTAACTTTAATTAAATCAATTGCCTTCTTTTCAAGTCTTGATATATATGAACGAGAGATATTTAGCTCTTTTGCAAGTTCGTTTTGAGTTTTTGGAATTTCACCAGCAAGGCCATATCTTTTAATGATAATTTCTCTTTCGCGTCCAGAAAGCTTACTTAAAATAACTTCTTCAATTTTTTTGTATAAAATTTTATTTTCCACTTGAATATCAACAGCAGTTTCATTATCATTCAAAATTTCATACAATGATAGATTGTTACCATCTTTATCTACTGAAATAACTTCATCAAGATAAACTGCTGATGCATTCTTTTTATCAGAACGAAAAGTCATTAAAATTTCATTTTCAATACATCTTGATGCATAAGTTGAAAAACTGTTACCTCTTTCATAAGTAAATGTTTTAATAGCTTTCATAAGTCCTATAGATCCAATAGATATTAAATCATCAGTATCTATATTAGAGTTTCTATATTTTTTTGCTATATGTGCTACAAGTCTTAAATTATGTTTTATTAAAATTTCTTCAGCAAGTTTGTCACCATCTTTCATTTTTTGAAAGTAAATTTTTTCATCTTCACTTGATAGTGGCTTTTCAAAAGTATTTTTAATTTCTACTTTTCCTGTAAAGAAAAATAATTTGGCGAGAAGTGAAAATAGTCCTGATAGAATCATAATTTCCCCCTACAAAAATATTATGTCGAAATATATAAAATTATGATAAATAAAAAAATTGAAGTATTAACTTCAATTTCAATTTAATACATAAATTATAAAAATTCATTTTAATTAGAAAAAATAATACAATTAAAACTATTTTCTTAAAATATCACCAACACTAAATGGTAGCTCGGTTTCAATCCAAATAAGTTGTTGAACATTTTTGGCTGTATCAATTGGACTTCCTTTTTCATCAAACATTTTTGTTACTTCAAATTTAGCATTAAAAAGTTCTGTTGGAGATAAAATTTCTAATGTATCACCCACAGAAAACTTATTTCTTTGTTCAACTAAAATTTTACCTGATTCAACTTGTTTAACAATAGCCATAAATTTACTGTCTTGTTCTTGTGCTGCAGATTCATAATTTTGAGTGCAGTTTTCATCATTAATCATAAATCCAGTAGTATATTTTCTGTGGCTAGCTTTCAAAAGTTCATTTTTTAATTCTTCTGGAATTTTATATTCTTCACCATTTTCTTTTGCTTTAAGCATAATGTCCATA
>CAZYYI010000044.1:0-8522 GCA_964651835.1 uncultured Lachnospiraceae bacterium
CAAACTTTTTCCTTGCGAAAATTACTGAATTTTCCATACACTTCCCCCATTGACCAAATTATATTTAGCAAAATTACAAATTATAACCAAATTGAATAAAAATTTTTTTATTGGTTAAAATTTCTTTTAAAAGGAGAATGTAATGAGAAGAGTTAATCATAATGTGCAAGCAGTTATTGAAGAGATTGAAAGGCTTAAAGGATTAAGTATTTCTATGGAAATAAACAAAGGTAGAAAGAAGATTGAAAAGTACCAAGGTATTATTGAAAATGTTTATCCAAGCATATTCACCGTGAATATTGGAGAGGGCAAAAATCCACTTTCCTACTCATACACCGAAGTGCTTTGCGGTGATGTTGTTATAAACGAGATTAAAGGATAAAAGTAATATAAATTAAATAATAAATAAAAAACCACAACTATTTTTAGCTGTGGTTTTTTTGATGGGTATTGACAAATCCTAAATTTGTGGTAAAATTATGGTACTAAGTGACTAGGAGTTTTTTATGGAGTATAAATTACGTGATATCCACTGGGCTTATGGCGATGACGGCAAACTTCAAATGTATATTCAAAATGCTGATGGAAACAGCTTTAAAAATTTATTAACAGACTATGTTGCTAATACTAGAGATTTATTTTATGCGTATCAATATGAATTTGGTAATAGTTGTATTGGTCGTTTTGATTCATTAAATGCAACTTATAAATACGCTTACATATTTGAAAAGATATTTGCAAATGAATTAAGAGAATATGAAGAAATAAATAAACAAGCACAAAAACAATGTTCAAAAATAGTAAAAAAGGCATCAAGACATCTTACTGAAAGAGCTTTAATAAGAGATAAACACGGTAAACTTAATAGATATCATGACCAAATTGAACTTGCTTTTGAAGAACAAAATAGTCAAATTAGAGATGTACATTCTTTAATAGATTTAACTATTAATGAAGATGTGCTATTCAAAGTTTATTACGCTATACAGGAACGAGTTACTAAAGAAATTGAAATTAGAAAATCTAATCCAAAATATTTCTAATATTATAAACTACAAAAATATAAAATTAAATGATTTTATAAAGATTAATGTTAAGGGAGGAGAACATTATGAAATATAAATTGAGTGATATTCAATGGGCATACGATGATAATGAAAATTTACAAATGTATATCCACAATATTGATGGCAGCCGAGTAATGAATCTTTTAACAGATTTTGTTTATAAAGGCAGTATTGAATTTGCTTACTTTAAAGAATTTAATAATAATTGTGTTGAAAGTATGGATACAGTAAAACTTTTAAATAAATACCCTTCTGAATTTGAATTAGTTTTTGAAGATGAGTTAAAACAATTTAAAGAAGATAGCCAAGAGATCTTAGATGAAGAACATAAAAAAAATCCAAAGGGACACAATAAGCAAAATGTTTCAGATATTTATAGCAAAATGCAATGCTTACAAGCTATAGCAAAACATGCATATGCTGATGAAACTAAATTATTTTATCTATATTCAACACTTAAAAATAATATTGCAGCAGAACTTGCTAGCAGAGAACCAAACCCAAGAGCTTTTTAATAATTAATTAAACACAACAAAAAAACAGCGGATAACCGCTGTTTTTTATTTTCTTTACATTGATCTCATAGAAACGAAGTTCTGATAGTCTGACTCATTTACTAAACCTTTAGATTGGATTTCTTCATTAATAGTTTGTACACTTGAACCACCATAATGAGTAATTCGTTCATCAATATCTTCGAATAAAAGTTCATTAAATTTATCAAGCTGAGCTTCAGATGCTGGCATAGCAGTATTAGTAATATAAGTATTTACATTTGTACTTGATTTAGCTTCTTTAATATTTTTAGCCATCTGAGCACGGAATAAACCAACACACTTTTTCTTTAAAATTATAAGTGCTGCAAGTTTATCGTCATCACTCATACTACTACCATTGATAGTTTCTAAATGCTCTTTGAACTCATAAAGAATACCACCATTAAGTTTTCCATCATCATCGACCTCATACATAGATTCAGTAAGCAATCTTGATTCATCAATAGTTTTTCTTCCAGTTGAGGCATCTACACTTACTATATCACCTGCTGCATTAAAGTTTTCTTCACCCTTTATATTTGTATAGGTTTTTGATATTTTTGAACAAATATCAAATAATGGATCATTTTTATCACGATTTTTATCTTCATAAAATGTTTTAAGGAATAATGCTGCATCTTTTGATGAAGAGTCAAAAGTTGGAGCTTGACCATTAACTTTACTACCTGTATTTAAAAAACCAGGAATTAATGAAATTGTATCGGTAAAGTTTGTTATTCTTGCTTTTAAAGCTTCACTTTCTGGAGTTGATTTATCAAAGAATTCTTTAAAACCAGCATCTTTGCTTTCACCAAGCATAGATTTTTTAATCATTTGGGTATACCTTTCAATAAGCTCAGCTGCAGTTTTTCCAGCACTATCAAAATCAGTTATACCAGCAAACAAACCTTTATTAATATTACCTAGTTGGGTATCAAGAGCTGCATTTAAACTTGAACCTATTAATCCAGTTACCGCTGACTTTTGTGCATCATTTAAAACTGCACTATTTTTTGCATTTCTAACAAACTTTCTTATACCCTCTAAGTCTGTTGCATAATCACCCGCTTTGGTATTAAAGTGATCAGTATAAACTTTTTGCACTTTTTCACCAAGCTTAAGCATAAGATAATCTCTTACCGATTTGTCTGGAACTTTTAAAATTTTGCTTATAGTATTTGGCATATCACCTTTATCAAAGTCATCAGAGTATGTTAATTTGCCAATATAATCATCATAATATTTAACAAGTAAATCTGAACCTTTGTTTGGATCTTTAATTGCATCAAATGCTCTTGCAGTAACATCTTGTTTATTCTTTGCTTGCACAACTTTTAACTGAGCTTCAAGTGCCTTAATAGCTGCTTTTTTATCAAAAGTTGCTCCCAGTGTTGCATCTCTACTAATCTCATCAATTCTCTTTCTGATAGCTTCTGAAGTATTAGGGTTAACTATCAAATTATCAATAAGAGACTTAATTTCAGCATTATTAACACGTGAAGTATCTACAGTAGACTCTCTATTTTTTCTATCAAGCATAAATCTAAGATATCTTTTAACATCTTCATTTGCAATTGCATTTATTTCACTTTCTATCACACCATACTGAGTTTGACTATTCATGCTTTCAATTTTATTTGCAATAGATGAAATATCAATCGCATTTGCACCAAGTCTTACACAACCACTAATGATAGATCTACTATTCAAATTAAGTTGTTCAGAAATTGTAACACCAAGCTTATCGTCCAAAATAGTTGCTTCTTGATTAATAAATTTGGTTAAACTCTTAAGTTCTTGCTCTGCACCTGCAACGCCTGCTTTTTTAATTGCTTCCATAATTTTGGTATCATCAAAACAGTCATTGATTTCTTTTAATGTTTGGTTAGTATATGGCAAATCTGCAACATTGGCAATTCTATCGACAATTCTTTTGCTAAGTTCATTAACAAGTTGCAAATATTCCTTACCAGAATTTTGATTGTTAAACTGATCTTTAAGTCCTTCAAGGTTTTCATAATCTCTCTTTAAACTTTCAAGAGATGCGTTTTTATTAGTAATAGAATCTTTTATATCCTGGATAAACTCTCCAATTGTTTTATTATTTTTTTCATCGCCATATGCAATTTGATGTTTTAGTGTACTTAAAGTTTTCTGCATTATATCACCAGAACTTGAAACACTTTCATTATATATAGCTTTTTTAGGTAATTCATCCCACTTAGCATAGCGTTTACAATATCCTGGATATTTTGCTTTAATATAGTCTTGATAAGCACTTATAAATTTTCTTTGTAAATTAAAATTTGCAAGTCTTGCATTAACATCAGCTAGCAATGCTTCAGCTCTCGCTTTTGCAGCTGGAGAGGCATTAGGGTCTGCCAAAATATCTTTATATCCTTTTTGCTCAGCAACTAGCCTATCATATTCTGCTTGCAATTTTGGATAATAGGTTTTCTTAAAATCCACAAGATCTTTAGACATTATTGCCCACTCAATTAAACCATCTTTATATCTTTGTCTAATATCACGCCAACCCTTTTTCTTGCCATCTTTACTCATGTATTCGCCTTCACTGCGCATAAATTTTAAGTAATTCTTTTTATACTCAATTTTTTTGGCGCGCTCTTCAAAATACTTTTTAAAACCAAATCTTGCAGCAATACCACTAACAATTCCACCAAATAAACCGCCAATCGCACTGCCCATTGTGGCAGTTGTATATATGCCACCAAAAAGTCCACCAAGAAGTGCTCCACCACCTGCAATGAGTGCACCAGCACCAACAAGTGCACCAGCTGCGGCAACAACTGTGAGTGCACCAAACAAAAATTGTTTTAATCTTGATCTACGAACAGGAGCTCTAAGCCTTTTGCGTTGACTTTCAGCTTCTTTCCATTCTCTGATATTAATACCAGTTTCTTCACTTTCATCACCAGTTTTTGAATTCCTTGCACCAGGGGTATCATCATTAGATCTTTTGACAGCCAAAAATGGAGAACGGGCTTTTTCACGCTTAATATCCAAAACCATGTCAACCTGTGACATAGTAATCATTGTGCCCTTGTTTTTTTCATCTACCTTGCCTTCCATTTCAAAACGCATAGCTAAATCTCTTGCGTATGAATCAAGGTTTGGCATATCCTTTTTAAACTTTTCTTGGTTAAACAAAAAGCCTAAACTATCAAGTTTATAGTCTTTCATTAATTCATCAAAATGTTTATATATAGCCTCAAAAATAGTTTGGTTGGCATTACTTTGCATTGCCAAACCATCTAAATCTTCATCTTTCAAACCATACTTTTGAGGGTTTCCTCTAATTTTGTGATACAAAAACACATACACATACAAATGTGTGTAACGTTCGGGTGTCCAACCATCTTCACCATCTGCACGAATAGCCTTTTTGACGGCTTCTGGCCAATAACTTTTTTCATCTGCCATAATTTATCCCCCTTGTGTGTGATTTAAAGTTATTCTAATCTAGTATTATTATTATAACATATATTTATATAAATTAAAATACCCTTTTGAAAAATTATTTATATTTTTACTTGATTCTTTATAGCTTAAAAATATTTTATATTTAATTAAGAATTTTGCCTTTCATCTTTTTCAATGATATTTACACCCATAATTTCACTCATAAGATCAAGTGAAGCAAGTATATTTTCATCATTCAAATCAATACTATTTTCTTGTTCTTGGCTTTCCTCTTGTTCTTGTTGCTCAGCCTCTGATGCTTGTTCTTTTACATCAAATTCCTTATCAGTTTTTTCAAACTTTTCATTATAAGCCTCTTCATCAAGCACGCCTTCAAGTGTGATTGCCTCTTTGCTTACTTGATGCAAGTTTTCTTGCTGTTCTTTGGTTAGTCTTACTGGGGCAAATTCAGCCTCATCATTACCGGCAAGCTGATTTTCATTTGCATTTTCTGAGGAAGAATATTCATTTTCTTCCGTTTTTTCAGCAAACCTTTGATAATATTTGTTATGTGCTTTAAGTTCTTCAATATTATGTGTTACATCAAATTTTTTGTTTGGATCAGCAAGCTCTGCTTGAACGACGCTTAAATTCTTTTTAAAATTATCAAATTTAGTTTTTAATTCATCTTCAATATCAAAACTTTCATCTGCTCTTTCAAACAAATAATCATTTGCTTTTTTAAGTTTAAAATGCCTAACCCTTAAATTCAAACACAAATAATCAAAGATTGCAAATATTAGCAGTCCCCAAACTATCAAAACTATTGCACCCATATACTGCCTATTCCAAACTGGAATAATGTTGCCAAAAGCACGCACAAAGGCATTGTCTATAAAAAATCCAACAAAGCCTACAACAAACAATAACACACCAACAAGCGCGATTATTGCTGATACAATAACGCCAGACTTAAAATAGCCAAGTTTGGTATCAACCCTGCCAGCTTCCTTTTCACGAAGCACAGAAATTTGATGTTGCTTTTCGTACTCTTTATGTGCCCTTTCAGTAGCCTCATCAATAAAGTTATAATAATGCTTTTGAGCATTTGCAATATCACTTACACTAGCAAGCCTCATTTCACCATCAATACTGCCAATTTGAAGAGCATAGTTGTAATATACAAGCAAATCTGTGCTATTAACTTTGCCGTTAAAACCTAAATCACAATGTTCAACAATCTTAACAAACTGAGCCCATGACAAACGCTGGGTATTTTCATCGATTGTGCTTTCGCCAACCTCTGTCAAAAACTCATTAGGATTTTTAATTATTGTGTTATAAGCTTGCACAAACTTGGCAACTTCAATGTAAAATTCACTATCTCTTACAATAGCTGCTGCAAACCTGTCGCCACGCACATTATTAACTAACATAGACTCTCCTACTTATATCTAAATAAATAATAGCAAACTTATTTTATTTTCGCAAACAAATACATAAATTTTTAAAAATTTGACATAAATTTAAAGCCTTTTATGCCATATTCAATAAAATTAATTTAAATCTCCGTATTGACATTAGCTTTGCTCAGTGTTATAATTTGCTTGTAATTTGATCTTAGGAGATTTTATGGACAATTTATTTTTTATTTTTCAAGAAGGCAATGATAGAAACCCAAATTATATAATAGACAATACTGGAAAATCATATATGGTTGTTAATAATCTTGTTCCATCTTTATATCTTGTTAGGTTTGAAGAAAATGGCGAAGTTAAAGAAACATTTTTTAAATCAGATTACAACCCATTTCTTAATGATTCAAACCTAATTTCTGGAAAATTTTGGGATAAAGTTTTTCCTGCTTACTCATTTTCAATTTATGGCTCAAAATTTGCAATTTTAAATGAAGAACTTGCAAATAAAGAATCTACACTTTGCTTGTTTGATTTAGAAAAACAAAATAAAATAAACAATTCAACTATATCTAACGATGAAATTGAAAAACTTGGTAATCCGATTTCTACATATAACAAAAATGCTGTGATTAGCGTACTTAGTGGTTCTGATAACCTTTTTGAATATTTCAAAAAATATGGAATTACTGAAAATCAAGAAAATAAACAAATATTATTCTCTTTATTCAACAAAGTTGTTAATGCAGAAGATGATATAAAGTTTGAAAATATGAGAAATGTTTTGTATCCAGCAAATGAAAACAAAAAAACTGGCGGCACTTTTGGTGAATAATAATTAATAAGGTCAAAAATTAAATTAAGAACAAGGCAAAATAAAAAGTTCACATAGGAGTTTAGTAACCTAAATGACTATTTGGAAATTTTTTAGTAACAAATTAAATTTCAATAAAATTAATTCAAAGAAATATAATAAACGCTGAAAATTGGGTATATTGCAAGGCACTAAAAAATCCTCACGCATGATTTTACTAATAGTAAATGAGTGTGTGAGGATTTTTTAAAGAACAAAGCAAGATGCCTGATTTTCAACGTTTATTTTCCGTGGCAGTTTTTGTATTTTTTGCCGCTACCACAAGGGCAAGGGTCATTTCTGCCAATTTCCTTTTCCTTTTTAGTTGGAGCTGGGGTATCTGTTGACCTTGCAGCTTTTGCAGCAGCCTTTGCTGCGTTTTGCTGAGCTTTACGCATTTGCATAAGTTGTTCTGGTGAAACACCAATTCGGATATTAATACCCATCAAAAAGTTTGCAACATCAAGACGCATTGACATAATCATTTCGTCAAACATTTCAAAGCCCTCTGCCTGATAAACAAGCACTGGGTTTTTATTGCCATAGCCACGAAGACCAATACCTGTTCTGAGGTTATCCATATCATCAATATGGTCAATCCATTTTCTGTCCAAAATTTTGAGCAATACTTCTCTTTCAACAGCAGCAAAGTTTATGCCTTGTGCTTCATAATCAGCTTTACGCTGTTCATATCTTTTAACCGCTCTATTATAAATTTCATCAGCAATTTCATCAGTGCTATAGTCAGACACAACTTCAAGCGAAATAAAGTTTGAACCAAGTGGTAAAAGTCTTTTTTCTAACGCCCTATTATAAGCTTCAATATCAACTTCTTCTGGTTTCTGGAAGTTTGAGTATTCACCCACAACATCATCAACCACATCACGAATCATACCAAGTATTTTTTCATGCATATCAACGCCGTCTAAAATCTTGTTACGCTCGCCGTAAACTTCTTCTCTTTGATGGTTAAGCACATTATCATACTCAACAACGCTTTTACGGATAGAATAGTTATTTCCTTCTACCCTTTTTTGTGCGGTTTCTACATTATGAGAGAAGAAACGCCAATTGATTGAAGCATCTTTTTCAAGTTTAAAGAATTCTGCCATACGCTTTAATTTTTCGCCACCAAAAACTCTTGGCAAATCATCATCAGCTGAAATATAGAATACTGAAGAACCTGGGTCACCTTGACGACCAGCACGACCACGAAGCTGGTTATCAA
>CAZYYI010000045.1:0-8466 GCA_964651835.1 uncultured Lachnospiraceae bacterium
GTAGTATGTTATTTGTATTTTCAAAATTTAAACATAAAAAATGGTTAAAGTTATCGCCAGAAAAACGTTTTATGGCTTTAAGAGCTGTAGAGAAAAAAATAGCTGGTTGGTTAAATATTGATCCACTTGATTTAACAATTAAAGAGGGTAGTGCCGATTGGAACTGTTTTGGTGTGTTTACCACTATCGGAGGAGAGCAAAAAATTGTTATAAATGAAAACTTAATTTTTGAGCCAAAATATCGTTTCCATGCACTAGAAACAATTGCACATGAAACCAGACATGCATATCAATTTTCTGTTACGCAAAGAGATCTTTATTGGTTTGAGTTTACAGCTAAAAGATGGCGTCAAAACTGGATAGGATATTTTAGTGCTAATTCTGATAATCTTATGTACAATAATCAGGCGGTTGAAAGGGATGCTCAGAAATATTCTATTAAAATTTTAAAAAAATTTAAAGGTAAGTTTGGTAATGAACAAGATTACAAAAACACTCTTGATATTGTTATGTATAGATATGAGCAGGCTGATTTAGATGCAAGAAAAAAATATGGATTATTTTATAAACATAAAATAGATAAAAATGTAAAAGATAACTCTAGATACAGATTTTAATAAAATTTAACGCAAAATCCATGTGGTTTTGCGTTTTTTATGTTATTTAAAATGATTTTAAAACATTAATTATCAAATTAATTTGTTATATTATTATAATTATTTTATTAAGGTATTGATTTTTAGAATTAAGTATGTTATAATATATTTAAACATGGAGGTGTATTATGCTAATTTGTGCATCACTTGGAGCTGGTTGGATTGCTGGTATTTGCATAGTATCAGTAGTTATTCTTGCACTAATAATCACAATGCTGGTTTTGGTACCATTTAAACTGTGGTTTCGTGCGTTTGTTTCTTCAGCTCATATATCAATGATAAAACTAATTGGTATGAAACTTAGAAAAGTTGATTGTCAACTTATAACACTAAATTATATTACTGCGAGAAAGGCAGGTTTAAAAATTTCAGTTGATGAACTTGAAACTCACTATATGGCAGGTGGCAGTGTTGAAAATGTTGTTAAAGCACTCGTTGCTGCATATTCAGCAAATATTGATTTAACCGTTCAAAAGGCAAAAGCTATTGACCTTGCCGGACGTGATGTTTATGAAGCAGTTAGAAATACAGTCGTTCCAAAAATTATTGAAACTCCTGAAATTTCAGCTGTTGCAAAAGATGGTATTGAACTTATTGTTAAAGCAAAAGTTACTGTGGTATCAAATATGCTTATGCAGATATCTGGTGCTGGTGAAGATACAATTATTGCGAGGGTTGGTGAAGGTATCGTAACCACAGTTGGTTCAACAGATTCACACAAAATGATTTTGGAAAGTCCAGAACTTATTTCATCTACAGTGCTTGAAAAGGGACTTGATAGAGGTACTGCTTATTATATTTCATCACTTGATATCGCAGATATTGACGTTGGTAGAAATATTGACGCAGAACTTAACATTGCAAAAGCAGAAGCAGAAAAGAGAATTGCTCAGTCAAAGGCTGAGGAACGTAAGAGTATGGCTATTGCTGCTGAAAACGAAATGAAAGCTCGTGTACAAGAAATGCGTGCTGAAGTTATAAAAGCTGAGGCAGAAGTTCCAAAAGCACTTGCAAAAGCTTTGTCATCTGGCAAAATTTCAGTAAATGACTATTATGAAATGCAGAACATTCAAGCGGATACTGATATGCGCCGTTCATTAAGTAAATCAGAAGAAGAAAAGGCAGAGAAGATTGCTTCAGGCAAGAAGGAGTCTGCAACAACAAAACCAATTACATCTACACCTTCATTCTCATCTTCTTCACCATTTTCAAGCGGTGGTATGACTCCACCTATGAATCCACTTGCTGCAAGGTTTGCTAGCCTTGCTGCTGCACAAAAACGCAATAATAGTAATAATGATGATAACAAATAATAGCAAAACTTTTCATTAAGGGAGGTGAAATAATGTTTGAGCTACTATTTTCAAATCCACTTTTAATAGTTGCAACTGTGTTAGTTTTTATACTAATACTTTTAGTAGTATTTATTTCGCCTAGAAAAAAGAAAAAGAATGCTAAAGTGGAAAAAGTTTATCCATCAAAAAAAGAAGAACAAACAAATCAAGTTGATACATCAACAGCCACTGAAAGTGTAGAAATAAATGAACCTTCTGAGGATATAGTATTAAAAGAATCAGAAGACGATGGTACTGATGATTTGTTTGAAGATGAAAATAAATCTAAGCTTGCTAAAAGAGATAAAAAGTTAAAACCACATGTAGAACAAGTCTTTAAAAGGGAAGAATCTAAATTAGATATTCAGGCTCCAGGAGAGATTGAACCCGATATAGATGAAAATGAATTGCTTGAAAAAATGCAATTTGTAAAGTCTTCTAAAAAAGTGTCAAAATTAGTTTCACTTGGAGAAAATGATAATCAAGTTGAAATTGATACTGAAGATGTTGATAATATAGAACAAACACCTGAAGTTGTTACAAGCAGGATAAACTCTGTTAAGACAAATGCAGATGGTAATAGATATTTTGACAAGACAAGGCGAATTTCAAGATGTATTGAATGCGGTTCAGTTGATGAAATATTCTGTCCACATCTTTCTGATAGATATTTAAATATAAATGTAGATAAACATTTAAAAGATGATGAAAATATATTTAATAGCCTTTATTCAAGAACATCAAAAATGCTTGCAAATAGTGGTGCTAAATTCAGTGTAGATGGCGATGAGGATTCAAATTTTGAGACACCGCTTAAAGATTATAAAAATGATAAAGATTATATGAAAGATTGGCTAGAGAGAAGAAAGAGAGAAGAGCTTGCAAAATTTATTATAGATGATCCAAATGCTGATGATGATATAGATGTATCTGTAGATGATGTTAATTTGTCTGCAAGAAGCATACTTATAACTGATTCAATAATAAATAGAAAAAGATTAAAGAGAAAAGTTTAAAGAGATATACCGATTATGGTATATCTTTTTTTTGCGTTTTTACGTATAAAATATTTGAAATTACTATAAAAAGCATAAAATTGCTAAATATTTTTTATTTGAAAATAAAATACATAATTTTATAAATGTGTAACAAAATAAGTTTAGAGGATTGATTATGAAAAAAATTTTATGTTTATTACTTGTCATGTTTTCGTGCTTTATGTTCGCTTCTTGTGGAAATGGAAAATGCTGTGAGGCAATTGAATTAATGGGTGCAGGTGATAGAATACACGACACATACACTTTTGCCAATACTGGAGTAAAAATCAAAAATGAAGATAAAAATGTTTTCACAATTTATGGTTCGGTTGAAAAATTAGATAATGCTGATGTAAAAAAAGAATTTAAGATTGATGAAGATATTAATTATGTGGTAGCAATTAAACTTACTGCAATTGATGAGGATGTAAAAAAGGATGAAGTGCAAATTTCAACCAATGGAGTTCGTGCTTATGATGCTGAGCATTTAAATGGTTCAGACTATACATTCATCATTTTAGAGGCTGTACCAGACAAAACAATAACTATATCTGTAAAATGGAATAAAGATGCAAATGAACAAAATTATGTTGTTTATTTTGCAAGTGATTTAAAACTTAATTAAGGAGGATAAATTGAATGAAAAAGATATTAAAACTTTTAACAATTTGTACGTTGGCTATTATGTTATGTTTTCCTATGGTTGCTTGTGGTGAAAAAACAAGCGGTAGTGAAAATGGTGCTGGTGAAAAAGTAAAACTTGAAACAATTGTTGTTAATGAAGTTGAATTTGAAAATAGTGATAATGTAAAACTTACTCAAGATGGAAATATAGTTACAATAAGTGGTAAAATTGATGCCATGTCAAAATCTCAAAAAAATGCATATGGTGTTGATGATGTTACACATGTTGTAGCTATTAAGTTCACATTTGATAGGGAACGTACACTTTCTTCTTTTAAATTAAAGGGAGATGTAACAAAAGTATATTCAGATGATGCAAATGTTGAAAATTACTCTGGCAAATTAACTGATTTACTTGATAACGAAGCAGGTGAAGATTCATATTGTGAATTGTTACTTTCAGCAAATACTGAAGAGTATAGTTTAATTTCAAAATATACAGATGGTACAGAAAGTACTATCAAAATCAAAATCGTTGCAACATTATCTACTGCAACAAGTGATTAAAATAATACTAACTGATAATCAAAAGGGAAAAATCTTTCCCTTTTTGTTTTGTTTTTTATTTAAAAGTTGTATAATTAATTTAACAATTGGAGAACAAAATGAAAAATAAAATTGTAATAATTGATGGTAGTAGTATTTTTTATAGGTCATTTTATGCTTTGCCGCTTTTATCTAATACAAATGGTGAATACTCAAATGCGGTTTATGGATTTGCAATACAAATTTTAAATATAATTGAAAATATAAAACCAACACATATAGCTGTTGCTTTTGATGCAGCAAAAAAAACATTTAGAAATGATATTTTTGAAGGCTATAAGGCAACCAGAAAACCAATGCCAAATGAATTAAGGTCACAGCTTGAACCTCTTAAAAAAATGTTAAAGCTTATGAATATTGCTTTGGTAGAAAAGGAAGGTATAGAAGGTGATGATGTTATTGGCATATTATCTGATAAATTTGCAGATAATTCTGAAACAATTATTGTAACAGGTGATAGAGATTCATTCCAGCTTATTGATAATGATACAAAAGTTTATTTTACAAAGCGTGGAACAAGTGAACTTAAAATTATGGGCTTGCAAGAACTTAAAAATGAATATGGTGTATCACCAAAACAATTTATTGATGTAAAAGCGCTGCAAGGTGATAAGTCAGATAATATACCAGGTGTTGCAGGTGTAGGTGAAAAAACTGCAACTGAACTTATACTTCGATTCGGAAGTTTAGATGGGGTATATAATCATATAGATGAAATCACTGGTAAGGTTCAAGAAAATTTAAAGAACAATAAAAATGATGCTTTTATGTCTAAAGAACTTGCTACAATCTTAAGAAAGGGTTATTTAAATGTTTCATTAGATGACTTAAAGTATGATTATCCATTCAATAATAATGTTTTAGAATTTTTTAAATATTATGAATTTAGAACACTCATAAAAAGGCAAGAAATATTTAATGGTGTAAAAGAAGTTAAATTACAAAATAAATATAATATCAAAAATTATGCAAAAAAAGAAGAATTGCAAAATCTGGCTAGTGAAATTGAAAAAACTGGCAAATTTTCAATATATATTAATAATAATGACATACATATTTCATATGGTAAAGATGAATGTTTGATTCATTTAAATACTAATCTTTTAATGGAAGGTGTAGATGAATCAGATTTTTATGAAGTCTTTAAAAGTTTATTTACTTCAACAAAGATAACTAAAGTAGTAGCTGATAGTAAAAAATTAATGTATGTATTAAAACAATATAGTATTAATTTAGAAAACTATTTTGATGTTGCAATTGCCAAATCACTGGTGGATGGCGTTTCGGTTGATAGTGCCAGTGATATATTTGGCTATGATTTTGAGGCTAATATCGCTTGCAGTTTATTTGAGATTGAAGATGAATATAAAAATAAAATAGAAAGAAATAATCTGCATTTTTTGTATTATGAAGTTGAAATTCCACTTGTAAAAGTATTATTTTCAATGGAAAATGATGGTTTTAATATAGACAGACAAATACTTGATAGTCTTTCTGAAAAATATTCATCAGAACTTGAAAGTTTAACAATTACAATTTATGAACTTGCTGGCGATAAATTCAATATAAATTCTCCAAAACAACTTGCAAATATCTTATTTGATAAATTAGGATTACCAAAGGTCAAAGGTGATAGCACCAGCGCTGAACATCTTGAAAAATTAAAAAATAAAAATGAAATTATTAATTATATTTTAAGATATAGGAAAGTATCAAAATTTTTAAATACTTATGTGACTGGAATGTATCCACATATATCATCTGATGGCAAAGTTCATACATATTTTAAACAGACATTGACAACAACTGGCAGGTTATCATCTGTTGAACCAAATTTGCAAAATATTCCTATTAGGTCATCTGAAAGTAGAGAAATAAGAAGTATGTTTGTTGCTTCAAGTGAAGATAATGTTTTAGTTGATGCTGATTATTCGCAAATAGAACTTAGATTGCTTGCACATCTTTCAAAAGATCCAGTGTTTATTGATGCTTTTAATAACAATCAAGATATTCATACAAAGACTGCGAGTGAAGTGTTTGGAGTAGATGATAGTGTAGTTACAAAAGAAATGCGTAGAACTGCAAAAATTGTTAATTTTGGAATAATATATGGTATTAGTGGTTTTGGTCTTGCAGAAGACTTAAACATTAAGCAGTCAGAGGCTAAAGCATATATTGATCATTTTTATAATTTACATCCTGAAGTAAAAAAATATATGGATAATAGTATTGAAACGGCAAAACAAACTGGATATGCAACAACTCTATTTGGTAGAAAACGTAGAATGGATGATATTAATGTTTCAAATTATATGGTTAGAATGCGTGCCGAGCGTGCAAGTCAAAATATGCCACTTCAAGGTACTGCTGCTGATATAATAAAAATAGCTATGGTTAACACATATAATGCACTGCATAAAGAAAATTTAAAAGCTAAATTAATTATGCAAGTTCATGATGAACTTATTATTGATTGTCCAAAAAATGAAAAAGATAGGGTAATTAAAATTTTAACCAAAGAAATGGAAAATGCATGCGATTTGGTTGTTCCATTAGTTGTTGATGTTTCTAGCAGCTATAGATGGAGTGATACTCATTAATAAATTATAATGGTGTAAATGTTAATTTTTGCACCATTTTTTTTTGTTGTATTATTTTAATTTTGCAGATTTTAATTGTTGATTATAATAGAGTAAATGTTTATATTTTGGATATAATTTCAATATGAAAAAGTGGATTTTAATTTTGTTTAGTGTAATTTGTGCATTTACTTTAATATTATTTTGTATATTTAATTTTTTAATATATCCCAAAAAATATAAAAATTTTGTTATAGAATATTCATCTGAATTTAATTTAGATACATCTTTAGTTTATGCAATAATAAAAGCAGAAAGTAATTTTAATCCAAACGCTGTGTCACCATCTGGTGCGAAAGGATTAATGCAACTAATTAATTCTACTGCAAGTTGGATAGCTTCAGAACTGGGTGAAACCTATGTTGAGAATAATTTATTTGATGGGGAAACCAATATTAGATATGGTTGTTTTTACTTAAATTATCTTTATAAAAAGTTTAATAATGTAGATATTGTCATTTGTGCTTATAATGCTGGTGAAAATGCCGTTCGCAATTGGCTAGATGAAAATGGAAATTTAGTTATTGATAAGATATCTTATTTAGAAACAAAAAATTATTATAAAAAGGTAAAAGGTTATATAAGGATTTATTCTTCCAATGAGATTAGTATTTAAATATTAAAAATTAAGTTTACGATTCTTGACTAAAAAATTTATTCACTGTATAATATAGTCAAGAGGTTCAAGATGGAAGATATTTATACCTTTGAATTAGATAATAATGAATTTGATAGAGTAGTTGCTGGTAAAAAAGATATCCAGTTAGTTGCAAATAGCGCAAAACGTAAGTCACTTGCAGTTGGCAATGTAATAACACTTAAAAGAAAATTGTTAGATCGTGATTTTAATGTTAATGAATCTGCTATTTTATCATTAAACGCAACTATAGAAAATCTTTTGTATTTTGATAATTTTGAAGATGCTGTTGGTATGCTTGGAAAGGAAAGATGTGGTTATAGTGCATCATCTACTTTTGATAAAGTAACTGATAAATTTTTTGTAAATGAAAAAGTTGAACATATTGAAAAGAATGGAATTGTTGCAATAATTTTTAAAGTAAAAGAAAATTAAAAATCTATATAATGAAAATCCTAACCTAGTGGAAAGGATTTTTTATTTTGTTTAGTATAAAGGTTAGCTATTAAAATAATAAGTAAAACTTTTTATTTGACCCCAACTAACTTAAATGCAAAAATAAAAACAACACTAACTTAGTGTTGCTTAACTTGTATATGGTGCGAGGAAAGGGGGTCGTTCCGCTACGAAGCAGGGCTGGTAGCATTGCCGCTATCACGCCGGTCGCTAAAAAATGTTCACTGAACATTTTTCTAAACGCTCCGTTTGACCCCAACTAACTTAAATGCAAAAATAAAAACAACACTAACTTAGTGTTGCTTAACTTGTATATGGTGCGAGGAAAGGGGGTCGTTCCGCTACGAAGCAGGGCTGGTAGCATTGCCGCTATCACGCCGGTCGCTAAAAAATGTTCACTGAACATTTTTCTAAACGCTCCGTTTGACCCCAACTAACTTAAATGCAAAAATAAAAACAACACTAACTTAGTGTTGC
>CAZYYI010000046.1:0-8372 GCA_964651835.1 uncultured Lachnospiraceae bacterium
AGCACTCGACTGTTAATCGATAGGCCGTAGGTTCGAACCCTACCTGGGGAGCCAAACTATGACTGTCTCGAACGGAGACAGTTTTTTTTATTTCTTGGCGACACAGGTAGATAGGCTCGACCGTGAGTAACCCTATCTGGGGAGCCAAAAAAATCCAACTCGATTCGGGTTGGATTTTTTTAAGTTGTGATAATAACCATTTTTGATTAAAAAAAGAGGTTTATTAAATATCAAACCTCTTTTTTATTAGTTATTTTTATTATTTATTCTTCACCTGGTTGTGCTGGCTTGTAACCTGTTTGTTCATTTGCTCTTTGATTTAAGTATTCAGTAAGTTTATCTAACTTATCAAAGCAAGGAACACCTGCCTTTTCAAGATCTGCTTTAATCTTTTTAACAGCTTTAGCTTGTTGTCCTTCAAATTGAGTTCCATTTTCATTGTCTAAAAAGCAAACAACTGTTCTCTTTTTATCACCAGTTGCACAAACACCAATTTCAAATAATGAGTATGGTGAGTTTGTTTCTGGAGTGATAACAAAAAGATTAACATTATCATTTTCTTTATGAAAATCTTCTCTCTTTTGTGCTTCCTCATTCCAATTTTCTACTACTGGGTTAAATGCGTCAACATTCTCTTGAAGATTTGGCATAAGTTTTTTTCTCCAAGTAGAACTTCCACAAGTACCACCTAAAAATACTGACATTTTATCCATAATATTTCTCCTTTTTATAGACTAATTATATTATACACTTTAACAGCTCAAAAATCAATATATTTTATAAATATTTTAAATTAGGTTTATAAAAATAATACTTATATATTAAAACTATTTTTAAATTTAAATCATTGTTTTGATATACAAAAAAACAAAGCATATCGTTTGATATGCTTTGTATATTTTCTATTAAACTTTTAATAGTTTTATCAACTAAAAGTAGATTCCTCTTCAGCACTATTAGTTTCCTTTCCGTCTTTTTGTGGAAGAGCATATTTTTTTGTTACTGCTTGTATAATTTCTTGCAATTTTTCTTCTGTTAAATCCTCTCTAATCATACCTGGATTTTCATTTATCATTTTTTTAGCAAGTTCATAAGCATTACTAAACTTATATCCATTACCTGCAAGTGAAATTGCTTTTTCGCCACTCGCACCAGTAATTCCACTCATGATATGCATATTAAGACCCATATTATGTCCACGTTGGATCATATCACTTACAATAGGTCCACCACCAATAGCGATAACACAACCATTCTTAGCTATACCGAGCGAACAATCTGGAAGGTCAAACCAACGTTTTGCTGGTTTACCATTAATGATAGGAATTATTGCGTGTGTTATTGTATTTGGGTCAATCCTATTGGTATTTCTAACTGATTCTTTATCTGAAAGACTATTTTTTGCAGCCTCTTCAGTAAGTGTGCCAAGCACAACAAATTTTTTGTTATGGGTTTCATTATACTCATTTGCAATGTAGTGCATTTCACCCTCAACACCATGGTTTGTTCCACCAGTAACTATATATGCTTTCTCTGGATCAACAATCCTAACCAAAGTTCCAAGTGCAATTTTGAAAGCTTGTGCTTGTTCTGGATGTTCCAAAATTCTAGGATAATTTTTAACAGATGCACCAGTAATCATAATTGGTTTTTTGCCTCTAATAGCTTCTGCTATTTTAACTTTATCTGTTTCTGCACCAGATTTTGCAATCATTTTACCAAGATTCAATTGGATCTTTTCAGCCTCTTCTCTATACATTTTTTCAATTTCTGGTGTAAATTTTTTCTTTCCATCTGAATAACATGTTTGCTGTGCAAGCCTAATATTTTCAGACTTACCTAGTAAATCAGCAGATCTTTCTGCAAACCTTTTTCTTGCATTTGATATAATTTTATCTTCAGTATTTGAAATAGTTTTAAAATCTTCCAAAGTAACACCAGCTTGATGAGCAAGTAGCATTTCTTGTGCAACGGTTGTTGAATAAATACCTTTTCCATCTGTTCCAAGTACAACATCAACACCAAGATCAATATATTTTTTAATTGGGATTTCATTAATACCATTTATATTATTTAATGAAAGATTTGAACTCATGTTAAATTCAACAACTGGCTTAATCATTTTGCAAAGCTGTTCTGTTGAAATATTATAAGACCTTTTACCTTCCTCCTCCCAAGTTGGAGGTTCATTAAAGCCATAAATACCATGTCCAAGTCTAACTTGTGGATATGGGATATCATCTCTTACTAACTTTTGCGTAAGTTCATAATGTGCATCTTCAACTGCAATTAATGCTTGCCTAACATTTGATTTAAACAATGGGTTTTCACCAGCATGGACACGAATAACAAAATTAGGATCAGTGAGCATTGCATGCTTTGCAAGTTCTTTAATATTATCATAAAAATCGCTGGTTGGGTTAGTTTCGTGACCCATAAAATCACAACCAACAATATATGGACTTTTCATTGCAACTTTAAGTCTGTCAGTTTCATCATCATTCCACTCTTTATCAGAATGTCTTGACATTGCACCAAGAAACCTAAGCATAACACCTGTTTCAGCCTCTATTTCTGGTAAATTATCCTCAACTGCTTTAAGTTGATCCATGTTTGAAATTATTGCAGACTGCGATAATTCCATATACTTCACACCATTTGCCTTAGCATCACGGGCAATTTCCTTAAGCATAGGAACAAACATTTTAGGATTTTTTGTGAATGGCCCACGAGCAATGTATATTTCTTCCATCTTATTAAAAGTTTCTTGTTGACTTGTGTCTATTTTCATTGCTGCAACAAGAGCATCATAATTTGAACTAATTGAAATTACATCTTCTAATGCAAAAGTACCATCATCTTGCTTTTTTATATACCTAACATCTAATTTAAGTTTTTTCGCTATATCCTCTGTAAACTTAACTCCATTTCCAAGTCCGCATTCAATGAGCTGTTCTGGTGAAAGTGCCGCTGCAAAGTGAGTATGAAGATCAGTCACCATCTGCTTTGGCTTTTCAGCAAACCTTGCAAAAGGCAGAGCTTCAGGCGTACTTGATCTAGAAAAAATACGAGTTTCAAAAGATGTTAACTCATTTTCATTTGTTATAGAACCAATCTGTTTGTCTATTTTTACAAAGACATCATTCTTTAGCTTAACTTTTATTGTATTTTCCATTTCATCAACTGAAATGATTTTATTTATATTTGAAACCAAATTGTTTGCATTTTTATGATTAGTATGTCTTGATTGCACCATTACTTTTGGTTTTTCATTTTCACCAATAGAATAGACAACACCAATAAGTGAACCATCACTATTTAATTTAATATTATAATTTGGCATAGAAATCACCTCTGTATTATAAGTTATAGTTTTTTACTAACACTATAAATATAACATATTTTGCATACATTTTCAATATTTTATTATATATATTTAACTTTCAATAATATCTATCAATAAAATTATAACATAAAAAACCAGCATTAACTGGTTTTACATTTGCAATTCTGTCACTGGAGTGAGTGCTTGTTTGACAAGCATACGCTCCCTTCTTTTTGCTTCAAGTTTTGCCTTTTGAAGCCTACATTTTTCATTTTGGATTTCACAAGCTCTTGTGGCTTCTTCAATCATCTTTCTTAATTTAATTTCAGTTGGGCTATTATAAATGGCAAGCTCTTCATACTCATTATTTTTGCGAATGATATAGTCTGCATCATATAATTTTTTCATTTGTCTGCCCTCCTATAAATTTAGTCAACTTTATAGTACTTTAATACCTCTAATTCTATTTTACGAGCAATTTGGTCATCTGTCAAATCATCTGCATCAATTACAGCATCAGCAAGGTCAAATTTAATGCTAGACTCCCTATCACTAAGTGTTTTTTTATTCATACTAAAATATTTTTTTACAGCCTTAGACTCATACTCTTTTTTATCAAGTTCATTCATTTCGGTATTTATATTTTTAGTAACAAACACAACAAAATTGCTTAGCTTTATTCTAAAAAAAATATCCTTGCAAGTTTCACCCAAACTTATATCCGCTGCAAACACAACATTATCAAAATCAAGTTCCATTTTAATAATGCCACGAAGTTCTTTTTTTACATACTCATTTCCACTACTTGTTAGCACCTCAGAAAATGTCCTTGGAATATGGTTAAAATCAAACATTTCAAATTGGTCAAGAGTTCGCATAGAAAAAATATCAGCAAGCTTATTACATATATTTTTGCTGAGCGAATAATCATAACTAACAACCAAAATATTTTGCTTCAATTTTATCCCTCTAACTTTTTAACTAAATATCCAAGTTCATCATCAAAATTAGATTTTTCAATATTTTCTTGTATTATATCCAATTCAGATTTAAAATTAATCTCCTCACTGCTGAGTTTTGTAATTGATTTTTTTAAAACAACTGGTTCATTATTTTTCTTTGGCTCTTCATCAACATCACTTTTTTTATAAAATATTTTGTCACCATAAATATCTCTTAAATAAGCTTCTTTAGCAAGAGTAGCTGACTTTATGCCCAAAGATTTTAAAGTCATTTCATCAACTTCTGCCCTATTTAATTCATCATAATATTCAGTTTGAAATTCTGATAGTTTCATAAATTCAACCTCTATTTTTTATCATCAACATCAATGCCAAGCAATGCAAGAATCTCGGCAGTTTCATCTGCATTTTCAATTTTGTCATCATCTGAATTTTCTGCATCTTGATTATCATAGTTCAAATCATCATTGTAAGCTTTAAGCACAACATTCTCATTTTCTTTTTCTTCATTTTGAACATAAATAAGTTTGCCCTCAGGTATAAGCTCTGAATTAAGATTACATTTGAGTTTGTTACTGATTAATTCAGATTTAGATGGATGCCTAGATGTTAAGTAGCAAAATACCATTGCATTGAACATATTTTGTACACCTACAATATAGCTTTCAAGACTATTAGGAATTTCAGTACTAAATCTAAGCAAATTTCCAAGTTCCTTATTTATTTCAGTAAAACTTTTTCTTCTGCCCTCTTCGTAAACAAATGACGCTATCTCTTTTAAAAGATTTTGTTTGAATGCAATATCAACAAGTGAATCTGCTTCAATTGTAGATACACTCTCTGGATAGTACGATATCAGTTTATGAATATCAGAACTATCTAATTTTTTTAAAATATTCTTATTTTCATCAAGTGAAAAATCCAGCTTACCATTCTTAAAATAAAAAAGTTTACCTATAGTATAACATTTTTTAACTCCTGCAAGTTCGCCAGCAAGCCCAATGGTTTCAATTGAAATTTTTTTAGTGTTTTCATCTTCAATTTTTTTAATTAATTTGTTATCAACATTAAAGTTATAAATGCCATCACTTGAAAGAATGTTTGTTAAATAATCCACTCTTTCTTTATTTCTATCCATCAATTTTTGGACTCTATCAAGCAATATTAATTGTTCTACAAGTTTATTACGCTGAGTTTCTGAAATTCTTGAATATTCATTAATATAAGTGATATCAGAAGTCTGTTCAAGTTTGGTTTCAGCATCATTAATTTTTGATATATAGCTATCACAATTTCCACTGAGTTTTTTTAAAACAGGCGTAAGCTCAGCAACTAACTTTTCAGCCAGTGCCTTATGTAATATTAGTTCCTTACTATCAAACTCAGTCATAAACATACCTCTAATTTAATAATACTTGTTTAGATAATTAATGTCAACTCTTTGCTAAAATAGCTAAGATAATTACCTCTTAGCTTTTTTAGGTTTTTTTATTTTTATTTTTACACTGAAGATAATAATTATTAAAACTACTGCAATTATTGAACCAAGCAAATACCAAGATATACTAAAAGATTCATTACTGCTTGTCACAGATAAAGAATATATCAAATTTTTGCCATTATCAGTAAAGGTTATATCACCAAAATCTATTGTCATAAGTATTTTATCTTCAGTTAAATTTTCAGATGCAATCAGTCTATCAAGAGCCTCTTTGGTTGGATGACCATAACTATTTTTGCCAACTGAAATAACAGCGTACTCTGGTGAAATAATATCAAGAAGCTGTTTGCTTGTGCTATACTGACTGCCATGATGACCTACTAAATATACTGAAACATTTTTAAGTTTCAATTTTTCGGCTTCAGTCAAATTTTTAATAAAGTCAAGTTCTTCAAATTTTTCACTGGTTTTATTTCCACTTTCAGTATAAGGAGCGTCACCAGTAAAAAGAAAAGTTTTTGATTTTACACTGAGAGTTAGTATTGCAGAATTACCATTGCTGTCACTTGCAGAGTAACTGGCAGTAGCTTTGCCTTTTGTTCTGCAATTTACGCCAAGTGCAGCGTTCGGAAATTCAAGTGCTTCATCACCAGTTCTAAGCAATGGTGCATAAAATTCAATTGAATAATTTTCACCGCCAATCACAAGACCATCATAAAAAGTGTACACATTGCTTAGCAATGTTTCACCATTAACTTTGTATTTTTCAGAATAAACCGCATTTATAAAATTTTTATATGTATTAGAGGTTACCCTAGATATTCTATTATTCTTTCCAATCAAGTTTTTATAATAATCATAAACATCATTCAAGTCTTCACAGTTATTTACAATAAAATCATCATAACTATCACCCTTTCCACTAATTTGAAATGGTCTATAAATATTTAATACATCAAAACTTTCAAGCACAGCAGCAAGTCCACCAATATGGTCAGCATCAGCATGAGTTGCAATCATATAATCAATCTTGTCAATATTATTTGCTTTTAAATATTTTACAACTGTATCACCATACATTGTGTTGCCACCATCAATAATCATGGTTTTGCCATCTGGAAGTTTTGCAACTGTGCAGTTACCTTGCCCAACATCAACATAAGACACAAAATAATCACTGGATTTAACTTCTTGTTCACTACGTTCAAATTCGGCATAACCAACTTTTAAGTTAAAAGCTTTTTCAATAGAATCAGCAAAAATAAAAGAAATCCCAAGCACCAAAAGGACAGTTAGTGCTAGTATTAACTTTACAATAATTATTTTATTTGATTGTAACTTTTTCATTTTTTTCATATGTAATTTATTTTATTAGACTCTTTTATCGAAATACTTGTTGATATTTTTTGGGTTGATTTCTAATATTTTTTTAATTTTATCTTTGTTAGCCATAACAGTGTCATAGCCAATTTTAATCATCTCATCAACGCCTTCAAGCTTAAGTGGCGAAAACGATTCTAGTGCTGGTGTAAATATTAAATCAGAGGTAGCAAGGGTTGTATCTACCTTAGATTGCATCATAATACCAATGGTAGAACTTAGCACGCTCACTGTTGAAAGTGAATCAGTGCCTGTTCCACGAAGCCTGTTTACATCTATAGAAAACACGACATTTGCACCCATTTTGCGTACAATATCAGCCGGAACATTGTTTCTAAGCCCACCATCAACAAGGTGCATATTTTCATATATAACTGGGGTAAGTATTCCAGGAACAGCTGAACTTGCAGAAACTACTTTTGCTACATTTCCATAATCAAAATCAACTTCTTTACCAGTTTTAAGATTTGTGCAAACCGCAGTGAATGGTATTTTTAATTCAGAAAAAACTGTCAAATCACCAAAAACTTGATTTAATAAATCTTCAAGTTTTTCAGTTTTTGCTGGTTTAATAAAAGGAATTGACCTTGACATAAAGTCATTTTTATTAAGTTTTTTAGCAAGCGTTTCGATTTCGGTAGCGGTTTTTCCAAAAGCAAAGAGACTACCAACAATAGCACCAGCACTTGTGCCTGCAATATAATCAAACTTTATGCCAAGTTCTTCAAAGGCCTTTAACGCTCCAATATGCCCTATACCTCTTGAACCACCACCACCAAGTGCAAGCCCAATTTTAACTCGTTTATTAATATTTATATCATTACTAGTTTCTTCTTTCCTTTTAAAAAACATAAAATATAATCCTTAAACTTATTTATATTATTATAATAAGCAAAAAACTAAAAAATAGCAATTAAAAGTGCGTAATTTATGCCACGATATAAAAAATCCCAAGCACTAAGCTTGGGATTTTCTCTTTTGTTTTTTAAAATTTCTTTCGTAAAACTTAAAGGCTTTTCATTAGAAATCTAAAATTTATCTTTAGTGTTTCTTAAGTGTCTTCAAAATTTTATCTTTAGAACTTCATTTGCTTCCCACGTATTTCATCTGTGACTTAAGGTTTTATCTTTTGATTTTCATATGTATCTTAAAATTTTATCTTCTGTACACTCTGTGGGATTCTTTATCTAATACTTCTTTTTAAGAAGATTGGATAAACTAAGTTAATTATTCGGCATCAGTTGTTACATCAGTTACTGTGATT
>CAZYYI010000047.1:0-8128 GCA_964651835.1 uncultured Lachnospiraceae bacterium
AAAACTCTGTCAATTTCATATTTTGTTCCGTCAGTCCAAATCAAAGAAAGGGGAATAACTTGCCCCGTAACATTCATTATCGCAATAACAGTTATATCTCTTCTCACACTAATAGTATTTGCAATAAATAAAAAAAACACGCAAAAATGCGTGTAAATTTTTTTATAATTTTTAATCTTCTAAACCAAGTAAATAATCAGAGGTCACACCAAAATATTTGGCTAATAAATACAATTTATCAATAGTTGGGTACATCTTTTCATTTTCCCATCTATTAATTGTTGAATCGCTAACACCAATTTCTTTACCAAGATTAATAGTAGATAATTTTTTATCTAATCTTAATTCTCTTAGTCTTTCACCAAATCCTTTCATATAAGTCAACCTCTTGACCTAATTGTATACGGAAACGCAGTAAATTTGTTAATACACGCGAAAACGCAGGAATATATTGACAAATGCGAAAACGCAGTATATAGTAATTATATGAAAGAAAAAAATATTAATACATATATCAATAACTATCTTAAAAATAATAAATTAAAATTTACAGAATTTTGCAGATTGTGTGGAATAAATCGATATAACTTAATTAAACTAATGAATAGTAACCCATATGTAAATATAATATATTTAATTAGACTATCTGAAACATTAAAAATTAAACCGAAAATATTATTAAAAGATTTTATTGAAAAATATGACAGGGGTTTGTGACAAATAGCAATTTTACTGTTATAATTGAACTGTGTGAAGAGGGGTAGTTAAAGGAGGGGGAAAGAATTTTTAAATAATGATTAAATAGAAAATAAAAAAACCACAGGATTTACCTGTGATTTTTGTTTTTAACTAACTTTTTAATTTATTTCAATTTTTCGCCACATTCTGGGCAGAATTTGCTTTTTGCAGAAACTTCTGCATTACAATTTGGACATTTGCCTTTAGCTTGAAGTTTTGCACCACATTCAACGCAGAATTTTGCATTTTTAGGATTTGCTGCTCCGCATTCTGAGCAGAACTTTTCAGCCACTTGCTTTTCTTCTTGCTTAGATGCTTTTAAATTTTCTTTAAGCATTTCACCAAGTGCAATGCCAGTACCAAATTGTGCACCAACACCAGCACCGCCACCTTGGTTATTAGCTGCATCACGAATAGCATGTGCTGATTGATATTTAACAAAAGTATCCATTTTGTCTGAAAGCACACCCATACTTGATCTTGTATCAATTGCTTTTTCAACTTCTTCAGGGAAGGAGATGTTTTCAATAACAAGATTTGTAAGTTTAAGACCCAAACTAGCAAAACTTTCAGAAAGGGTATCACTTGCTGATTTAGAAAATTCAATAAGGTTGCAAGCAATATCAAGTGCAGAAATTTTAGATTCAGCAATTGTATCTGAAATTGAAGATACTATAATGCTTTTAAGGTATGATGAAATATCTTCTGTAGTAAATGTTGAGTTTGTGCCAAAAAGTTGTTTTAAAAATGTTTCAGCATTATCAACTTTAAATGCGTAGTTTCCGTAACCACGAAGTCTAATTGTTCCAAAATCTTTATCACGCATTGTGATAGGATTGCTTGTGCCCCAACGCTGATTTGTGAATTGCTTTGTGTTAACAAAGTAAACATCAGCATAGAAAGGGGATTTAAAGCCATATGGCAAACTGAGTAGCTGAGTAAGTATTGGCAAATTGCTAGTTTGCAAGGTGTACATACCTGGCATAAAGATGTCTGCAATTTTACCTTTATTCAAAAAGATTGCAACTTGTGATTCACGAACTGTAAGTTTTGAACCCCATTGAATTTGTCTGCCGTCCATTGGATATTTGTAAACGAGTGTATCGTTAGTATTATCCACCCATTCAAGTGATTTTAACATATTTGTTTTAAAAAAGCCCATAGTGCCCTCCATATGTTTTAATTATATATTGAAATTATTAATAAATCAAATAATTTGTCATATTTTTTAATTTGTATTTTATTTTTTATATGTTATAATTTTTGTATAATATAAAAAACTTTATAGAAATAAAAAAACACAAAAGGTAAAATTATTTATTATGAAAAGTGAAATTTCAAAAGGTTCAGAAGAACAAATTAATACAAGTATTAATTCAAGTAATGCTGAAGTTGTAAATATTGAAAAACCAAAAAAGTTTACTTGGTCAAATTATTCACTACTTGTAACTCACGCTATTAATAATGTTGCAAGTGTATTTGTTAGCACATTTTTAGTTTCATATATATACACAATTTCTAACAACTATGTTTATAATATTGGCCTATTTTATATGATTAACTATTTGGTTATGGCAATAGTTTATTACTTGGCCTCTATGTTAATTGATAGAACAAATAGGGTTATTATTTATAAAATAGCGCTTCTCATACGTGGTGCTTTTATGCTTACTGTTGTTTTGATGGGGCAGAGCTTAGCTCAATATGTTGTGCTTGCTGGTGCACTTCACGGTTTTTCTGAGGCTATGTACTGGTCAAGTTACAATATTATGAAGAATGAACTTATATCAAATAGTTTGGTTAAAAATTATACAACGGCACAGCATAGTGTAGAAAAATTAGTAAACATTATTGTTCCTATTGCTCTTGGTAGTTTAATTGATGTTGGTTCATTTAAATTATCTGCTATTATTGTTATGTGTGTTGTTGTTGTGCAGATTATATTTTCATTTTTCATTAAATCAAAAAGACCAGAAAATTCTTCTTTTAGTATTAAAGAGTTTAGGCAAGATATTAAAAATTTGGGTGAAAAAAGTAAAGCTATTAAACTTATATTTGTTGCAACAATTTTATATGGTATTTTAACTTCTATTTCAATATTAAGAACCGTGCTTATCATGTATAGTTTTAATTCAAACTTTTCACTTGGTATATTTTCAAGTATTTTTGCAATTGGATCAATGCTTTTAGTTATCATACTAAATCGCTTTGTTAAAACTGGTAAACATAAATTTTTAAGTATTCTTGCTGGGCTTCTACCTATTATAATAGCAGTAATTATGTCAATTTGGACAAATCAATACACGGTTATTGCCTTTGCCGCAGTCTACTCAATTTTTGAAACTGTGCATGGATATTTTTATGATGTCTACCGTAATTCAATACTTAAAAAATTCAATCTTTATCACGATATTGCAGAATATCAGTGCATAATTGAAGTTATTATGGAAGTTGTTAGAACAATTGCATTTGGTATTCTTGCAATTGCTGGTATAATAGGTGCTAGCTTTGGTGTGGCTGGTATGGTTGCATCAATAAAAATAGTTCTTTGCATTTCATTGATTGCAATAATTGTGTTAAACATTTTACTTTTAGTTATAGAAAAATTGCTTATTAAGTATGGCGTAATTGAAAAAGATAAATAATTTAGTTAATTCGTTTGCTTTAATTTTTAAAAATGTTAAAATAATTATAGTGACTATACATTTTACGGAGGATACTATGGATAATCAAAATATTAAAAAAGTTACAAAAGCGATGATACTTGCTGGAGGTATTGGTACAAGATTTTTGCCTGCAACCCTTGCTGTTGCTAAAGAACTTGTTGCAGTTGGCAATAAGCCAATTTTGCTTCATCATTTAGAGGATTTATCAAAAGCTGGCATCACAGATGTTTTAATTGTAGGTAACAAACTTAAAGAGGAAAGTTTTAAAAATTTCTTAAATCCACCAAAAGCATATCTTGATAGACTTGAGAGAGATGGCAAAATGCATATGCTTGATGAGTTTAATGATTTACTTAGCAAAGTTAAAATTACTTATATAAACCAAGATGATGAAGAACATACATTCAACGGTCAAGTTTATAAAAATGAACTTTGCAAAGAGCAAGGTTCAGCTATTGCTATTTATGCAGGAAAAGATTGGGCTGGTGATGACCCATTTGTTGTTGTAAACGGCGATGATTTCCTTGTTTACGATGACGGTAGATGTGTTACTAAAGAAGTTGTTGATATTTATGAAGCAACCGGTGACTATGTTATGAGTGGCAGAGAAGTTGATAGAGAACTTATGTATAAATATTCATCAATGGAAATTGGTGTCAAAATTGGTGAAAAAGGCTTTAAGATGCTAAGCATTGTTGAAAAGCCACCAAAGGGAACAGAACTCAGCAACATTATGGGTTTTGCTAGATACATTTATACAAGTGATGTATTTGATAGAATTAAACAATGTAAACCAAGAGCAAATGGCGAATATTGTATAGTTGATGTTTTTGCTGATGTTGCAAAAGAAGGCAAGGCATCTGCTTGTATTTTTGATGGAAATTACTTTGATTGCGGTTCAATTGCTGGCTTTGCACTTGCAAACCTTTATGTCGGTTTAACTGATGAAAGTTCTGCACAAAATGTGCGTAATGGTGCTGAAGATTTGCTTGATAAGTTTATTGATTAATTAAAACTTGTATAAATTGCACTAGAAAGTTTAAAAAACTTGAAAAATTATTAAAAATAATTGCTATTTTTTTGTATATGTTATAAAATGAAATTGTCTACAAGGGTAGATAAACTTAATCTCAAGGAGCAGAATATGAAAATTTCAGACGTAAGAGTGCGCATTGTTAAAACAGACAAGAGCAAAATTAAAGCAAGTGCTTCAATCACAATTGATGACTGCTTTGTTGTGCACGACATCAAAGTTATTGAGGGAAATGAGGGTTATTTCATCGCTATGCCTAGCAGAAAAACTCCAGATGGCGAATTCAAGGATATCGTACATCCACTCAACACAGAAACCAGAGAAATGATTAAAGATATCGTTTTAAAGGCTTTTGATGAAGCTAAAGAAAACTCTACAGAAGAGTAATTGTTCTACTCTTAATATATTAGAAGTTTCGGGAACACTATAATATTATAGTGTTCCTTTTTCTAGCAACAAAAATTAAGCATTTTGCTTTGTTCTTTTAAAAAATCTCACACAGTCATTTACGTTAGTAAACTCCTGCGTGAAATTTTTTAAGTGCCTCGCAATACTCAATTTTCGCTGCTAGGAACAAAGAATATGATACTAATAGATTTTATTATTTTTTAATTAGGTTATTAAATTTCTTTTAATAAGACTTTTTATGTGTTATAATTTAGGAAGTGAGAGAAACTATGAAGAAAAATAACAAAGTAAAACAAGAGAAAAGTATTAGCACTTTTAAATTATTATATAGTGTTATGACTAAAAAGCAAATTATTGAATTTGTATTATTAATGATACTTGGGGTAATTGCTGCTACGGCAATACTTGTTCCTACACAAATTATTAGTATCATTATTTCAAAATTATCTAATGAAACAATTATTATTTTTGGATATGTTCTTCCTGAAGATGTAAGTTATATCACTATTATTTTAGTTGGCGCAATTATTACATTTTTAATGAGAACATTAAAAATGCTGTATGACCTTGAAATTGAAAAGCTTATAAAAAGAGTGCTTGTAAATTTAAGGAGTGAGTCTTACCGTTGGCTTATTACACCAAGAAAAAATATGGATTTAAAAATGACTCAGGGTGATGCAGTTTATCGTATCAACCAAGCGCCAGATTTAGTCAGCAACACTCTTTGTGACTTTTTTTAATCCATCATACCAGATGTTTTATCTGCATTTATTGCTTTTGCTTATATTTTAATTTTAGACTGGACAACGCTTCCTGTTATTTTTGTGGGCGTGCTTATTGTTATGATTTGTGTTATAGCCAGAACAAAAGTTGAAAAAAATATTTCATTTAGAACGGAAAAGGCAAAATCATCAATGTCTAGCACGGCATCTAATACAATTACAAATTTGCCACTTATAACCCTTTACAAATCTATGATGTATGAATCTGCTATATATGATGCAAAAGTAGATAAATTTTACAAAGAACAAAAAAAGCAAATTAATTTAAGAATTATCTATTGGACATTTGTTAGACTTGCACAGGTGTTAACAACTTTTATAATAATTTATTTATGTGCAGAAAAAATTTATCTTGGAACTATGCTAGTTGGTAATATAGTTATTATCACAAACTATGTAGCTCAAATATTTAGTCCTATTCAAACAATTGGTTATTTTTCAGCCAATTGGGTTCAAAGTTCAGTTGCAATTAACAGAATGTATAAGCTTAAGCCAGATACAAAAGATGTTTTAAGAATAAAAACAAATACTGATGATGAAGTTATTGAAAGTATTGAACTTACACATATTTGTGCAACAAACTCAGATAATTTTAGCATTGATAATATAAATGCAAAATTTGAAAAGGGAAAACTTACTGTTGTTTCTGGCGAAAGTGGTTCGGGAAAATCTACACTTATAAAAGTGCTTTGCGGTCTTGCTGAAAAAACGAGTGGTGAAATTGTTATTAATGATGAAAAGAAAATCTCATCTACATATTCGTTGATTGATAAATTTAGCGTGTCTATGCAAGATGCATATATTTTTAATCGTGATGTTGAGCTTAATGTTCTATATCCAGATGGTAATATTGATAAAACTAGATATGAGCCAGTTGTTGAAGAACTTTCACTTGGAAAGATTTTAAATAGAAAATATAATGAAGATGACGAGCGTAACCTTGATACAATGCTCTCTGGTGGTGAAAAGAAGAGAATTGGTTTATCTCGTGCTTTAATAAAACAAGCTGATATCTATATTTTTGATGAGCCAACAAATGATTTGGATAATCAAAATGCTGAAAAGGTAATAAATGCAATTCAAAATCTTAAAAATGAAGCTATTGTTATTATAGTTTCACACGATGACAGAGTTAAAAATATAGCAGACCAAATGCTTGTTTTTGCTGAGCGTGGAAAGCTTACAAAGGTTAAATAATGAAATTACTTAGTGAACTTAAGGTTAAAGTAGGATATAGTGAAAGTGAAATTTTTGCGGGGATAAAGCGAAAATATAATTTTTCGCGTGATGAAATTTTATCTTATCAAATTATAAAAGAAAGCCTTGATTGCAGAAAAAAGCCAGATATTTTTATTGTGTTATCAGTGGCTGTAAATCTAACAACAAAAGCACTTAAATTTGCTAAAAATTTAAAAGATATTGAAGTTGATAAATCTGGGTTAAACCCTGAAAAAGTAAATTATAATGGCAAGCGTCCAGTTATTGTTGGATTTGGTCCAAGTGGAATGTTTGCTGGGTTACAACTTGCCTTGGCTGGATTTAAGCCAATAATTTTAGAACAAGGCAAAAGTGTTTATGAAAGGCAGGCTGATGTTGATGAGTTTTGGAAAAATAGAAAATTAAACCAATATTCTAACGTTCAATTTGGCGAAGGTGGTGCAGGTACATTCTCTGATGGCAAGCTTGCATCTAATGTTAGCAATGAGTACACAAAAAAATGTATTAATGAATTTGTTTTAAATGGTGCACCTGCTGAAATTTATTATAGCTATACACCACATATTGGCAGTGACAAACTTAAAGAGGTTGTAGTTAATATCCGTAAAAAGATAATAGACAATGGTGGAGAAGTACTGTTTAATACTCACTTTGATAACTTTGAGGTTGTGAGTAACAAAATAAGCAAAGTGAACGCTACTAATGTTCAGAGTGGCGAAAAATTAGTATTTGAAACAGATTCATTAATTTTGGCAGTTGGTCATAGTGCTTTAGATGTTTACAAATTTTTAAAAGAAAAAAATGTTGCAATGAAACAAAAGCCTTTTGCTATGGGTGTAAGAATTGAACATAGCCAAGAAGATATAAACTTTGCTCAGTATGGCAAAAATGATTTGGAGCTTCCACCAGCAAATTATAAGTTGGTTAAACATCTAGATAATGGTAGGTCAGTTTTCACTTTTTGTATGTGTCCTGGTGGCAGTGTAGTGGCATCTTCAAGTGAAGAGGGCACTATTGTTACAAATGGTATGAGCAATTATAAAAGAGATGGCAAAAATGCAAACTCTGCAGTTCTTGTAAATGTACTGCCATCTGATTTTGAATCAGATGATGTGCTTGCTGGTGCAGAGTTTCAAAGAAAGTATGAAAAACTCGCTTTTGAACTTGGTGGAAGAAACTACAATGCTCCAGCTGAATTTGTTAAAGACTTTATAAATGGCAAAGTGTTATTTGATGAAACAAAAGTTTTTGGTGATAAAAAAGTTATTCCAACATATTTGCCT
>CAZYYI010000048.1:0-8068 GCA_964651835.1 uncultured Lachnospiraceae bacterium
CTTGGAAATATCCAAACCTTACAATTCGTGTATCTGGTTATGCTGTTAACTTTAACAAACTTGATAGAGCACATCAGGAAGAGGTTATTGCTCGTACCTTCCACGAAAAGAGATAAACTGTCAAAATCACATATTCTGCGTCGTTTCTTTGAAATTTTCTAGACAGTCATTTAGGATTACTAAACTCCTGCCTAAAAAATTTCAAGAGCCTTGCATAATACGCAATTTTGCCAGTTTATAAATAAAAATCTCGTGGCATAAATTTTAGAATTATAATATGCGGTTAACTGCGTAGTTATCCGCATATTTTTATAAAACTAATTAACATAAGGAGTAATTATGTTAGGGAAAATTACTGATTTAGAAACTATGGGGCTGGTGGACGGACCAGGTATGCGTCTGGTTGTGTTTTTGGCGGGTTGCAAACTTAGGTGTTTGTATTGTCATAATCCTGAAACTTGGACTGCGGGTGACGGCTGCCGTGATATGTCTGCAGAAGACATTTTAAAACAATACAAAAAGTATAGTTCATATTATGGCGAAACCGGTGGGGTAACTTTCAGCGGTGGTGAGCCACTTATTCAAAGTGAATTTTTGCTTGAGGCTGTAAAGCTGTTGAAAGCAAATGGCGTTCATGTTGCTATCGATACCGCTGGTGTTGCTGATAATTACACAGAAATTTTGAAACTTGTTGACCTTGTTATTTTGGACATCAAGGCGGTAGAAGCAGATGAGTACAAAAAAATCACTGGCAGAGATATTGCTGATTTTAACAAATTTTTAGAAACTTGCAAAAAGCTAAACAAAAAACTTTGGCTTAGGCAAGTTATTGTTCCCGGTATCAATGATGATGAAGAACATGTTAAAAAATTAAAAGACTTTGCAAAGATAGTCTCAAATGTTGAGCGTATTGAACTTTTGCCATATCATTCACTTGCAAAAGATAAGTATGAAAAATTGAAAATTTCTTATCCATTGAATGATACTCCTGATATGGAAAAGGCAAGATGTGTAGAGCTTGAAAAACTTTTAAAAGATTAGCAAAAAACCACCAAATTTGGTGGTTTTTTATTTTGTTTATAATAAATCAATAATGAAAAAAGGTGACATATTGATATTAAAATGTTAAAATATAATTGTAAAAAGGAGTATTTATGAAAAAAGTTATTGTTATTACAGGTGGAACTTCAGGCTTTGGACTTGAAGCTATTAAAGTATTTTTAAGAGAAGAAAAAGACGCAGAAATTATTAGTTTATCTCGAAGTGCCTCAAAACAAGAGGCTGCAAAAAAGGTACTCGGAAAAAATGCTAAACGAGTAACATTTTTAACTGCTGATGTTTCAAATGTCACTGAGCTCGAAACTGTGGCAAAAGAAATTACCAAAAAATTTAAGCATATTGATGTGCTTATTAACAACGCTGGCACAATCATTCCAGGTGGGCTTGAAAGTCTTGCCTCTGCTGATTGGGACATCGTTATGAAGCAAAACCTCTCAAGCTATTTTTATGTATCAAAGGTAATGCTTCCACTACTCAAAAATTCTAAAAATGCATGTATTGTCAACATTTCTTCAACCTCAGCAAAATTAGGCGGAAGCTCAATTGCTTATTCTGTTGCAAAAGCAGGCGTAGATATGGTTACCAAAGTTTGTGCAAAAGAACTTGCAAAATATCATATCAGAGTTAACGCAGTTTCTCCAGGTGTTGTAAACACTGGTTTCCATATTAGTAATGGTGTTATGGACGAAAAAACCTATAATGAATTTTTAAGTGCAAGAGAAAAAGAATATCCTCTTGGTCTCGGAACTCCACTAGATGTTGCCGAAGCAATTTACTATCTTTCATCAGAAAAAGCAAAATGGCTAACTGGCACAAACATAATGGTCGACGGTGGCAGAAGCATAAAGGTCTAACATGATAAATTTAAAAGATATTAATATAAGAATAACCGATAGAACAGAAAGCTTTTTTTGGCAAACCGACCGAAAAATCTCCCAATCAGAAACTAGAGAAATTTGGGAAGATAAACATAGAGGTATAACAACATCAAAATTATTAGCTTTGGTTAATGTTGACATGAGTGGCAAAGTTACATCTATAATAGAAGTAAAAGATAAAGATCAAACTAACCTTGGTTTTATAAATTCTGTTAGAGTTGCAACTTTGCAAAATGGTAATAATATTATTATAAGATGCCATCCAAAGGGAATTAAAAATGGATATTTTTATGTTGAAAGTTTGGTTGCAAATATTTTAAGAAAAAACAATTTGCCTGCTTACAAAACTTATGTCATACATGACCTTAAAGATGAAAATGATATTGCATTTCAAGTTATTGAAAAATTGCCAGGTACAGCGTTAAAAATTTGGTTTGAAAGTCATCAAGAAGATGTTGATAAATTGATGTTTGAAGCTGGGAAAACACTTGCTAAAATTCATCAAATAAAAGTAAATGGTTTTGGTTCTTTTGATAATGAACTTGCAAAACAGGGCAAATTAATTGGATTGTATAACAATCTTGCAGATTTTATGCTGTCAGGATTAGAGAAAAATTTGGATGTTTTGATTAAATATAATCATATTTTAAAATCTCAAAAGGAAGGTATTTTAAAATTATTCAAAAATAGTGAATTATTAAAATGTGAACAAGCGGTTTTGGTCCATAATGATTATGCTGATTGGAATTTGTTGACAGATGGAAATAAAATTACTGGTATTCTAGATTTAGATGAGTGCTGTGCATCTGATCCCTTATGTGATATTGCTTGTTGGATGTCTATGGCACCACTAGATAGGGTAGAAAGTTTTTTAAAAGGTTATTTTAGAGAAAATAATAAACCTAAAGATTTTGATGATAAAATAAAACTATATACCTTGAGATATGTTATTAGTAATATGGTTCAACGTTCATATAGAAGTGAATATATAAATACTGATTTTTTGAAAGAGTTGATAGAGCTTGGTCGTATGCAAATTACTGAGTTACTTGATTATTTTAAAATAAAATAAAAACACCGAATATTCGGTGTTTTTTAACTGTTTATGCATTTTTTTGTGGCTGTAAAATGTAGCCTTGTTCTATCAAATAATCTTCAAGGGTTTTGTCTCCGCTAAGCACTATTTTTTTGTGGGTATTGTTTTTTAAATTTTCATTGCAAGTGTACCACCAATTTATTGTGCTTTCTGCAAACTCGTCAGAATTTCCACGAGCTTTAAACCTTTCTAAATAATTTTTTTGCAAAGATTCTTCATCTGGCAAGCAGAGGACATAATCAATGCCGTTCTGTTCGTAAAGGTCAAGCATTTTGTAAACATCCAAAAACACAAAAACAACATCGTATTTTTTTTGAGCTTCTTTAATTGCCTCAATGTAGTTGTTAGGAAAGTCAGGATTTTTTACTCTGGTTTTATTGCCCTTTAATTTTTCATATTCGTCAGGTGAAAAGTTTGAGTAGTCATATTTATATGGGCTACTTTCAAGGTCAATAATATTGCTGTACTTTTTTGATAGGGTAGTTTTGCCAATTCCCGCAAACCCAGCTATAACAAGTGCTTTTTTCATTTTTCTTCCTTAAATTTTGCAAATATTTAATAATTTGATTATAAATTAATTTGTAAACATTGTCAATAATCATTCACTCGCAAATAGGTGACAAATTAAATATATAATGGTAAAATAAAAATGTTTAGAGGAGATTTAAAACAATGAATTTTACATTGAACCATACAACGATAAGTGTTAAAGATATGCAAAAGTCAATAGAGTTTTATAGCAAATTTGGATTTGAACTCAAAAAACAATATAATGATGAAAATGTAGAAATTGTTTTGCTTGAAAATGATGGAAGAATTATTGAATTTTTTTATTATAAAGATTTTAAAGAACTTCCTGAACATGCTATAAATCATAGTGATGATTTAAAGGTGATAGGTAGCAAACATTTTGGTATTGGTTGCGAAAATATTTACGAAGCAAAAAAGTTTGTTGAAGAAAATAATTTGTACAATGGTGAAATAGAAATTAAACCGGGCAGGCTAGGCAATCCATACTTTTTCATCAAAGACCCAAACGGCATAAATGTTGAAATAATACAAGAAGGAAAATAAAAATGCACTTTAATAGTGCATTTTTTTTATTTAAAATTGAGGTTGAACGTCAGTTTTATCACTGCTAGTAGCATTGTTTGCTCTTGGTGGGGTTGAATGATAAATTTGTATTTGTTTGTAAAGTTTTTCTATATCAGGCAAATCTTTTAACAATTTTTCAATAAATTCTCTATCTTTTTGCGTTATTTTTCTTACAATTAATTCACGATTTGTTGAGATAGTTAAAATGCCACTTTCTAGTGTTTTAAGTTCACCCTCCATAGCTGGCAAAACCATAAGATAGGCAGAATTTGGGTTGGTTTCGTAATATTCTTTATTGTGTATTGTCCAATCTGATAAATTTTTACAGTCTTCAAAAAACTTAGTATGAGATTGTTTATCGTAACAACCAGTACCAAATAATTTATAATAAGTTTGGGTAGGACATATTATTTGCCAAGTTGTGTCATAAACATAGCCATCTTTTTCGACCCAACCGTGTCCAAAAGGTTCTTTAAGACATTTTGCAATATTGTTAAGCTCACCACGGCAGATATAACAATCTTTTCCAAATGCAAACCCTAGTACTGCAGAAGCATCATAGCATTTTCCCATATTCATACGCTGCAAATAGTAATAAACGGGGAGTCCTAGATAGTACATATTTTCAAATTGCTCATAAAATTTTTCATCAAATGGTTTGATTATACCTTGTTCAACTAATTTTTTAAACTGATTTTCAAATTTTATGTTGGCAAATAAAGCCTTTAAATTTTTTATTAGGTCCATAGATAAAATATATATCAAATTGGCTTTATTGTCAATAGGCAAAATTTTTGCAATTTGTTAAAAACTTAAAAAATTTATTGCATTTTAAATTCTTTTTGAGTATAATACTTGTATTGAAATAAATATGCGGGTGTGGTGAAATTGGCATACACGCTAGACTTAGGATCTAGTGCCGTGAGGCGTGCAGGTTCAACTCCTGTCACCCGCACCAAATAAAAAACAGCAGATTTGCTGTTTTTTATTTTTAATTTTGCTAAATTTATTCAGATTGCTTTTCTTGTTCAGAATTGTTGGTTTCTGTTTGATCTATTTTATTTTTGTTCCTCCAGTAATTTGCTTTTTCTTCTCTTAATGTATCTTGTTCTTCATAATAATCTAAAAGCTCTTCTGTTCCGCTTATTATATCATTATTATTCAATCTTTCATTTATTAGAGTTTCTAGTTTACTTAGATCAACTTTTGAATCAAGTAGGCAAATAAGTGCCAATGCATTAGTTTCTCCAAGTATTTGTGTAAGCTTATTTAAAACTTCATTGTTTTTTTCTTGAGCTTCTGCAATGACAAGGTTTGCAGCATTATAATAATTTATTTTATTTTCTTTGACCTTTTCGTGAACCATATTCATAATTATATTTTTATCCATATTTATTCTCCTTAATTTTTAAATTTTGTTTTTTTGCATTACAATATTAAGTTATTTCCCCGAAGGGAAAAACAAAGGAGAAAGAAGATACATTTTAGTTAAATATGTACTTAATTTATAAATATTTTCGTTTGTCATATTTGTATCTCCTTTATATGAAAATTATAAATTCAAAGCATAGTGGCTTGTTTTGAATTTATGCTATAATAGCACCAAAAATTCTAAATTGCAATAATTTTATAAAAATTTAATAAAAAAATCATTTTAAATTAATAAAATGATTTTAATTTATTAAATTATTTCACTTTTCTTAAGCTTTAGTGGTTTAGCATTTTTGTATTTTTCAAGTACTGGTGAAATGTCAAAGTCGCAGGTTAGTGGAGGAAAGGTATTGTCATAGTGGTCAAGAAAAATCTTTTTTGGTTTTAACTTTTCAATGACTTTTATTGCTGGTGGCAAGTTATCCTTCCAACCATTATATGGCAAAATCAAAAGGTCGCTTTCTGTTGGATAATCAAGTTTATCACAAATATTCAAACTACCCATAAGTGAAATTTGTTTGCCTTCAGCTTCAATCTGATAAAACAAAATTTCGCCATTCTCTCTACAATTTTTATTTTCTTTTAATAAAAATGGCAAGTTGTCACTGCAAGGTGAGTGCAAAAACGAGTGAACCAATTTTAATGTTAATTTAGGCAGTACTGCGTGTTTGCTTTGATAGGTTTTAATCTTAAAATCGTAGATTTCAATTTCTTCACCAGCAGAAATCTTCACCAAATTTGCTTCTGGTACGCCTTTTTTGTTTAAAGTTTTATAAGGCGTTTTTGTGCAATAAATTTTTACATTAGGGTTGCGTTTAACAATTTCAGGTATGTTGACTATGTGGTCAAGGTGTCCGTGTGTTACAAAAATAGTATCATAACCATCAAAGTCTTCAATTTTAACATCAACTTTCGAACCCTTTAATGGCACAAATGGGTCAAATAAAATTTTGCCAGACTGGCTTTTAATTTCTATGGATGCAGTGCCGTACCATTTAATTTCCATACTTTGTCCTTATTGTAATTTATTTTTTTATATGTTCAACAAACATCTTATTTGCATCTTTCAAAAAGAATTCAGCAATATCTTTTGTATCAGAAAACTGCTCTGCAAGTTTTAAATAACTTCTTGGCTCAGCCACAACAACAGTGTTAGATTTTTTGTGATAGTACATATTAACAATTTGAATATCCTTGCTAGTTGTTTCATTGTATTTTTTAGCGAGTAGCCAAAAGCCACCAAAATATTCGGTCAACACATCGTGGTAACCATCACTTGAGTTTTCTGGATAAATCAAAATGCTTACATCATTTTCAATTTCGTCAATGCTTGATTTTATTGTTTTGACTAGTCTTGAATCAGGGTAGGTTGGCATAATCCTCATACCCTTGTAAAATAGAGCCATAATAGGTGTTAATATTGTAGATAATAAAAATGATGCAAATTTACTTTTCTTTTTCTTTTGATGAAAGTAAACATAGTTTAAGTATTTCCAGCGCATTTTAAAGTTACCACACATTTCATAAGTGCCCCACATACGAAAATTAGTAGGGAGGTATAGCTCATAAGTCACTGGACCACTTGCCGCACAATGATTGCTAAGGTATATGCAAGTGCCTTCAGGCTTTTCACCCAAATACTCAAAATTTGGTTTACGCTTAAAAACTTTTGCCACTTTTTTAATAAATCTAAAAAATGGTCTGCGATTTGGTTTTTGTTTGTTCTTCATTATTTAATTGTAACACAACAATTTTTTTTTAGCAAAGAAAAATGCTAAAGCAAAAAGCACTTAAGCATTTTTTATGGATATAATTGTAGAAAGATATATTAATATTTTTAGTTTATAAGTGTTTAATTTTTATAGTAATTGCTTTCTCGGGTAACTAAATAAATGTACCAGATGAATCCTATTATTGGTATTAGTAAAACATTTATATACCATCCGCTTTTTCCTATATCATGCATTCGTCTAAATATTAATGAAATCGATGGCAAAAGCTCTATGATACAAAATAGGGAAAAAAGAACAATCATAGCAATACTAAAATTATTAATTATTTCATTAAAGCCAAATAAACTGTAAAAAAGTAAACCTATAAGTGCCAGCATAATTATGGCATTTGGTAAAATGCCAAGCCAAAATTCACTTCTGGATGAGCGACCTTTAAAGTCAAATGCTCGTGAAAAAAATAATTTAAAAGCTTTAAACATTGTCATATTTTAAGTGTTAACTTAATTTTAAATAATATACATAATAAGCAAAAAAAATGAGGACACTTAAGCACGAAGCTCTACCTCATTTTTGGTGGCTCAGAGGGATTCGTAAGGAGCGGAGCGACGGAATAGCTGGCGTAAATTCTTACTATGAGGGCTGGTATAGCCAGCGTCACATATTTCGATAAATCGCGGATGAGCTTGGATGAAAAAAAAGAGGTAAGACCTCTTTTTTGATTTGGTGGCTCATCCGGGATTCGAACCCGGGACCCCTTGATTAAAAGTCAAGTGCTC
>CAZYYI010000049.1:0-7941 GCA_964651835.1 uncultured Lachnospiraceae bacterium
TATACTACTTTATTTTTCATTTGTAAAGTATTTTACTGCATTTTGTCAAAACTTTATTAAGTTAATCAAAATCTCTAAGCACTTGTTTAACTGGTTTTATACTTTCTATTACTTTTATAAAGTGTTCAAGTTCTGCCAAATTTTTAACTGCAACACAAATTTCAATCTCGCATTCTCTTTCACCAGAGCTTCTTATAACAGTTTTTGTTATGTTGTAGTTCATTTTAGCAATTTCACCAAAAAGCATCGCTGCCAAACCAACTTGATCTTCAGCTACAATCTTTAAATTGGCATTGAACTTTTGATTTAAATTTTCCTTCCATTCAGCTTTAAAGATTTGTCCTGAAGGAACTGATTTCAAATTGTGACAGTCTGTAGTATGAATGGCAACACCATTTTTTGAAAGCACACCAACAATTTTATCTCCAGGAACAGCTGAACAACACCTTGGAAATGACATATTTGAAAATCTTGCAGCCCCTTCAACTCTAACTGGACTAAGCTTTTCACACTTCATCTGCTCATCTTTAGTTATAACAAATTTTGCAATTTGATTAACAGTAACACTGCCATAACCAACGCTTGCAAACATATCATCAAAATTTACAAAATTGAATTCTTTTTGAATATCACTAAAGCAATTTAACACATCACCCAAAGAATGACCAAATTTTTTCATTTCAGATTCAAGCAAGTTTTTGCCACTTTCTACATTTTTGCTAGTGGTATTTTTTGCAAAATATTCTCTAATCTTTTTTCTGGCAGCCACAGTGCTAGCAATAGATAACCAATCTCTGCTTGGTGCTTTGTCATAATCAGTAGTGATAATTTCAACAACATCACCAGATGACAGAGTTGCAGCAAGTGAAGCTTTTTTGCCATTAACTATACAACCAATTGCATTGTGACCAATATTTGAATGCACAGCATAAGCAAAATCTATAGCATTAGGACTAACTGAATTTAAACAAATAGGCTTAAATTTTGGTGTAAATACCCAAGTAGAAGTTGCTTGCAAATCAGACTTTATTGCATCAATAAAGTTTTTAGTATTTGCCATTGTGTCACTTTCACTAAGCACAATATCTTTTAAATAATTGTATTTTTCAATACTTTCACTAAACATTACATCAGAATCTTTATCGTTCCAAAGTGAAGAAATACCATATTCACAAACCTCATCCATATCTTTGGTTCTAATCATAACTTGAAAATTTATGCCATCTTCTTTAGTTGACATAATTGAATGAAGTGACTGATAACCATTTGATTTTGGCTGAGCAATAAAGTCACTGATCTGATTTGGTAATAAATTAAAATGTTTATGAAGCAAGCCAAGAGCTCTATAACATTCATCTTCAGTATCAACCAAAACTTTAAAGTAATAAATACCTCTTATTTTAGAAATACCCTCTTTTGACAACTTTTTATAAATTGAATGTATATGCTCTGCCCAACCTGAAACAGATGCATCAATATTTGCGTCCCTTAAAATTTTAAGGATTTTTTTATTGATGTCATTAAATTTATCTTTTTGTTTTTCATATACAAGCAAATATTCATTTCTTATCTTTTCATACTCGTCTGGCTTTAAATATTTTATTACAAGGTCTTGAAGTTCACTTCTAATGCTTCTTATACCAATGCGCTCAGCAATAGGTATAAAAAGTTCATTAGTCTCTTCTGCCTTTCTAATTTGTTTTTCTCTCTTTAAACTTCCAAGAGTACGCATATTATGCAGTCTATCTGCAAGCTTAATAAAGATAACTCTGACATCACTGCCCATAGCAATTAAAAGTCGTTTCATGCTATCGGCTTCAGTCAAGTTTTCTTTTTTTAAGGTAAGTTTATTTATCTTTGTAACGCCATCAACAAGTTTTGCAACGGTTTCACCAAATCTTTTAGAAATTACATCGAGTGAAATTGTAGTATCTTCAACAACATCGTGAAGAAGCCCTGCAATTATTGTGGCGTAATCCATATTATTTTCAATCAAAATTGTTGCAACACACATAGGGTGAACAATATATGGTTCACCGCTGACTCTTTTAACCCCATTATGTGCATCTTTTGCAAAATAATATGCCTCAATAATTTTATCAGATGTCTTTGGATAATTGCTTTTCACAAGATTTAAAAAATCATTTTCAAATTTATTAAAATCTAAGTTATTATTTTGTTCCACTAGCCTTTACCTCATTAAATAATTTAGAACTTTCAAGTTCCATTTTTTTAGATTTGCAGACTTTTATTTCACCTAAAATTTCATCAAACTCAATAAAGTTTAATTCCATAAATACAAGCATACAAAACAATATTTGAGATGCTGAAAAATTAAAGTTAATTGCAAGTTTTTCTGCCAAATTAATTTCATCAACAGCTTTAATTTGAAGTGAACTTAAAATATGTTTATACACGCTAGCAAAAACCTGCCTTTCAGCCATTAAACCACCATTTATTTTTTCAGTTTGTTTTGGCTCGTAAACCTTGAATTTATTTGAAAAATAGAGGTGTTCATTATCAAAATTTTTATGCAAAAATATGATATTTTTATATCCTGAAACTGTCGATGTTTTATATATTTGTTTTGGTGAAATAAGTATAGTATTTTGCCCATTTTTATGCGTAATTGCCGAGTAGTAATCGCTTAAATTTAATTGCTCTATTTTCTTTAAATCTTGCTCAGTGCTAACAACAACCAAAGTGCCAAAATTACTCTCTGAAAATAGTTTTTTTATAACCTCTACGGTATTATCAACAAGCAAATAATTTTCCTTATTATTAAAGTCAAAAATCGAATAATATAAGTTGTAAATTGATGATAGCAAATCAGCTTCAGCACTTTCATCTAAACTTGGATTTTTTACTATTACATTGCTTAAAATAAAGTTTCTATTAATCGTTCCATGGTAAGTATTTTTACCATAATCTATAAGCAATAATTTTTCTGATTTTGAGCGTAAAATATCTAATAAATTTGATGCATTAAATGCAGTAATAATATTATTTTTTGCAGTGTAACACCTATAATGTTTATAGGTTTTTTCACTAATTTGTGTAAGCCTTAGTTCATTTTGTTTTAAAGCAAAAATAGGCTTTTCATTTTCACAGCCAAAAGGTTCAAGCATATCAATTTGGTCAAAAAATCCATTTGAAAAATCATCTTCAGTAAGCAAAATATCATAAGTTTTTTTGCTAATTATTTCATTGTTTTTTGTTAAAATTTCACTCAATTTACTATTTAATGTATCTTTAAAAAGCTCAAAATTTTCAGGCAAAATTTCCACACCAACAGCCATTTTATGACCGCCAAAATTTTCCAAAATGTCAGGCATTTCTGAAATTATTTTGTGTAAATCAACACTTTCTATGCTTCTGCCACTACCCTTTAATGTGCCATTTTCTGTCTTTGTAAAAATTATAGTAGGTTTTAAATATTCGTGACAAACTCTTGATGCCAATATGCCTACAACGCCCTCGTGGAAATCACCTACAACCAAAATTGAAGGTTGCGAGCTATCCAAATTATTTAAAGTTTTATCTATAATTTTATTACCTTTATCAATAGCTGCAAGCCTGAGGGTATTATCACCTTCAATCTCTAAATATTTTTCTTTAAGTAAGTTTTCGTCCTCTTCAATTAAAAAATCTACAACTTTAAATGCTTCGTCCATTCTGCCACAAGCATTTAATCTTGGAACAATTTTAAAGCTTATATCATATGAATTAAGCTTAACAATTTCAAGTTTTTCAAGCATATATTTTATACTTTTAAGGCAATCACCAGAGTTAATTTTATCAATACCAAGTTTTGCTATTGCTCTATTTTCATCAACAAGTGGCACAATATCACCAACGGTTGCAATTGCACATAAATCTAAATATTTGGCAGCTTCAACCTTGCTAGACATTGCTTCAACAAGCTTAAGGGCAACACCTGCACCGCAGAGACCATCAAAGCCATATTCATCTACACATATTTTAGGGTCAACAACCAAGCAATCAGGGATTTCAGCAAGTGGCAAATGGTGGTCAGTTATTACGACCTCAATGCCCTCTTGTTTTAAAATTTCAAACTCTTCAACAGCAGTAATACCAAGGTCAACTGTTATGATTAAGTCTGGCATAAAACTACTTACAATTTCATCAATAGCATCAACTGAAATACCATAACCGTTTTCAAAACGATTAGGTATAAATACATTGACATCAGCTCCCTTAGATTTCAAAAACAAATAAAGGATTGTTGATGAACAAATGCCATCTGAGTCATAGTCACCATAAATCAATATTTTTTTATTATCACTTACAGCAAGATTAATTTTTTCAGCAGCGGCTTGTAAATTTTTTAAATTAGCTATATCTCTAAAATCATTTTCAGATGGAGAAATAAACCTATCTAAATCGAAAGGCTTTTCACTATGGCTATTATTTAAAAATTCAATTATTCTTTCATCTGTAAGTTTCATAAAATTCCTAATTTATAAAATATTACCACAAGTTATAAAAAAATGCAAATAAATAGCAAAGCCACCAAAAATGGTGGCTTTATATTTTTTAAAATTCACTAAGTGGTTTTCTTTCACTTTTGTTTTTAGATTTTTTATTTTTGTTAGATTTTTTCTTAACATCACTGCTTACATTATTGTTTCTTGATAAAATTGACTTAAGCCTAAATTCTTTAATCTCTAAAAAGTTTGCACATACTGCAGGAGCAACAAGTACTGTTGTGTAAATAGTAACAAGAAGTGCAAAGAAAATATTGAGTGAAGTAAACCTAACTGTGCTAGCTGGAATAAATAAGTTTAAGAAAATTATTAAAACAACAGCCACAACAACAAACAAGTATGGTTTTAAAACCTGCATTTCAGACTGCATCATACGTTCTTGAACAGTCATTTTTTCAGCCAAATGCAACTTAACTTCTTCACGGTATCTTTCAAATATTGATATGATTGCCATACACATTATGACTGTAAGAACAAGTGCAACTGATAGTGACATAAGCCCAAGTTCAACCCTTGTTAATATAAGCACTGCAAGATATAAAATTATATTATGAAGAACAGCAATAATAAATGTGAAACCTGTTAGCACATTGTATCTTATCCAGCCAAACACAAACAGTAAGATTGCTATTATACCGATAGCAATACCCAAAAACAATACACTTTTGGCTTCTATTGAACTAGTAACTTCTTCAATATCAGAAATTTGAGTTCTATTAATTTCAAGTTTTTTTACAATATCATTAATAATTGATTCTTTAGTTTCTTCTGGAATATCTGTACCGCTAATATTCACTACAATACTAATAGTGGTAAATTTAGTTTCTTCTGATGTCGAAGTAAACTTATCTTCTACAAATACTGAGTCAACAGATTGACCATGACTTGAAACTATCTTTTTAAGTTCATTTGCATAATAAACAGTATCAGTTTCGCTTGAAAATGACACTTCAAAACGGCTGCCACCAATCAAGGTTGAATTTAATTTAATACCAAAAAATCCAAGAATAATTAATGAAACAACAATTAAAACTGATGAAACAATCATCGAGATTAAAAGTGGATATTTTTTAAGTTTTGTCATACTAAACATCCTCCTTTTCTGTTTGCTCAATTATTGTTAAATCACTAATATTATCGCTTTCAACATTTGCAATATCACTAAGAGCAAGATTGTCATGTTTTTTAAGCATAAATAACTTAGCCCCAACATCAAATGAAATTAAAATTTTGATAATTAGAGGTATAAGCAACAAATTTGTAATCAAACTTAAGAATGAACAAATAGCGAATATTATTGAAAAGCTTGTCATCTCACCGAATGAGAATGCAAACAAGATAAGTGCAGAAATAAACAATGTAATATTTTCAATAAGAGTGCTTGGAAGCAATTTTTTGTAAGCAGTTTCAAGTGATGCTGCAAGTGATTTGCCTTGGTTGTATTCATACTTTACGCGACTTGCAAATTTGAATGCATATAAGTAAATAGCAGCCATACCAATAATAATACCTGCCATACCTGAAAGCCCAAGTTCAACAGATGGTATCAAGCACAAAGTAGCTAAAAACAAGAAAATATTAGTTAAAAGTGTAAATAGAATAACCAAACTAAAGTATCCAAACTTAACAGCAAAAAGTGCAATACCCATAACCATTACAACAAATATTGATGATACTGCTACAACATAGGCAGTGCTTGTAAAAAATGAATCATTTATATCAGAAGATGCTGATTCACCTGCTGTTAAACTTGCAGACATTGTATTGATAGTTTCAAAACTGGTATCAAGTTCAACCTCTGTGCAACCAAGCTTAATTTGTTTTTGGAGTGCAACAAGCCCTGAATAATCATCTTGTCGAAGTGTAAAGTTTGTGTAATCAGAATTGCCAGCAGGAACTGAAATTGGCGATGAAGATTCACCTATAACCATATAGAGTTGTGAAGATGATGAAGCAAGAACTTTCTTGCAAAGTTCCTCATACTTTTTTTGTCCCTCTTCATTAAATACAACAGAAACATATTTTGTTCCGTTATTTGTATAAACATTTACTTCTTTTACATGTGATTTGCCTTCCAAAATAACTGCATCATTAGCATTTTCAGAAGTGCTTGTTGGTGAATTTGAGCGAAGTGAAAACGCACCACTATTAACATTAGAAAGTGCTGCATAGGTTTCAGCATATTTATTTCCACCTCTTGGGTAACTTACATCAACTCTAATTTTAGAGTTTCCAACCGCATAAACATTAACATTTTTAAAGCCACTATCTTCAAAAACTTCTTTAATTTTTTTCATAGAGCTAACAATATCTGCTTTGGTTGGGTTTTCAGTTTTAATTGTATATTCACCATACATACCACCAGATATGTCTTGAGATATACTTATTGACCTTGAAAATGACACAAAGGTTTCCGCACCAAAAGTCATTGGAACAAAACTAAGTATAACTCCGGCAAGCATAATAAAGCTCAATAAAACTGTCAAAACTATAGCCGTACTCTTTTTTAATCGTTTCATTTTAATTTCCTTTAATTTTATTCGGGTTTATTATAACTCAAAACTAGCAATTCGGTCAAACTATTATAAAAAATTTTTCCATAAATTTGCACTTTTTATAACTAATTTTTTGTCAAAATAAAAAATCTCCTCGCAAAAAGCGAGGAAATTTTTACTTTTTAATATTTTACCCGTTTATGCTTGCTTTCTATTGACTTTAACAATTCCTACAATTGAACCAAGTACAGACGCAGAAATTATATCAAGCAAACTAGAAAGTCCCATAGAAAATGAACCAGCAAGCATTGAAAATAGCAAGAATGCAAATATTACATAAATTATGCCAAAACCTGCACCTTTAACAAGTCCTTTGCTTTCACCTTTTACAGCAAACAAACTACCAATTACTACACTAATATCTTTGATAACAAGCGTGATAACTGGAATGATATTATCTGGAAGTGATGCCCATTTTAATATAAATGCAAAAAGTACAACAAGCCCAAGACTAATGATTATTGCAATAACTAGCCCTTTAATGTAATCAAAAAATAAACCTTTATTATTAGATAATTTTTCAGATTTTAATTTAGCAAACATATCTTTACCTCTAGTAAAGTCTATTAAAGCCAAATTCGCAGTATTACAATTTTACAAAAATAAAAAAGCGAACAATGTCGCTTTTTGATTTTACTAATTATCAACTTATTTCTTTGCTGATTTTTTAACTGCTGACTTTGCACGAGTCTTTTTAGCAGGTTCTTCAGTTGCATTTTCAGGTGTTATGTCAGACACATCACTTGAATTTTCTTGAACTTCAGCGGTTTTTTCAGTTTCTTCAGCCTTTGTTTCAGTTGCTGTTTCAGTTTCTTCAACTCTGGTTGATTTAAGTACGCAGTTAATAAAGTTCATATCAAACTCTGTATAAGACTTTT
>CAZYYI010000050.1:0-7866 GCA_964651835.1 uncultured Lachnospiraceae bacterium
ATGCTGGCGGACGTGTTGAAAGATTTAACAAGAGATATGGTATCACAAATAAGTAGCAATACTAATTTTGTGCAGGCTTTTGGTCTGCACTTTTTTATGTGCATAGGTTAGAGGTTTTCTCTATATGCACATTTTTTATTAGATGATTATGGACTATTTTTCATTACACAAAGATTTGGAAAAACTTTTTGAGTGTGCAGGCATAACGGAAACCGCCGATATTGATTGGATTATGGTTGAGGTGCTTGGCGTTTCTCGTGGACAATTGCCATTGTTAAGAGATATTGCAGATAATAATGTCAAAAAGATTTATGAAATAGCAAAATCAAGAGCAAAACATATACCACTTGCATATATACTTGGCAAAGCTTGGTTTTATGGCAGAGAGCTTGATGTTAATGAAAATGTTTTAATCCCAAGGCAAGATACTGAAGTGCTAATTGACGAACTTGTTAAAAAAATAAATGAGAAAAGTAACAAACAAAGCGTGCTTGATATTGGAACAGGTAGCGGAGCGATAGCGATAACTACTGCACTTGAAACTGATTCAAATGTCACGGTTGTTGATATAAGCGAAAAGGCATTGGAAGTTGCAAAAATCAATGCTAAAAAGCTTGGCGTTAATGTTAATTTTGTTTTAAGTGATTTATTTGATAAACTAGATGGCAAAAAGTTTGATATTATTGTAAGCAATCCACCTTATATTGAAAGTGATGTTATTGAGACATTAGATGTAGAAGTTAAAAATAATGAGCCACACCTTGCACTTGACGGAGGAAAGAGCGGACTTGAATTTTATGAAAAAATTATAAGTCAAGCACCTAAGTTTTTAAATGGCAGTGGTTCGATATTATTTGAGATTGGTTATAATCAAGCAGATAGCGTATCAAAGCTACTTGAAAAAGATTTTAAGAATATAAAAGTAATTAAAGATTATGACGGCAATGACAGAGTGGTAATTGCTGATAAAAAATAGTTAGTAGGAGTTATTATGATTGAAAAGCTTAAAAAGATTAAGGAAAAGTATGAAGAACTGACAAAAGAACTTATTGATCCAGCTGCACTTGCTGATATGCAAAGCTGGCAAAAAAAGTCTAAAGAGCAGTCTGACCTTGCCCCAATCGTTGAAAAGTATAGCGAGTATGAAAAAATTGAGTCTGATATGAAAGATGCAGAGGAAATGATAAAGTCTGAAACTGATGCTGATATGATTGCTATGCTTAATGATGAAATTTATACAGGCAAAGACAAACTTAAAAAGATTGAAGAAGAACTTAAAATATTGCTTCTTCCTAAAGATGAAAATGATGAAGGCAACGTTATTGTTGAAATCAGAGCTGGTGTTGGTGGCGATGAAGCTGGTCTTTTTGCGGGTGACCTTTTTAGGATGTATTCAATGTTTGCAGACAAAAATCGTTTTAAGCTTGAAGTGCTTGATGAAAATGTTAGCGAAAACGGAGCTTTTAAAGAAGTTAACTTTATGGTAACAGGAAAGGGTGCATTTGCTAAATTTAAGTTTGAAAGTGGTGTTCACCGTGTTCAGCGTATTCCAGTAACTGAAAGTAGCGGCAGAATTCATACTTCAACTGCAACAGTTGCAGTGCTTCCAGAAGCAAAGAATGTTCAAATTGAAATAAATGAAAAAGATTTGCAAATTGACTATTACAGGTCTGGTGGTGCAGGTGGTCAGCACGTAAATAAAACTGAATCAGCTATAAGAATAACTCATATTCCAACTGGCATTATTGTTCAGTGTCAAGATGAGCGTAGCCAAGGCAAAAACAAAGAAAAGGCTATGAACTGGCTTAAATCTAAACTTTATGATTACTACCAAGAACAAGAGAATTCTGAGTATGCCCAGAAGCGTAAATCACAAGTTGGTGGCGGTGAAAGATGTGAAAAGATTAGAACTTATAACTATCCACAAAGCAGGGTAACCGACCACAGAATTAATATGACAATCTATTCACTTGAAAACTTTATGAATGGTGATATTGGTGAAATGGTTGAGGCGTTAACCATAGCCGACCAACAAGCTAAACTAGCTACTTTAGACGATTAAATTTTATTAAAAATAAGGTGTTATGTATGTCATAACACCTTATTTTATTTAAATTATATATTTGACTATAATTATAATAATAATAGTATTAATAAATATTGCGAACAAATTATTAAAGAAACATATGAATGTTGTTATTTGGCATTGAGAAGGGTTTTAAGAATACTTAATAAATGTTTAAATAATCCTAAAATAAACGATAAAGATACTTATGAAAACATACAAAAAATACTTAATGAAATTTTGGGCGAAAAATATTCAGATTTAATTTTAAATGAAGAAATTAGTTTAGGATTTTAATAATTAATTATAAAAAATGAAATGAATTTTAATCATTTCATTTTTATTTTTTGATTGCTGTGCTATAATTAGGTTATGACTAGGGAAGAATTATTAAACAAAGTTAAAACAGAATTGCCTGAAACGCCAGGTGTTTATATTATGAAAAACACAGATGGCGAAGTTATTTATGTTGGTAAGGCAAAGGTTTTGCGTCGCAGAGTTAAAAGTTATTTTGATAATACGCCAAAAACTCAAAAAACTTATGCTCTCGTTTCTAACATTGATAGCTTTGAATATATTTTGACTAATTCGGAATTAGATGCCTTTTCACTTGAATGCAATTTAATCAAAAAATACAAGCCAAAGTATAATATTTTACTTAAAGATGATAAGTCTTTTCCTTATATTAAAATTGATTTAAAAGAGCGTTTCCCAAGAATTCAGATTGCAAGACGTCCAGTTAGTGAACCAAAAGTGCTTTTGTTTGGACCTTATGTGACTGGAACTAGAATTTCTGAGCTTTTAAGTTTAATAAAATCGGCATACTCAGTTAGATGGTGTAACAAAAATTTTGATAAAATTGACAAGCTTAGCAGGCCTTGTGTACACGGTGAAATAGAAAATTGCATAGCACCTTGCATAAGCGAAGAAAACGCTAAAAAATATGATGAAGTTATTTTGAAAGTTATAGACTTTTTGAATGGCAAAACTGCAGATATAAAAAAGCAACTCAAATTAAAAATGAACCAAGCTGCTGATAGTATGAATTTTGAAGACGCCTTAAAGTATAGAAATCAAATTAAATCTGTAGAAAACATTGATAAGGAGCTTATTACTGACCTTGGCAAAGATACAGATTTAGATGTTTTTGTTATTGCAGAACAAGATGATATTTTTGCTATCAATGTTATGATGATTAGGCAAGGTAAAAATGTTGGGCAGTTTAATTATGGCATAACTGAGGTTGCGAGTGAAAAACAAGATTTGCTTTTGCAATTTATATCTAGCCATTATAATAATAAATCAATGCTACCAAAAGAAATAGTTTTAAGTGAAATTTCAGATGAACAGAAAGAAATTTTGCAAGGCTTTTTACTTTCAAATTTTGGTAAAGTAGTTAAAATTACTGTGCCTAAAATTAGTATAAAAAAGGAATTGCTTGAAAGTTGTAATAAAAATGCTTCAGAGTATTTGCTTCATTCTAAAGAGCGAATTGAAAAGAAGTATAGTATGACTATTGAGGCTCTTGAAAGACTTAAAAATATGCTTGGACTCAAAAAACTTACCAGAATTGAAGGATTTGATATTTCAAACATTAGCGGCGAATTTAGCGTTGCTAGTATGGTTGTTTTTGAAAATGGTGAGCCTGCTTACAAAGAATATCGAAAATTTAAAATTAAGACGGTTGAAGGTGCAAATGACTTTGCTTCAATGGAAGAAACACTTTCAAGAAGGCTTAATGATATGCTTGAACATAAGGAAAAATTTGATAAACGCCCAGACTTGATACTTATTGATGGCGGATATGGTCAACTTCATTCAGCAGCGGCAGTTATACACAGGTTAGGGCTTGATATTAAAATAATTTCACTTGCAAAACGAGATGAAGAAATTTGTTTAGAGAGTAGTAATGTGCCAATTAGACTAAAAAAATCTGATTATGTTTTAAGGTTGCTTCAAAGGGTGCGTGATGAATCACACAGATTTGCAATAACTTTCCACAGAAATTTAAGGGGCAAATCATTAAAGAGTTCATTGTCAGAAATTAATGGGTTAGGAGATGCTAAAATAACTGCACTTATCAAGCATTTTAGGTCGGTAGAGGCGGTTTCTAAAGCCAGCAAGGCAGATCTAGCTAAGGTTGAAGGAATAGGTGAAACTTTGGCGGAAACAATTTTCAATTTTTATCACGACGAAATTTAATAACTATATTTTTCATTTTATATAATAAACTTGCATAAATTTAATATATGAAAAAGTTTAATTTTAGTTTATTTTTAAGTGCAACAAGAAAAGTTTTGCTTGTTGCTTTTTCATTGGCATTGCTTATAATCTTACCATCAGCAAAACTTAAAACGGATAATAACCTAGAAATGATTTATGGAACATTTCTTGGCTCTAAAAGCAAATATCAAGGTATAATTGAAATTTGGAATGTAGATAGTTTTGAGAGTGGCACAAACTCAAAAAGTAGTTTTCTTAGCCAAATTGCAAAGTCCTTTCAAAACAAAAATAAAGGGCTATATATAATGGTGCGTGATCTGTCTGAATATGAGTGTGCAAACTTGCTTGCAAAAGGTGAAAAACCAGATTTATTTTCTTGTTCATATGGATCGGTAAATGTGATTAAAAATTACATAGAAAGTTTTAGTGATTCTAATTTTGAAATTGCCCAAAATTTTTTGGATGCAGGAAAGGTTAATGGTAATCAAATGGCTGTTGCTTGGTGTAGGGGAAACTATTGTTTAATTTCTACAAAAGCAAAGATTGAATCTGCTGAAAAAAATGGTGCGTACAAAAGTTTGAATCTGGAAAATGTTGCAGAAAGTTTAACGCAAGGTAAAGTAAAACTTTCTGAATTAGCATTTTATTCTGCTTATGACATTACAAGTAAAAATAAAACTAAACATATTGCTTCAATTGGTTTTGGTTCATCTAAATATCTAATGCCCAAATTAGCATTTTCAACATATACTAATAAGGGGTTAGAATTATTCAATAATGAAGTTATAGATATTGAAGCATCAGACCAATCACAATATTTTGCTTATAACAACTTTATTGCCGATAAAAGTACAATTTTGCTTGGCACTCAAAGAGATATTGCAAGAATGGAAAATAGGGTAAGCAACGGAAAGGTTAGTGATGTTATTTATGAACCTATTTTTGCATTTACTGACTTAGTGCAATTTATGTTTTTGGCAAATTCTGATAATAATTTAAGAAAGGAATATGCTGAAAAATTTGCAAAGTTTTTAACATCAGATAGTCAGCAAAAACAAATTAGTTCTATCGGTATGTTTGCAGTTTCTAAACTTCAAGAAGATATCTATAATTTGGGTGTTATGCGTAACATAACTTCCCATAATATCGAGGATTACACGCTTAAAAATATTTTTGAATAATAATAATTTATTTAATAACCCCTGTCTGACAAAGTTTGTCAGTGGGAGAATTTGATTGGAAAAAATTATTAAATTTTTAAATAAAAACAAATTTCAATATATTCAAAATTTTGATTCGAGTGCACTTTCAACAATTAAGCTTGGTGGAAGTTTAAAACTTGCAATTTTTCCGCAAAACGAAAAACAACTTGAAAGGATTGTATGTTTTTTGTATTCTACTAAAATTTATTTTAAAGTTGTTGGAAACCTTAGCAATGTTTTATTTGTAAAAAACATAGATTATCCTGTGATAATTACAAATAAGATGTCTGATGAAATAATTGTTAATGGCAGAGAAGTTACGGCTTCAACTGGAATGCTAATTTCTAAATTTTGTGATAGTTTGCGTAAAAATAATCTTTCAGGTACAGAGGGTTTATGTGGTATACCAGCAACAGTTGGTGGTGCAATTATTAATAATGCGGGTGCATATGGGTATTCTATTTCAGACCATCTAATTAAGATTAAAGTTTTTTATAATGGCAAAGTATTTTATTTGCCAAAATGCGATATAAAATTTAGTCATCACTACTCAAACCTGAACGGATTTATTATACTTAGTGCTTATTTTTTGTTTGAATTTAAAAATGAATATGATATAATTAGCCTAATGAATAAGTACTCTTACTTTAGGGGATTATCTCAACCAAGTGGTCTTTCTCTTGGTTCAACCTTTAATAAAGTAGGTAGTAAGTCGGCTGGATTTTATATAGAAAGATGTGGACTTAAGGGCTTAAGAGTTGGTGGGCTTGTTGTATCTAGCAAACACTCAAATTTTTTTATAAATGAAAAGGGTGGCAGTATTACTGACTTTTTAAGACTTATTACAATTACTCAAATGACTGTAGAAAAACAATTTGGTGTTGTACTTATTCCAGAAGTTGAAAAAGTGGGTGATAAAGATGAAATTACTTGCAGACTTTCATACGCATACAAAAAATAGTAGATTTTTGCATGGTAAAAATACCATTGAAGAAATGGCAAATATGGCAAATGGCTATGATTTAAAAGAACTAGGCATAACTGATCATGGTTATAGCCATCTTTTTGGTACCAATAAAGGCAAACTTCTAAAAGCAAGAAAATTGATAGATGAAATTAATATGTACTCAAAAACTAAGATTTTACTTGGTATAGAGGCTGATATTATAAAAGAAGATGGAACACTTGATATTGATACTGAAACACTTTCAGTTATTGATATTTTAATAGTGGGCTATCACAAAATGATTAAGACTGATTTTGCTGGTTATTTTGGAGAACAAAAAAGTGAAGATGCAAAAACAAAGGCTACTAATGCATATATCAATGCAATAAACAAATATCCTGTTACAATAATTTCACACCTTGGCTCAATACTAGATGTTGATTTTTATGAAATTGGCTGTGCTTGCAGAGAAAAAGGTGTTCTTGTTGAAATCAATAACAGACATTTAACTTGGACAGAAGACCAAATTAATGATTTAATTGCTAGTGATTGTATGTTTGTTGTGTCATCTGATGCTCATTCAAGAGAGGAACTTGCTGAGGTAGACGAGGCTTTTGAGTTGATCAAAAAATACAATATTCCAAGCGAAAATGTTGCTAATGTTTATTTTGAACCGGATGAAATGAGTGAAAAACAAAGACTTTATGAAGCTGAAAATATTAATAACAATTTAAAACTTGAAAAATATAACAATAATAAAAAAGCAAATGAATTGAAAAAAAAGAAAGAATTTACTGGTACACTTTCTGAAGATACCGAAAGAATGCTTGAAAGTATAGCCATAGAAAAGGGCATTAAAATTGATAGGCATGATGACGATGAAGAATTTAACTTTTATGAAGAACCATTAGATGAGGAACTTATAAATCAAGCAAAAAAAGTTATTGAAAAAAAGCGTCAAAAAGAACTTAAAAATGCGGGTATAGTTGAGAATGTTGGCGAAGATTCACTTGCAAAAGTTGAAAATAATGTTAATGACAAAAATATTGATGAAACTGGCAGCATTGTCTAAAACAAAAAAATTTCTTAATATTAAATAAAAATGTCTGAATTCAGGCATTTTTTATTGTTTTAAAATTAAAAAATGGCTATAATGGTAAGTGGAGAATTATTATGGCTATTTCTAAGCAAGCTAAACTTGAAATTATAAAGAAAAATATTTTTAAAAATAATACCAAAGCACTTGTTCAAGGTATTATTATTTCTGCTGGCAATTTAATAATCTCTGATAAAAAATTACAACTTTTAGTTTCTAGTGAAAATGAGGAACTTATTAATTTTTTAATAGAAAGGCTTAAAGAGTTGTTTGGTGAATTAAAGTTTAATGTTGCTAAAGTTAATAGAAACTTTAAAAATAAAGAAAGATTTGA
>CAZYYI010000051.1:0-7793 GCA_964651835.1 uncultured Lachnospiraceae bacterium
CAAGGCAAAAAAAGTACTTTGAAGTTTGTTCTTGCTCAACCCTGGGTGATGCACAGGCAAGAAGACTTAATATAAGGGTTAAGGGCAAAAATGGCAACTATCTTGCAAATACTCTTAACAATACCGTGCTTGCAAGCCCAAGAGCTTTAATTGCACTTCTTGAAAATAATTATAATGCAGATGGTTCAATTACTGTGCCAGAGGTGCTTAGACCTTATATGGCTGGCAAAAGTATTATTAAACGCAATAAATAATTTCGCGGCAAAAATTAACTAATCTGCTGTGTTTCTAAAAAATAGCAAAATAAAAATCACTACAAGTAATAGTGATTTTTTTATTATTTAGAATATGTCCTGCTTTCGCCGTAAACTTTTAAATCATAAATTGTCCATTTAAAACCAGTTAAGTTATTTTCATTGTCAACAATTGTTCCGTTTCGGCATTCATTGATTGAAATTTTAAGATAATCTGAACTAGCATCAACATCACTTGCAATAACCTTGTTTATTTTAAAAGTAAAGAGGTAAGCATTGCCATTTACTTTATCTGATGTTTTAGTGTCAGAAATAATTTCAGCTTTGCTAAAATCGTTTTCATTTGCAAGGTTAGACATTGAAAGGGTAATGGTTAGTTCGGTGCTTGGAGCACTGTTAGTGTAGACATAAAAACTTACGCTGTCAATATACATTTTATATAGCCAGTTTAGTTCACCACTAAGCTTAATTTCTGAGTAAGCTTCAAGCGTATTACTATTTGGTTTAGAGCCTATTAAATCTGCAAGTTTAATAGTAGCTTTTGTATCGTTAGAATTTTTGCCACCATCAATAACTGCTTGGACTGTAGATTTATAATACCTTGACATATTTATGCTTGGTAGTTCTGAAATATTATCATTTTTGCAACCGCAAAAGAGTAGTGCGGGCAAGCATAACATTACAGCTAAAATTGATAAAATTTTCTTTTTCATAATTATCCTTTAGTGCTTAAATATTGTAATATTTAAAGTTTGAATTTATAATATATTTTGTACTAAAAATGGTTTGCCAGATAGATGCAAAAATTGACTTTCCATAAGGAACAATAAGTTTAACACTGCCACTGATATCCTCGTAGGCCACTTCGCCAAAAAATCTGCTGTCAGTTGAATTGTTGCGGTTGTCGCCCATAACAAAGTAATGATTTTCGCTTACTGTAATAGTATAAGTACCTTCAAAAAATAGTTTACTTATTAACATATTATATTTTGGATATGATGTACTAGACATTTCAATTTCTGTAAAATACATCTCTTCATCAAGGTAACTTTGATTTAAATGTGTGTCATTGCCAAGTGAGTCTAAAACTTTTATGGTGTAGTAATATCTAATTTCACCATCAACAATACCTTTGCTAGTATGTTTAAACTCTATCTGCTGTCCACCGACTGCAATTACTCGTTTAATTATAAAATTAATTGTACTATTATTATGGTAAACATAATTATTATTTGAAACAATTACAATATCATTATTTTTATATTCTTTGTTTTTTGAATAATACACAATATCCGAGTGTTCTTCATCATTTTCACCCTTAACTAAAGCTGAGTTGTTTATTGTTGGTCTCATACTTGTTCCAAGCACTTTGATAGGGGTGAGCAACACTTGAAAAACAAAAACAAAAGTAACAAAAAATAGTCCAAAAAACAATACAAACCAAAACAAGCCATTGTCTGTGTAAAAACTTCTATTTTTATTTGATTTTTGTACTGTTTCAGTTTCTGAACTTTCTATTACTTGATTAATGTTTTCTTGCTCTAATTCATTACTCATACTTTAATTATATTATACCATTTCTAAATATTTTTCAATTAATTTAAAAAAATTAAATAATTTTAAATTTATTATTAGTTGTCTGCTTTTGATTTTTTTTGTAAGTTTTCTTGTCTTGTTTTCATCTCATTATATTTTTTATTCATTTTATATGTGTTTATATAAATTATAAGAATTGCAATTAATAAAATTATACCAAAAATAATAAGAACAATATATGCATAGTGAAACATACTGAAAATTATAGATATGACTGCAAGTAACAATCCTGCAATTGAAATCAGTTTGCTTGCAAAGTAGTGAGTTTGTGTCCATATAAATTCAGTTGTTCTGGCTAGTCTAAACTTTAATCCAAAGTAACTATTAAAAGGCACAGTTTTAAGTGCAAATCCCCAGGCAAGCACAAGCAAACTTAATGGCAAAAATATTAAGCATGTGATTGGAATAGAACAAACCATTCCTACTTCAAAAGTAATTTCTGTTAAAAGATAAATAAATACAAGTACATTTACATAAATTGCTAAAATGCAAATAATTTTGCATAAAAAGTAACTGTGTTTGCTTTTAGAAAATAGTGATAAAAGGCTAATTATGAGTGGCAATGCTATAATAATACTGAGCCAAGCTTTACTGCCAGTTACTGCGATATTTTCATTAATATCAAATAGCAGTGGAATAGTGCTTGGCACAGCAAATATGGTAACAAACATACCAGCCAAACTAAATATTGATGCTATTGCTATTAATATCATCTGATTTTTTTTCATAATTCTCCTTAAAAATTAATCAATTGTTGAATCAATAAGTTTAAAGGCTTTATTCTTGGCATCAAGCTCGGCAACCACGCCATATGGCAAAATAGTTCTTGGAGCAGCATGCCCAAAGTTTAAGTTCATAAGAATAGGGAAATTATATTCAGCAAGTTCTTCTTTTAATATTTGTTTGTATTCATTGTAATATTTTTCATCGTGAGGCTTGCCAATAATAAGCCCTGAAATATTGTCAAAGTAATGCCTATTTTTAAATTCTTTGATAAGTGTTTTGTAAAATTCTGGGCTCATTTCATTTTCTGCAGTTTCTAAAAACATAATTTTGTCAGTCCAGTCATCTGAGGTTGGAAGAATGCCATATTTTTCTTCGATTTGTTTTGCGGCGTCAGTATCAACATCATCTTTTTCTCTAAGTCCAAGTAGTGAACCAAAAACATCAATACAACCGCCAAGAAGTTTGCCTCGAACTTTGTAGTTTCCTTGTAAAACCTCATAGCCTTTGATTTCCTTATGAGCTATTCGTGCAGTGCCAACAGCGTTTGCTGAAAAATCTGTTCTATCATCATACCAAATTTCACTAGGCATAATTTTGTAATTTTTTTTAGGATTAAATAAATAATTAATAGAATTTTTAGTGTAAGGTAACATTTCTTTGTCAAGTTCTGCAAAGTCTGTCAAATATGCAGGACCATAAAATGTATTAAGCCCAAGTTTCTGAAACATTAAGTGGTTTGTTGTTGTGTCTGAAAACCCCATAAAAATCTTTGGCTTAGTTTTGACTAAATTAATAAATTCTTCGTCTTTCATTAAATATGGAATTGTTTTGTAAGTATCATTACCACCAATAGCACAAACAATGGCGCCTATGCTGTCATCTGCAAAAGCGGTTTTTAAATCAGCAGCTCTTGCTTCTGGATGCTCGCTTAAAAATTTCATTCCTTTTTTGCTGTTTGGCATATAAACTGGTGTTAAACCAAATTCTTTAAATCTCTTTTCAGCCAAAACTATTTCGTGTTCTATAAAATTTTCTCCCAAAATGCCAGATGATAAACTGACAATTGCAACTTTTGATCCTTTTTTTAGTCTTTTAAAATTATTCATATTTATACTCCAAAAAATTTATTAATTTAAGTTTAGCATATAATAAAAAAAAACTCTAAATATTTAGAGCCTTTTTTATTATTTTTTTAATTTTATAGTGAGGTTGAACAAGCAATTGCAATAGCACCATCACCGATATGGCAAGAGATTGATAGGGAAAGGGCATCAACAAAACTAACTGATAGGTTGTATTTGCTGAATGCTTCATTAATTTCTTTTTCAAATTCTAAAGCTCTATTAACATCATGAGTGTAAGCTATAAAAATTTTAAGTTTGCCGGCTTTATGTTCCTCAGCAAATCTTGTTTCAATTTCTTTAGCAATCTGCTCAATCATAATCTTTTTGCCTTGAGCATAAGAGATAACTTGTTTAAACTTATCAAGTTTTCCACCTTGAATTGCAAGAACAGGCTTGATTTTTAAAAGGCTACCAATAGCAGCTGCTGCTGGAGTAATTCTACCACCTTTTTTAAGATATTTAAGAGTATTAACCAAAATATATATGCTTGAATTTGGACCAGTTGCTTCAAGTATCTCTTTAATTTCTTTTGCAGATTTGCCGTCTTTTGCAAGTTTAACTGCATCAAGAACTGATTGTTTTAAGGTTACTGAAATACGTTTATTGTCAACAACTTGAACTTTGCCATTAAATTCTTTTGCAAAATTTGTAGCGGTTTCCATACTTGCTGAAAGGGCACTGCTCATTGGGATATGCACAATTTCATCATGGGTTTTTAAAAGTTCTTTCCAAAGTTCAACAATACTATAAATATTTGGTTGGCTAGTTGAAACATCAGCATCTGCTAAAAGTTTTTCATAAAATTCTGGCTGTGTTATGCTTATGTCTTCAAAATATTCTTCGCCATCAATAAGCACTGGCATTGGAACGATTGAAACTCCAAGTTTTTTTGCGTCCTCTTGACTGATACCTGCATTGGTATCTGCAACAATTGCAACTTTCATAAAATTCTCCTAAGTTAAATATAGTGATATATTAACAATTTATGCAAAGATTGTCAAATTAAATTGTTAACATTAAAGTTAAAGTTGCACAAATTTTAAATGATATTTTTATTTTGTTATTATTTAATAACACACAAATTATTAAATAATAACTTTATATTTTTTATTAAAATAACATAAAATGTTTGCTAAAAATTTTAAATGTATATAAAATAAAAATATGAGCAAAAATAAAATTAAAATTGATTTAGATTTTGATTATTTAACAATTTTGGTTCGAGAAGACAAACTTGAAGAAATAAAAAATTGTTATAAAAATTTTGCGTGGGAAATTATCAGTGAAAAGCATAAATTTTTAAGTAAAGAACTAGTTATTTTAAAAATGCGTAGACCACACAAAATTAAAAATAAAGATAAACTACAGTATTTGCAAGTTCAGCTTGAAATTGATTTAAACAAGCAGAGTGATTTAGAGAGAAATAAACATAAAAAATCAACAATATATGGATTAACATTTGGTTTTTTTAGTGCGCTTGTTTTAGCTTTGTTTGTTCTTGCAATTTTAAATGGGAAAAATTTATTGACTATAATTTTCGGAAGTGTTTTTGGTGTGATTGATGTTATAGCAAACATTTTAATTGCAAGGATAGCTTATAAAATTTTCTTGAAAGAAAATCAAATTTTTAAGCAAAAAAATACTGAGATTTCAAATCAGATTGTTGATATTAATGAAAAAGTTGCAAGTATTGATAAAGGCGAGGTGAGCCGTGGTAAATAAACTTAAGAATGAGAAATCGGGAAAATCCTACGAAAATTATAGAGCAGTCAAAATTCATACAGAGCGCAACCATCTTGCTTTTTTTAAAATGTTAATTGTTGGTTTTGTGGTGCTTGTTCAAGTTGCTATACTTTTAGTTTCACACTTGTTTTTACTAAATTTATTTAGAGGACTTGTTGTACTTAGTTTAGTGTTCAGCATTATCACTGCAATTTATATTTTGTCTACAAATAAAAATAGTCAAAGCAAGGCAGTTTGGGTGCTGTTTGTATTAGTATTTTTCTTGTTTGGCTATTTTGTTTATATTTTATCTGATGATAGAATATTCTTTTACTCGTCAAGAAAGAGGTATAAAAAAATTTTTGATGAGAGTGAAAAGTATAGAGTAAAACAAAACTCAAATACCGAAATGGATGAAAGCATTTTGGTGAATTCTAAATTTTTAAAAAATGTAGGTAGTTTTGAAACCTTTAGCGGAACATATGTAAAATATTATCCAACTGGCACAGTACTTTTTGATGATGTGTTAAGGGTACTTAGCTCAGCAAAGGAATATATTTTTATAGAATTTTACATTATTTCTGATGGTATGCTTTTTGAGCGCATATTTGAAATATTAAAACAAAAAGCAGAGTCTGGTGTTGATGTAAGAATTATTTTTGATGATATGGGATGTTTGCATTCATTATCATACAAAACAAAAAAAAGAATGAAAAAAGCTGGAATAAAGCTTGGTAGGTTTAATCCGCTGGTATCAAGATTCTCAGTTGCATTAAATTTTAGGGACCATCGAAAACTGATTATTGTTGATGGTAAGTATGCCTTTACTGGTGGTGCAAATCTTGCTGACGAATATGTTAATGAAAAAAGATTGTATGGTTACTGGAAGGATAGTGGTATAAAACTTGAAGGTCCAGCAGTTAATGAATTTGTTTTAGCATATCTTCGTCAGTGGCAATTTGTTAGACATACAAAAAATGATGACTACTCAAAATTTTTAAATAAGGCCAAAAGCAATACTAATAAAAGTGCTGTTATTCCTTTTGTTGATGGACTTGATTATGGGATAAGAATAGGAAAGGGTGTTGTAGAGGGTATTATATCAAATGCAAAAAAGAGGCTGTATATAATGACGCCATACTTTATACCTGAAGATACTGTAAATAATCTTTTAATTCAAAAGGCTAGATCTGGTGTTGATGTAAGGTTGATATTGCCAGGTATTGCCGATAAAAAATTTGTTTATGTTGTATCAAGAAGTAATGCAGAAAGATTGATTAAAGCTGGTGTAAAATTTTATACAATGAAAAATAGTTTTGTGCATAGCAAAGTTATTTTGTCTGAAAGTCAAGCACTTGTTGGATCGATTAATGTAGATTTAAGAAGTTTCTATCAGCAATTTGAAAGTGCTGTATTAACTGATGATGTTTCGCTTCTTAATGATGTAAAAAAAGATTTTGATACTGTCACTTCAGTCAGTGAGCTTATAACAGAAGATAAGACTAAATTGAATAAATTAGGTTTTAGGCTTATTTCAGGAATACTTAAAATTTTATCTCCATTTATGTAACCTAACGGCGAAAATTAAACGATATGCTGCGTTACTAAAAAAATTCTCACACAATCACGTAGGTTTACTACGCTCATGTGTGAGAATTTTTTTGTGCCTTGCCTCTCATTCAATTTTCGCCGTTATGAATCTAACATCCAAAATTAACTTACTATAAAATTTATTAATCTTTATCAGCAACAACTTCAGCGTCGGCTGCCCATTTTGCAAGGCTAGCAATTCCTTTTTTGCAACTGTCTTTGGTTGCGTAACCATCTTCAGATGCACAAACAAGTTCACCATTTCTTGCACGCAGTCTATAACGGAACTTTTCAGCTTTATCCAAATAAATTTCGAATTTTGGATTTGTTAGGCTTTCATACTTTCTAAGTGTTTGGTCCTCAATTTTTGAACCTGTGAGTTTGCGCACACTTTCAATGCCCGCCTTGCAAGCTGATAGGGTAGAGTATCCTACGCCGCCACTAACTGCAATGGTTTCTTTATTTGAAGCTTTAAGTCTAAAATTATAATTTCCGCTAGCTGTTTTATGATAAATAAACTGTCCTTTTGTTGCCATAAATTTTTCTCCTTTGTTATTTTAATAATAACACGAAACTTTTAATTAGTAAATATATTGTGACAGGTAATAGAAAAATTTGTTAAAAAATTCAAATCAAATTATTTACTTTTATATTTTATGTGTAATTTTTTAGATTTTGCACAAAATAAGGTTATTAGTCGAAATTTGTAAAAAAAAAGGAGAATTTATGAAAAGAAATATTAAAAGGATTAATAACAAAGCTTTTAATGATGCACTCAAAA
>CAZYYI010000052.1:0-7703 GCA_964651835.1 uncultured Lachnospiraceae bacterium
TCATAATTTAAGTTTAAGCTATTAATAAATGTTTGTCAAATATTTTGCGAATAGTTTTAATGTTTGACAAATTGTCAATTATATATTAAAATAGATAGAGTTGGTGAAAAAATATGATAGCATTAAATGAAATTATAGATAATAAAGAATTGTTTGAAAAAAAATATAAAAGTATGGGGAAATCTATAGACCTCACACCTTTTGTTATACTTGAAAATAAAAGAAAAATTGTGCAAATAGAAGCCGAAAATTTGCGTGCAGACACGAATAAACTTTGCGCAAGTGTTGCAGAAAGCAAAAATGCAAAAGAACTTGTAAAACAAATAAATAGAAACAATTTAAAAATTAAACGTAAAATGAAAAGGTTGGATGTTCTTGGCAAACAAATTGATAACAAATTAAAAACACTACCAAACATTGCTTATTTTGATAATGAATTAAATTTGCAGCTCGAGACCGCCAAAAGCACAAGCAAAACCTCAGATTTTATAAGTTACTTAAATGATAAATATGATATAAAGACTTATAAATATTCAATCAAATGTTTTGTTAAATCATTAAGAAATCGTTTATTTCAAGAATCTGAACTACCAGTTGCAGTTCAAACAAAAAGTGGCTTAGTCATTCTTGCAGACGCTGAAAATGCTAAAAAGATTGAAACTGATTTGCTTGAATACTTAAAGTCTAACGCAAAATACCTCGTTTTGCCAGCTATAAAAAATTTAAATCATTCATCACTTGCTGAATATGTTGCAACATTAAATGATACAGAATCACTTAAATTAGAAATTAAAGGCGAGTATTTTACTAGGGGCTATAAAATCAAATACAAAAATACAAAGCTTGATACAACAAAATTTTTATACCAAATCGATATAATACTTTAAAATAAAAACACATCCAAATTGGATGCGTTTTTTATATATTATCATTTTTATTGATTTCAATATATTTTTTATTTTTAGTTTTAATGGATTTTGGCTGACTGTTAATCACAGTTTTATCAGACTGCGTAACAGTATTCACAATTTTCTTGTTATTTTCTAAATTTAATAATTTAATTTGATTTTTAAAATGTTCAACATCGTTATCGGCATCAACATCTGGCTTATTTTCAACTTCATTAGCTTTAGATGGTTTCACAGAGTTTTTGTCAGGTGGAATCAAATAAATGTCATCGCTAATTCTTTTATAAGTAGGATTTTTTGCTTTGTATCTTGCATCCTGTAATTTTTTATTTTTTACATATAAAATCATTGCTATTATAAAAGCAACAAAAACAAGGGCAATATCTATAGCAAAAAATGTAATCGTCAAATTAGACAGCTGCGCGTTTAAATAATTCATATCAAAACTCCTTAAGCAAATTATAACACAATATCAAATTAATCAAAATCAATTTCAACTAAAGTTTAAAATTAGATGATATAATCTGAACAAAACAGAGCAATATGTACTATGCGAAACATAGTACTATATGACACATAGTATATTAAAATGCTGATATTTAGCGGATTTATAAAAATAAAGCAAATAAATTAAAACCTAAATTAAATCAAATTCAAATATAAATTTAAATGCATAAACCAAAAACCAAATCAAAGACTTAAGTTAACAAGTTTAAAGCTATTGTTAAAAATTCCCCCAAACCTACCTCATTTATTCGCAAAAGCTGTCTTTTGCGAATAAATTACAAAGAACTTGTTAACAAATTAACAATTAGTTTTTCTTTAAAATCCTCGTAAATGCTGATAATATCAGCATTCTACCCCATCAGCAGTGGGTGTTAATAAGTTATAAATATACCTCATCAAATATATTTTATATAAAATTAATAAGTAATCTTTTATTTGTGCTGATTAACACGCCATCATTAGTGGTGTTCCAATTATAAAGCCGTAAGTATTATATACTTTATACAAAATTAAAGGCGAGTAACTTATTAATTAAAAGGGCATTTGAATTAATTTAAACTTCACACTCACCCAAATTTTAACTAACTTTTTGAATTCCCTATTTAGTTGACTTTGAACAGTTCATTTGATATATTTTACTTGTTAACACCCTACTTTCATTGGAGGTTTTTTATGAAAGTTATTAAAAATCGAATTTATAAACATTTTAAAGGTGACTATTATATAGTGGTTGATATCGCCATGCATACTGAAACTGGCGAAGATATGGTCATTTACCGCTCGCTGTATGGCGATGGAAAGCTTTATGCCAGACCATATGTATCATTTATAGGCAAAGTTGACAAAGTAAAATACCCTACCTCAACTCAAGAATATAGGTTTGAGCTACAAGATATAAAAACAAATAATATAAGGAATTAATTATGATAAATATTGTTTTAGTTGAACCAGAAATCCCCCAAAATGCCGGAAATATCGTAAGAACAGCCGCTTGTATAGGTGCAAAGCTCTATTTTGTTAAACCACTTGGCTTTATTATGGATGACAAACACTTTAAGCGTGCCGGAATGGATTATTTAGACTTTGCAAATGTCACTGTTGTAGATAGTTTCCAAGAAATATTAGCTGCTAATCCAAACAAAACCTTTTATTATGCCACAACAAAAGCTAAACACGTCTACACCGATGTAAAATATAATGATGATTGCTTTATTGTTTTTGGTAAAGAAAGTTACGGACTTAATGAAAACCTCATCAAGCATAACTATGACACAAGTGTCAGAATCCCTATGAATGAGTCGTGCAGAAGCTTAAATCTTGCAAATTCTGTAGCAATTATTGCATATGAAGCAATGCGTCAACAAGGCTTTCCAAACCTACTTGGTCAAGGTGAACTCACTGGCAGAGTTGAATTTGATGAATTTTAAAGTCTAATCATAAAACAATCTCACCCTCGCAAATGCTGATAATATCGAATATTATGTTTGACATAATACTCCAAATTATATTATTTTAAAACATTTTAAATTAAAATAAAACATAAAAAAATTGCCCTACCTTATCAGGCAATTTTTATTTTTATTTAAATTTAATCATTAAAGGTCAAAGTCAGTCAAATTATTTTTTTTGATAATTTATTAATCAAACAAAAAGCGGAGGTTACACTCCGCAGAATAGTCCAAGTAAAAAGCTATATTCTTTGATTGCATTTTTGAGCATTGGTGCATTTGGCAAAAATGTTTCAACAAGCTTCCAAAAGTTTTTACTATGGTTCATTTCAACTAAATGGCAAAGCTCGTGAACTATTACATAATCAATGATTTGTGGTGGAAGCATTATAACTCTCCAGTTTAATGAAATCACACCCTTAGAGTTACACGCGCCCCATCTGCCTTTACTGTCACCAATTTTAAAGTAATTTGATTTAAGCTTAATTTTGCTTTCAATAAAAGCTAATCTATCACCAAGCACTTGCCTTGCAGCCTTTTTGTACCAAGCTTTAAGTGCCTTGTTAATTTTGTCCCTTTCAGTTTTTTGTGGAACAAGAATTTGGAAATTATCATTGGTTTCAATCTTCTTAACATCGGTTAATAACAAACTATACTTATTGCCATAAAGCAAAAACCTTTGATAATGCACAACATCATCAAATTTTTGTATGGTTTTATTTACTATTAAAAGTTTGTCTTTAATCCAACCTTGTTTATCCTCAACAAACCTATTTATAACTTCGTCTTTCATACGGATTGGTGCTTTAACAACAACTTGTCCATCTTTTAAAACTATTAATGATAAAGTTTTTCTGTTAGATCGTTCTATAAAATCTGGTGTTATCACTTTTCTACCTCACGAATTAATTATACATCAAAATTGTAAAATTCTAAACAAATTAAAATAAAAAATATTTATTAACTTGCAATTTTTAAAAATTTATACTTATTTTTTGTCGCAAAATCCGCAAACCTCTTATTTTGTTTGACACTTTATTTATATAATATTATTATTATAGTAAGTAAAAATATAAATTTAACGCAAAATAAATTTAAGGAAGAATGCCAAGTGAAAAATATTGATAGTGATTTAATACGTGGTAACATTGACACAATAATTCTTAAAACTATGCTTGACGGCGACAAGTACGGTCTTGACATAATTAAAGAAGTTGAAACTAAAAGTAATGGAACCTACAATCTTAAACAACCTACCCTTTATAGCTGTTTGAAGCGTCTTGAAAACCAAGAGCTAATTTCTTCATACTGGCTTGACAGTGATATTGGTGGCAAAAGACATTACTACAAACTGACCGAAAAAGGCCGTGAATTTTATAAACAAAAACAAGAAGAATGGTCAATGTCTAAGTTTATCATAGACAATCTTTTAAGCAACTACAATAACGATGAATATAGACTTGTTAAAAAAGATGACTATGACAAAATTATTGACGGCAAAACTTTTGAATATGATGAAAATGCGTCAAAACAATCTCAAAGTGAAAATGTAACATCAATTGATGAGGTTGAAGATGCTGATGTTGAAACTAAATCAGATGAAGAAGCTGAGCTTTCAGGTGAATATGAACTCAACGAAACTGAAACTACTGATGACGAATCTGATGACGACTTTGGAATTGATGAATATGAAAACCTTTTAAGTTCTGAAGATGAATCTGATGAAGATGAAACAGAAGAAACTGATATTGAAGAAAGTGAAAGTTTTGAAGAAACTGAAGATGACTACCCTGTTTACTTTAACCTTGGTGATGATAACTTAGAAGTTAAAGCTGAAAACACTATGGAAGAAGAAAATAAGTCAGAATCTGAAAATAACCTTTTGGCAAGACTCAGACAACAACAAAATGAAGAAATAAATACTTACTATGGTGATAAAAATTCTTACATCAATCATCTAAATGTTAATGAAGATGAAAATGAAGATAGCCAAGAAGAAGTTGTTGCTGTTCAACAAAATTTGCTTGATGGCGAAAATCAAAACGCTGAAGACGAATTTTTGAATAAAGTTAACAAGTTCACAGAGGCTGCACAAAACTGGCAAAATTTCAACTCTGAGGGCGAAACCACAGAGACTGAAGATGAATTTATTATTCCAGAACTTAAAGAAACAGAAATAGCTAATTTAGAAGAAGATGAAGAAATTTCTGATGAAACCTTTGATGATACAAATGATATTACAATCGAAAACTTTAATTTAATGAATGAAGATGAAAGTGAAGTTGAAGAGATTGAGCAGTTTGAAGAATATACTGAAAATAATGATGTTGCCCAAACTGAAATTGAAGACGATTTCTTTGACGACTTAGATAAACTTAACAACTTAAGTAAAAGCACATTTATTAAAAGTGATGACGGCACCGAGTATGACAAAACTGAGGTAGATGAAAAGATCGAAAATTTTACTCAGTCGGAAACTTACGAAGAAAATAATAATGTTACTGATGAATTAAATGAAGAGGTTTCCGACTACGATAATAATTTTGATAATAGCGAAGTTGTTGAAACCGAAACAAATAATAATTATAACTCTAATGATTTTTCAGAGTTTGATAACATAATATCTCATAATGCAGATACATATAGTCAAGCTACAATGTTCTCAGATAGTTATTCTAATCCTCTATTTGAGCCAATACAACAGCAAATGACAGTAGTTACTGAAACAAATACCGTTCAAACAAAAGAACCTTCAACATCTGCAAAAAATATTGAAACACTTAAAACGGATTTTGCTAAGCAAGGTATAATTATTAAAGAGTACAAAAAATCTTCACCTTCTGAAGAAACCAAAAATTATTTACTTGCAAACAAGATTAATATGATTTGTAGCCTCATATTGCTGTGCTGTTATGTATTTGTACTATCTGCGACATATGTAATTTTAAATTACACAAAACTCGGTTCAATGAATGGTTTTTCGTTCTTGCCTTTCCTTTATGGTATAATACCTTTTGCAATTTGGACTATATATCATACAGTGCGATACTTTATAAGTCCTTATAAAAAAGTACCAGCAAAATATTCACCATTAGTTACACTATTTATATCACTTATAATAACCGTTCAATTATTACTTATAACTTATTGCTTTAACTTGCAACTCGGCTTCTATAGTTTTTCACAAGCAAGTTATAACCACCTTTTGTGGATTATTCCAATGATAATAAGTGTTGCACCTATTGCATCAAATTTAATTTATATTGGACTATTCTATTCACAAAACTTTAATGTTTAAACAAAATAAAAACACGCTAAATTCAGCGTGTTTTTATTATTTATTTAATTATTCTGATTTTGGTTGTAAATCTTCAGGCATTGACGACTTATCATCAATAACTTTTTCAGGTATTTTATACTTTTTGAATCCTTCAGATAAAATAGCTTCAATTTCTGGATAAATAATTAGCCATAACTACCTTACTTTAATCAAAATCTTCATCATCATCTTCATCAAGTCCAAGTTCTTTGTAAAAATCGTCAAGGGTTGGATCTGCACCTGTCATATCAATTTTATCAATTGGTATTTCAACAAAACCTTTACTATTAGTATTATATTCATCTATGCAAGCTCCGCAGTTATCACAAATTTTGCTTGGGTCAAGATCGCAGCGGTCACACTCGCCACAATCAGTGCAACTTTTATTATCTACAAGCACGCACATTCCATTTTCATCACCATGAATAGATTGTTTCATATTATCTCCTTAAGTAAAATTATATATTATGTTACGCATAATATCCCAAAATATAGGCATTTTCGACAAATTTTTAATCTACAATATTTGCATTTTTGGCTATCTCGCCAGTTGCAAGTGCATCACATCTGTTGTTAAGTTCATTATCTGCATGACCTTTAACCTTGTTGAAATGCACATTGTGTTTACATAGTAAATTGTCAAGAGTTTGCCAAAGTTCAATATTTTTAACTGGTTTTTTGTCAGAACCTATCCAGTTTTTAGTTTTCCAGTTTTCAAGCCAACCCTCATTAATTGCATTTACAACATATGCAGAGTCTGAATACAGCTCAACATTACTTTCTTGTTTTAACATTTCAAGCGCCTTGATTACAGCTGTGAGTTCCATTTTATTGTTAGTGGTCTCCCTGTCGTAGCCTGAAATTTCTTTTTTATAGTCACCACAAATAAGCACTGCTCCCCAACCACCAGCACCAGGATTGCCAGAACACGCACCATCTGTATAAATTGTTACATCAAATTTAGCCATATTATCTCCATAAATAACTATACCACAATTTAAAAATTCTATCAATTAAAATTAAATAAAAAGCAAGGCTAATATATAAGTCTTGCTCAATTAATTATTTGTATATAAAAACTAATATAATTTATGCAATAGGTTGATTTTCATTATTTAATATAGTTTCTTCTTCCATACAAGCAGTTAATACATCTAAGTTAAGAGGACCTCTAAATCTATCTCGTAATAGTTCAACAGATACGCCATCATTTTTTTTGATAATATCTTTTTCTAAATCAACTTTATAGAGATATTCACAATCTTCAAATCTACTTGAATCGAAAAGCACAACATTTTTATGCCCCTTTTTTGTTAATATATCAGAGACACCTTTTGAATATTCAATAGCTTTATCCACTGTTATAAAATCTTTATCTTGATGTTCAATCTCATTAATTAATGCATTTGCAGCAAGAATTTCTACTCCAATGAATTTTGTCATTAATATTCCTCTTTAAATAAAATTGGCAGGGGTGGAAGGAGTTGAACCCTCCTCTGGAGTTTTGGAGACTCTCATTCT
>CAZYYI010000053.1:0-7536 GCA_964651835.1 uncultured Lachnospiraceae bacterium
GCACTAAAAAATGAAATCCATAGTCTTGCACTATGGATTGTATTTTTGCGAACAAAGTAAGCAGGGATTCGAACGGAGCGTTAAGAAAACGGTCCAGTGGACTGTTTTTAGCGACCGGCGTGATAGCGGCAATGCCACCTGCCCTGCTCCGTAGCGGAGCGAATCCCTCCGGTTGCACCAATTAATAAAAGAAACCGCCTTGGCGGTTTTTTTTGTTAACTTTTGAAATTTTAGGATTCGAACGGAGCGAATCCCTCCGAATAAACTAAAAAACTTAGTTGAAATACAAATTTGTTAAGGCAATATCTGAGTTTTTTATAACTTATTTTATCTAAATTTTACTTAGATATTGAAAAAAATTTTTATTTATGATATATTAACAGCATGAAAGTTTATAGGTATTTATCACAAAATGAATTAAATTCAATTCTAGAAAATAATATTTCTGCAATCGGGTGTAAATATTCTCCAAATGAAGAATATAAACGTATCAATAATCACAAATATAAGACCGATGTGAAATATCTTCATTTTTTTAAGCACAAAAAAGACTGCGATAGAGTAAAATTTATTAGCAAAGGTAAAGATATTGAATTTTATATTGTGGAGTTTAACATTCCAATTACCACATTAATTCAACATATTGGTTGCGGATATTACAATGCACATGGCTATAATGTAAATCTTGAAAAGGCAATAGAATTCGCCATTCCGACTTCAAAATTTAAATCAGAATATTTGCTATCTTATGTTCGTGACGAAGTTCACCACCATTCACTTGAGCAAAAGAAAAATTTTGATGAAATGCTTTATAGATGTAAAGATATATTTAAAAACTCAAATCTACCTGAACTTCAAAAGAAACCTAAAATAGAAGCACAAACCTCTGACGAAGAAAGTGCTTCACAGCCATCACAACAATAAGTACTTTATACAATTAAAAATATTTTAATTAAATGTTCAACTGAGGTTATTTCGATTGCACAAATTAACAAATGAAACCGCTTTTGCGGTTTTTTTTGCTAACTTATTGCCATGCTTCATAGCTTGGATTTTTAAAGATAGTTATTATATAAATACTTAATATAAGGTGCAAAACCTCATTTTCTTCATTTTTTTTTAATTAAATTTTATTTTCCCTATTGCAAATTGAATTTAAATGTGCTAAACTCTAGTTGTTAGGAGTTATATTATGAAAACATATATTTTTAATCCGAGTTTTAAAGAAACAACTACATTAAACAAAAACTATTTTTATGCAACAACAATATTTATAATTATATTGATGTTAGCAAGCAACTTATTCTTAAACAATATATTTAATAATTTAGTTGAACAAAGCTATTATTGGAACATAGTACTTTGCAGTTTTAGATATGTTGGCAATTGGCAACTGCTCAGCAATATAATGGGCTTTGTTGTCGTTTCTATCTTTCTTGAAAGACATTGTGGTTCATTAAAGTATTTATTCTTGCTTCTTTTGATTATTCCTCTTGCAAACCTTACAACCTTTGCTTTTGTTTCAAGTTGGGATTGGGGCGGATTTTCCGGCGTAGTTTACTTTTTATACGCAAGCGTTTTACTTAATTTAATTTTCAACTTTAAAAGTTATTTTGTTGGTAAAATTAAATGGCTATTCCCTATTATTATAATTGCAGGTATTGTTATTATGATGTCTTTGGACTGGGGCGGAAACGGAATAAGCGATGTAAAAATTGTTTTATTTAAAAGATTTACAAATATAGGTCTTATGGGACCATTCATTACTGGAATTGTTGTTGGTTTATATTCAAGAATTTTCGCTTATAAGCATAAGAAAGCAAATAGCAACAAAAATAGTGAAATAACTGAAAAGAAAGAAACAGAAAAAGAAACAGAAATTGACACTCAACCTGCTAAAAAGAAAAAATCTAAGAAACATACTAAAAGCAATAAAAAGAATGAAGTATCAGAAGATAAACATGTTACTGAAAAGAAAGATTCAACAGAAGATGTGAATGTTGATGAAAAGAAAGATGCTACAGAAGATGTGCATACAGCTGAAAAGAAAATGTTATCAGAAAATGAATTTCTCTTGGATTGTTGCCGTATAGCAAAACAACTCAACTCTAATGGTGAAGATTTTACAATATCTGAATTGGTACATAAAGTTGTGCAAGATCAAGATGATGCAACACAATATATAAATGTATATGGTGAAAAGATATATAGTACTTTAAAAGAAGGTATTAAAAATCATAACTTGAGTGCCAAAATATTACTTGTAAAAAGAGGCGACATTATAGTTTACGAAAAAATTAAATTTGCAAAAATTTAATAAAATTATTCAATTATAATAAAAATTAAATTAAATTCCATATCACTTTTGCTAAAATTAGCAAAAGTGATTTTTCTATTTACATCAAATTATTTTTGTGTTATATTACTTTTATAGGAGCATTATATGAAATTTATAGATGATAAAAGCAAAAATTTACATTGGTGGAATAGGAATTATTTTTTTATAGCTACATTAATAGTAATTACTATTAATCTTCTTATTTTTAAATTTGCTAATAAATGGTATTTTAATATATTTACTGTTGATCGATTGGATCACTGGAGCGAAGTTTTCTATTTTTCGCCCACATTAGTTTCATTTTTTAATTCATTTTCACATTCAAATTGGCAACACGTTCTATTAAATATGCTTTGTTTCCTAGTAGCAGGAATATATATTGAAAGAAAAAAAGGCAGTTTTTCTACTTTACTTTTAGTACTTTTTGGGGCTTATATCTCTGGAATAGCGATTACAACAAATCTTCTTAATGTAAATTATTGGGGATATTCAGGTGTTAATTATTTTCTATATTCTTATATAATTATAGACTATCTATTCTCTTTCAAAAAATCTGAAAGAAACAAATTTAATATTATTTTGGGTGCCGTTGTTGTTGCTCTCATTTATCTTGCTAGTTGTTTTAACGGTGGAACTTCAAAATTTTCGTTCACTTGGTATCCTTATGACTTGATGCACAATATGGCACATTATTCATCTTTTGTAGCTGGAATTGTAATTGGCCTATTAGTTCAAATAATTAAACTAAATTTGTTAATTTTATTAAAAGACAAAAAATGTGAAGATAATAAAATTGTTCAAGATGATGAAAATAAAGTAACAAAAGTTGACAATGCTACTGAAAAGAAAGTGTTATCAGAAGATTCTTTCCTTTCAGATTGCTTGTTAATGGCAAAAGAACTAAATGGTAATCAAGAAGGCTTCACATTAGCTGAACTCGTAAACAAAGTGGTGCAAGATGATAGCGTTGCAGAAGAATATATAAAGTCTTATGGTGAAAAGATATATGAAGTTTTGAAAGAAGAAATAAAAAATGGCAATTTAAATGCCAAATTAATTGTTATGAAAAAGGGAGAAATTATTGTTTACGAAAAAATCCAAATTATAAAAGTTAAATAATAGATTTACTATAAAAAAATAAAAAACCTAAGTTAAATCAAACTTAGGTTTTTATTTATTGTTTATCTGACATTTTATCTTTCTTTTGAGTTACGGCACTTGTTTTATGCTCGATTCTATCCCACTTTACTTCTTTTACAAACATAGCTTTGAAAAATAATGGAACATATCTAAAAAAGAATACTGGCGACATTAATAGTGCTGTAATTCTATAGCCACAGCTAATATTTTTTAAGTTTTCTCTATCTGCAATCATTCCAAGCAAAATATAGAAATAGAAAACAAGTAAAAGCCCAACAATTGCAAACACTGTGTTATAAATAGCACTTATGTAAGCTGGATTTTTTAAGCACACACCCATAAAGATATATGCAAAGTTAGCAATAGCAAATAAAACAAATGCAACTACAACAGTAACGGCTGGCACAAGCCCATAAAGAAAATCAAATATTATAACTTTATGTTTTGTGTCTTTAGCAAAACATTTTTTAACAACTTTGTTTCGGTAGATTTTGTTTACATCAGACCTACCCTTTACCCACCTGAAAATTTGCTTTTTATTTTGTTTTAGATTATGTGGTTGTTCATCATAAACCCTTGCGTGTTCGTAGTAACAAGACCTATAATCTTTTAAAATTGAAAATTGTGAAAGTTCAACATCTTCGGTAAGTGATTGCCAAGGCCAACCGCCATTTTCAGCAATAATCTTTTTATCGAGTAGCAAGCCACTACCAGAAAGAATGTTACAGCCACCAAATTTTGTTCTCGCTTTATTATTTAAACCATTAAGCAAACTGAATGTAATAAGGCTACAATTTGACACCCAACCATCTTTATAATTTTTATTTGACCTACCACCAAGCACAATATCATATTTGCCAGTGTCGTAAGCATCGTTCATAAGTTCAACAAAATCTTCTTTCAAAATGTTGTCAGCGTCGATAATAAAGAAACCTTCATATTTATCTGGATTATTTTTTAACAAATCTTTAAAAAACGCATCAAGGGTTGCACCTTTGCAGTTAACCTTGTGGTCCAAAATATAAGCCTCAGTATTTTCATAATTTTTACAGATATTGATTGTTTCATCTGTTTCGTCTGGAACAATTACATATGTATCAATATAGTCCTTATCATAAGTTTGATTTTTGATACTATCAAGCAATCCACCTATAACCTGACTTTCAAACCTTGCCGGAACAACAATTGCAAATTTATGTTTTTGTTTTGCCTTTTCAAAACGCTTTTGTTTTTTTAAGCCAATAATCCAAAAAACAATCTTTATAGAATATAATAAAACAGCAAAAAGTAATATACCTAAAAATGCCATATTTGTTATAAAAATAATTCGTTCCATAATTTATCCTTAAAGTAAAATTCTTACGATATAAATTTTAAACCAAAATAAAAAAATTGCCAAATAAATAGCAATATTTTTTATAATTTTAGTTAATTTTTGCAGAAAATTTCCTAACGGCGAAAATGGACTGAGATGCTAGGCTCAAAAAAAATTCTAGGCAGGAGTTTACTTGCGTAAATGACTGTCTAGAATTATTTTTTAGAAACGCAGCAATGTGCGTGATTTTTGCCGTTAGGTTAGGTAGCCAGTTAAAGTCAAAATGGTCGTACCCCCTACTGGAACGGTAATTGTAGGTCCTGTGCCAGATGGAACTGTTAATAAGTTGCCACCAGATAAGGTATAGTCACTTGGGGTAAGTGTTACAGTACTGCCCGAACCGATTTTTAAAGTTACACCAGTCAAAACATAGTTTGATGGTAATTGGTCAGTAATGCTTGATATATTCACATTTTCACTGCTATTGTTAGACAGTGTAATGAAATAATTGAATGGTTCATTTGGCAAAACATCAGTATCACTTGCACTTTTTGTCATTGACACGCCACCTACACTATTTTTTTTTTGAATAGTTGAGCTGTCAAAGCCATTAACTGTTCCGGTACTTGTGTAACCAATGCCTTGAATGCTGTTTGTGATTGATTCAACAGATGATGGCAAATTAAAGATAACTTGTGATCTGTAAGTCAATGTCATTGTTTGTCCAGGATTGAGCTGTTGAAGCGTAAACGTGAGCGGATTTGTGGCAACTGGATTAACTGGGTAGGTTGTGCTGAGAGTGCTTAAACTGCCACTTCCAAGAACATATGCAAGGTTTCCACCGCCGAGGTTATCGATGATACGAACGCCAGAAAGCCAACTGCCACTATTATTTGTGATACGAACTGTATAAGTTATGATATCACCTGCCAAAAATTCAGTAGGATTTGCAGTTTTTTCAATTACAAGTCCTTGACCATCTTGAAGTGTGATGGCACTGATATTTGAGTTAACGGTGTTAGTTGTAGGCGAGCCTTCAAACTGATATTTTGCTTCTGCCTGATTATTAATTGTGCTTGGCATAATTTTCCTCCTTTATAGATTTGTTATATTATATGCAAATAAAAAAATTATGCTACTGCTCGAAAGTAACCTTATAATTTAAAAATAAAAATACTTCAAACAATAGTTTGAAGTATTTAATTTCAATTTTTTGTTCTAATGTACTTACAGTATCATTCTTTATCTTTGGTTCTTTTATTTTTAGTTATCACTTTTTTCATCTAAATTATTTTCATTCTCTATTAAATTTTCATCACCAGCAGTATTTAAAGCTGGAGATTCAATTTCTTTTCTTTTTAACTTTCTAAATATACCTTTCAACATATTAACAAAATACTTAAATTCTGAAGTTTTAAAATATACAATTAGGAATAATAAGTTTGGAATAACAGCACAGATTGCAAATTTTGCTATAAGAGTAAGTATATTTAAATCAGGTATTAAATAGCAAACAAAGTATGTTGCTGCACCAATTGCAATCATTAAAGCTGTTTGACCCAAATATTTTAGACAATATTTGATAGTTGATTTTTTAAAATAATACTTATTCAAAACATATGGCTCAACCCACAAATTAACTAAAACATTACTAAGTATAGTTCCAACAATTACACCTGCTAGTCCCCAAACATAAGTAAGTAAAATTGAAGCCACCAAGTTTACAACAGACTCAACAATTGGTCTAAACCTATCTTGATAAAATAGACCAGAACATTCTTTAAACATTTGAGTTATATATCTTGTTTGATTAAAAAAGAAATTCAAAGCTACAAGCAAAATTATGTATTTATCAAATAAAAGGCTACCATTTTCTCCCTTAGTTAAAACTAAATCAATAAATGGATCTGATAAGCAGAAAATTGCAATTGTGCAAAAAGATATAAGCCACATATATATAAAATTTAATTTTTTATATACATCATAATTCTTTTCAGTATTTTCAACAGCAATGTGATTGCCGACACTTCCACGAACAGAGCTCAGGAAAAATCCAACCAAAGATGTTACTGCACTTGTTATAAGCAGATAATTTGAATATTTACCTAGCGATGTCGAACCAAGCATTATATAGATAATTAAACTATCTGTGCCATATACAACAACTGCCCCAAGTTTATGGAAAAACATTGAATAAATATCTTTTTTAAATGTTTTAATTTCCTGCTTGTCCAAATGTCCAGATGGTCGCAAAATATATTCTTTATACTTTTTATTTGTGACAAAATATATTATTAAGTTGTTTATCAATCCCATTATTCCAATTAATGCAATATAGAGATAGTAAGATTTAAAGAATATGATTGCTACTATTTGCAAAATTGGAAGTAAAATATTTACTAAAATATTAACTTTTGACTCAATGTCATTTCTTTGACTTGTGTACAGCAATGACCTTCTATGAGCAAAAAAGTAAGTTACAACTGAGTTAAATAAAAATATTAAATATACAATACTTATATTTTCGTTTACATCTGGTGCTTTTGCCTGGAAGTAATCCATAAAAAACAAGACAGATAAACCTGCGACCAAAACCACACAACCAATTATTGCATAACACTTTTTATAGAAATTCAATAATTGTCTAACTTTTTCTTTATCATTTGTAGCCATAGGCTTGTACATTGCAAAAACAATAACCGATCCAAAACCAAGCTCTGCAAATGATAAAATAGAAATTATA
>CAZYYI010000054.1:0-7253 GCA_964651835.1 uncultured Lachnospiraceae bacterium
TGCTGGAACAAGCAACAAATATATAAATATCATTGGAAATTTTACACTAGACTTTGCCATATTTATCCTATAAATCAAATTATAGCAAATCTTTTTAAAAATTAAAAGTATTTTAAAGCAAAAATAACTTATGCACAAAAAAAATATCTAAAGCATAAAATGCAAAATAGAAAACAAATTTGTTTTCTTAAAATTAAGGAGGAATAATGAAAAAACTATTTTCACTAGTTTGCGCAAGCTTTCTATGTTTAGTTTCTTGTTTTTGCTTTATTGGATGTAAAAATGATGCTAAACCTGGTAAAATTCGTATAAACGAAGTTACACATAGCGTTTTTTATGCCCCACTTTATCTTGCAATTAACTTAGGCTATATGGAAGAAGAAGGCATCGATATTGAACTTACTAATGGCGGTGGAAGTGATGTTAGTATGACAGCCCTACTTTCTGGCTCTGCTGATGTCGCACTTATGGGTCCTGAAACAGTTGTTTATGTTGAAGCCAGTGGAAGTACAAATCACCCTGTTGTGTTTGGACAACTTACCAAAAAAGATGGTAGCTTTTTAATTTCTAAACACAAACATGAAAACTTTGACTTTGCCACAGATTTAAAAGGTCAAACAGCAATTATTGGTCGTAAAGGCGGTATGCCTGCAATGACTTTTGAATGGATTTGCAACAGCAAAAATATCTTCAATGAAAAAGATGTTACACTTGACACCAAGACTGCATTTAATATGATGGTATCTGTATTTGATTCTACAGATGCAGAATACTGCACAATGTTCGAACCTACTGCTTCTGAATATGTTGCAGCTGGCAAAGGTTATTATGTTGGCTCTGTTGGTGAATTTTCAGGCGAAATTCCATACACTTGCTTCATGGCATATCCAAAATTCTTAAATGAAAACCGTGAAACTATGGAAGGTTTCTTAAGAGCTGTTAAAAAAGCATATATCTATGCAACAACTCACTCATCAACTGAAGTAGCACAAGCTTTAAAACCATCATTTGATGGCTCAAGCGTAGAAAGTTTAGCAGTGGCTGTTGAAAAGTACCTTGAAATTGATGCTTGGTCAAACTCACCAGCAATGTCTAAGGACTCTTACAACAGACTATTGACCGTGCTTAAAAATGCAAATACTTTAACAGAAGATGTAGACTTTTCAAAAGTAGTTGATAATTCTATTGCTAATGTTATCTAATAACTTATAACTGCCTTTTCTCCAAAGGAGGAATACTACTTTGAGCACACTTTTACAACTATCTAATTTAGGTCTAACATACCAGACACTTAAATCAGAAACTCAGGCAATAAAAAATGCCTCTTTCGACATAGATGAAGGCGAATTTGTGAGCATTGTAGGGCCAAGCGGTTGTGGAAAAACCACAATACTTACTATGATAAGCGGACTACTTAAACCAACTGAAGGCAAAATTTTAATAGACGGTGAACCCGTTACAAAAGTTTCGACAAACGTTGGTTATATGCTTCAAAGAGATAATCTTTTTGAATGGCTAACCGTTCAAAAAAATATACAAATTGGCTCTAAAATCAATCACAATAAAAATTGCCTATCAAAAGAAAAACTTAATGAACTTATAAAAAAATATGGACTAGCTGGTTTTGAAAAATCTAAGCCAAGTGAACTTTCTGGCGGTATGCGTCAAAGAGTTTCATTAATCAGGACTCTTGCACTAAATCCTAAAATTTTACTGCTAGATGAACCTTTTTCAGCTCTAGATTATCAAACCAGACTATCCGTTCAAAACGATATACATTCAATAATAAAATCAGAAAAAATGACTGCAATACTAGTAACTCATGACATTTCAGAAGCAGTCGCAATGAGCGATAAAATTGTTATTTTAACCAAAAGACCAGGCACAGTTAAAAATATAATAAATCTTGAGTTTGACAGCAAGCTTTCACCACTTGAGCGCCGAAATAGTCCACTTTTCAATGATTACTTTAGAATGCTTTGGGAAGAACTACAATGACAAAAATACTGCGTGTAGAATCAAAAAAGCTCAAAGGCTCTCCAGCTCATCTGAAATACATAAGACGAGAAAGGACGAAAACCTTTTTTGTACACTTCTCGAGAATTATTTTACTTATCGCTTTGCTTGGTTTGTGGGAACTATCCGCACAACTGGGTTGGGCGGACCCGTTTATTACTTCTTCCCCATCAAGAATAGTAAAACAGACGATTGAACTTTATAACTCTGGCTCACTCTGGCTACATATTTCAACAACCTTAAATGAAACACTACTAGCCTTTTTGCTTAGTACAGTTATAGGTGCTACAATAGCAATCATACTTTATATGATTAAACCAATACGAAGAGTACTTGAACCATATATAGTTATACTTAACAGTTTGCCAAAAATTGCACTTGGTCCTCTAATCATAATTTGGGTTGGCGTTGGAATTAAAGCTATAGTTACTATGGGTATCTTAATTTGCGTAGTTATTACTACCATTAACCTGCTTAATGCTTACTTGGAAGTTCCAGCTGAAAAAGTTATGCTACTTAAATCTATGGGTGCAAACAGAGTTCAAATATTATCAAGGCTTGTCATACCTGCTACTATGGGCAACTTTATAGCCACATTAAAAATCAATCTTGGTATGGCATTCGTCGGTGTTATTATGGGTGAATACCTTTCAAGTCAAGCCGGACTTGGTTACCTTTTGGTATACGGCGGACAGGTATTCAAACTTGACCTTGTTATGTCATCAATCGTTATACTCTGCATTTTATCAGGTATTATGTATGGCATAATATCAATTATTGAAAAAATTATCGTTAAAAAAAGATGACATTTTGTCATCTTTTTATTTTGCTAATTTTTATTATCGCCTTCAAATTTGGTGCTATAAGTTTTTTCATTAACTGGGATTTGAGAACTTTGTTTTTTCTCTGCCATTCCCTCTGCACTCACAGCCGAATCAGTTTCTTTATTATCTACACTTTCCTTTTCGTTTTTGGTTTGTGCTTTTTTATTTTTAATTTTATTTATAATCATTTTTATAACTTCAATCAATATAAATATTGCAACTAATATTAAGAAAGCATAAAGTACAATACTTGTGTTGCCCTTAAAAATAAGTGATATAAGTGTCATAAGCAAGCCTGCAACCGCATTGCCAGAAAGCACCGCAGCAAGCGTTTGTTTTTTAGAAAGCCCAATAAATAGTGCTAAACATGTTCCCGTCCAAACACCAGTAAGTGGAAGTGGCACAGCAACAAAACCGAACACACCAAGTAATTTTAGCCATAATACCCTTTTTGCATTCTTTTCATTTTTAGCTTTGTCATCAATTGATTTAGAATTTCTTTTAAGTTTTTTTTCAATGAAATCAGCTAACTTTTTAAAACACTTTGTGCGTTTAAGCCAGTTAAATAACGGAAAAAACAAAAAGGTTAAAATTACACAAACAAGGCTTGAACCCGCAAGTGATATCCCAAAAGAACCCCAAACTGTAAGTGCGTTTTCACCCCAAAAACCAGTTGACGCACCAAAAGGAATAGCACCACGAAGTTCAACAATTGGTATCATTGAAATTATCAGTGTTGCCAGCCAGCTGTTTGAACCAAATATAGTAGCAAAAACTGCTTGTAGCCACTCAGACATACTATCCCCTTATAAAATTTATTCTAAAAATCAATTTTTTATTCTAAACTAAATATTAATCACCTGTCCATCATAAAGTGGATTAAGGTTATTATCTTCAATAAATTTTTGTGTGTCGTCACAAGTGTGAACAGGATAAACTTTTGTTTTTGGATTATCCTTTATAATTTTTAGCAAATCATTTATATGCATATGTGATTTATGTGGTTTTAAAGTAGTACAGTCAACAAATGCAACATCTGCACCGCTTACTATCTTTTGCACATTGTCACAATAAATTGTATCCGCAGAAAATGCGACAGCTTTGCCACCAACTTCTTTAAACTTATATCCATAAGTCTCAGGCTTTCCATGTTCCATTTTAAAAGCCTCAACTTCGTACTTGCCCACTTTATAAACTTTACCTTCTTCAACTTCTATAAATTCAACAGATTTTAAAGTGGTTTCCATTGAACACTCATCTTCACTAGCAATAATAAATTTATTAAGATCAATAATTTTTTGTGCAATACCTTTTGGGCCATAAACTTTAAGTTTGCCTATTCTTGAACCTCTATAATTTCTCATAAATGATGTTGTGAATAATCTTAAATCAATAAAATGATCATCATGGAAATGAGTTATAAATATTGTATCAATTTTTGTTATATCACCATTTGCAACAACATATTTATATGAACCTGCTGGAGTATCAAGCATAATATTATCATCAATCACAAAACTAGTATTTCGTCTTGCAAACCAAGAGCAACTTGTACCCATTATAGTTAACTTCATTGAAAGCATTTCTCCTTTGACTTCATGTATTATGTTTATCATAACACTTGAAAAAATAAGCATTTACGCCACTTTTTAGAAACTTAATCTTTGTGCTAAGTTATATTTATCTATGTCAAATTTTCTTGTGCTATTAAGTGCCTCATCAATTGAAACATAAATAATTTTACCATTTTTATAACCAGCAACACCGCTAACTTCTTGAAGCAACATATCAACACATTTTGCACCAGTAAGCGAACCAAGGTTTCTATCAAATGTAGAAGGTGCACCACCTCTTTGTATGTGACCTAAGATTACTGCTCTGCTATCCATTTCACATTTATTAGATATCATTTTAACCAAATCATTTGGGTCGCAAACATGCTCAGATAAAACAATAATACTAAATAACTTGCCTTGTTTTTTTGCCCTGATTAATTTTTCACAAACATCATCAATGCTCCACTTAACTTCTGGAACTAAAATAACATCTGCACCAACCGCAAGACCTGCATTTAATGCAATATCACCACAGCCCGCACCCATTGTTTCAACAATAGATACTCTGTCGTGTGACATTGAGGTATCACGAATATTATTTATTAAATCAACAACAGTATTAACCGCTGTGTCAAAGCCAAGTGTATAATCTGTATAGAACAAGTTATTATCTATTGTTCCTGGAACGCAAGCAACACATATTCCACGTTCAATAAGCTCTTTAGCTCCACGCATTGAGCCGTCACCGCCAATAACTACCAAACCATCAATATTCAACTTTTTTAAGTTATCGATAGCCTTTTCAATACCTTCTGCCGTCATAAACTCTTTACATCTAGCAGACTTTAATATTGTTCCGCCAGTTTGGATAATATTGCCTACTGAACGCTCTGTCATTTCTTTTATATCACCCTCAATAAGTCCAGCATAACCACGCCTAACTCCATAAACCTTAAGTCCCTGTGAAATTCCATAACGTACAACTGACCTAATGCAAGCGTTCATACCTGGGCTGTCGCCACCACTTGTTAAAACTGCAATTCTATTCATAAATTTCTCCTTAAAATTATATTATACTTTAGATATCAAAAAAGCAACTAAAGTGATTAAATGATTTTTATATTATCCATTCCAATTAATGTGCCAACTTCTGCTTTAAATGCTGTTGTTGGATTGGCTGTAATATGCAAATTATAAAGTTTGCCACCACATTGTACTATTACTGGGCTATCACCCGGATAACTTGTAACAATTTCACCCAAACTTTCAACCAATTCTTCATTGCCTATATCAAACTGCAAATAAATCTTTTTAATTTGTTTTGGCTCATGTATCTCAGCTTCTTGTTTTAAAACTGGTTCACTTTCTTCAGTCTTTTTATCCAAAAAGTCAAGGCTTTCAATAAGTATAATTGGTTTTTCACCTACACGAACGGAATATTTACCCTTAATATGCACTATTCTATCAGCCTCAAGTTCATCTTCATACTTTTCAAAAATTTTATTGAACATCATACAATCAAATTCGCCGTATATATCTTCAACAGTAAGTATTGCCATAGGCTTATTGCCCTGCTTAGTAAATATTTTACGTACTTCAGAAATTATACCACCACAATCAATTGTTGCGCCATCTTTAAGTTCACTTACACCTTCGTTTTCATCAACAAAATCATCTGTTTCAGTCTGTTCATCTGAACTATTTATCATTGATGAATTAAAAGTGTAATCCATCATCTTTGACATATAGCTGTCAAGTGGGTTTCCAGAAATATATATACCACAAACTTCTTTTTCTTTTTTAAGCTTTTCCATATGGCTATATTCAACAAGATTTGGATAATTAATTTTAATAGAATCATCGCCAGCCATAATATCACTAAACATTGAAAACTGCCCAGCTACCTTAGATTTAGCATCTTTAACAGCACAAGCAATAGCATTTTCATAAACAGCAATAAGTTGACTTCTGGTTTTACCAAAGCAATCAAATACACCTGAATATATAAAGCCTTCGATAAGCCTTTTGTTTATGCCAAAATCAATGGTTCTAGTTAAAAAGTTTTCAAGCGAAGTGAATTTACCGTTATCCTTTCTCTCTTTCAAAATTTGGTCACAAATTCCACCACCAATACCTTTTATAGCAGAAAGTCCAAATCTAATTTTTTTGCCTTTAACAGAAAACAAAGTTTCAGACTCATTGATATCAGGAGGTAAAATTTCAATACCTTCACTTTTAGCAAAGGCAAGATATTTTTTAAGGTCATCAGACTTATTAATACGGTTGTTTAAAGTTGCAGTCAAAAATTCTGGCTCATAATAATATTTCATATAAGCAGTTTGATAAGTTACATATGAATATGCCGCAGCGTGCGATTTGTTGAACGCATATTGACCAAACTTTTCCATTTTATCCCAAAGTTTGTTTGCAACATCTTCAGGAACACCATTAGCAACACAGCCAGGAACAGCAGGCTTACCCAAAATAGATGGACAGCCATGAACAAAAACTTCCCTTTCTTTTTGAATTTCCTTAACCTTCTTTTTACCCATCATTTTACGCACGGCATCCGCACGTGAAAGTGTGTAACCAGCAAGCACCTGAACAATTTTCATAACTTGCTCTTGGTAAACTATAACGCCATAAGTATAGTCAAGCACAGGCTCAAGTCTTGGGTCAACATACTTTATATCTTCTGGATTATGTTTGTTATGAACAAAGTCAGGAATGGTATCCATTGGCCCCGGTCTATAGAGCGAAACTCCCGCAACGATGTCTTCAAGACAAGTTGGCTTAAGCTCTTTCATGAACTTTTGGAAACCACCACTTTCAAGCTGGAATACAGCTGTGGTATTTC
>CAZYYI010000055.1:0-7215 GCA_964651835.1 uncultured Lachnospiraceae bacterium
ATGAAAAGAAATATTAAAAGGATTAATAACAAAGCTTTTAATGATGCACTCAAAAAAATTTGGAAGCCTGGCAAATTTGATGTTAATGGCAGTTACAGTGGTATTAGTTTAGATTATGAATATCCTGTTCAAGATGTAGATGATTTGTAGATTAAATTAATTCATTTATTGTAAATAAATTACGCATAAAAATAAAGCTAAAAATTTTAGCTTTATTTTTTTATTTATTAATTTAATAATTAAATTTAGTAAAAATGCAAAAAATCTATATATTTAATTTAAAAATTACATTATTAATATTAATCAATATATAATTTACAAATAAATTTAAAATTAATATAATGGTATTAGGTGATATTATGAAAAAAGAAGAACTTATTTTTGATGAAAAATATTTAGATACTTTAACAGTACAAAAAGTATCAAAGTTTTATGGCAAACAAAGTGAAATAAGAGCACTTGATGAAGTTTCGCTTCAGCTTTTTACTGGTCAGTTTGTTGTAATCCTTGGTGCAAGTGGATCAGGAAAATCTACGCTTTTGAATTTGATTGGTGGTATGGATACAGTAAGCGAAGGATCAATAAACATTGCAGGTGTTGATATAACTAAACTGTCTGAAAAGATGTTTGCAAAATATAGAAGAGAAGTTGTTGGATTTATTTTTCAGTTTTATAATCTTATGCCAAATTTAACTGCTCTTGAAAATGTTGAGCTTGCTGAACTTTCTGGAGGAATGAAAGCTGAGGAAGCACTAGAACTTGTTGGACTAAGTAACAGGCTAAATAATTTTCCATCTGAAATGTCAGGTGGCGAACAGCAGCGTGTGTCAATTGCAAGGGCTATTGTAAAAAATCCTAAAGTGCTTCTTTGCGACGAACCTACTGGTGCACTTGACAGCAAAACTGGCAAAAAGATAATTGAACTTTTGATGGACATAAATAAAAATAAAGACAAGATTGTTGTTATTGTTACTCATAACGCTGCGATTGCAGAAGTTGCTGATAGGGTAATCAAACTTTCAGATGGCAAAATAATAAGTGACATCACACAAAAAAATCCTAAATCTATTCAGGAGATTGAATTGTGATTAATAAAATTTTCAGAAAACTTACTCTTCGTAGTATACGCTCTAACTTTAAGCAATTTTTATCTGTTATTGTAATAGTGCTACTTTCCACAATGTTACTTTCTGGATTTATTGCAAATTCAAAAACATTAGATAACACTATTTCTAGTTACTTTGCTGAAACGAATATGGCAGATATGTGGCTTTATGTAAATGGAATAGATATTGAAGATGAAGAGTTTTTGTCAAACAACAATGTTAAATTTGATAAAAGGCTTTATCTTGAAACCAACGCAAAGTTTGATGATTTGCAGATTCAAAATAATGCTAAAATTTATATTTCAGATGGTGTGGTTTCAAGCCCTTATGTTGAATATGGAAAGGACGAAGCGGGCTTTGGTTGTTTTATAGATAAGAATGTTGCAAAAAACAAGAATATAAGAATAGGCATAGATTATGTAAATTTTACACTCAATTATTATGGATATGATTTTGATTTTAAATTTTTAGTAACTGATTATATGAGTCTTGATGAGTGTGCAGATACATATTCTGCTTGGCCAATATTTATTGGTGAAAAAACATTTTTGCAAGAGTTCAACCAAAAACTTGCTGTACTTGGTGTGCCAGCTCTTGAAAGCGTAGATGGCTTGCCATACAATCAACTACTTTTAAAAACTGAAGATGTAGATAGTACCAAAACCTTGGTTAATAATTACTTCTCATCAAAAGAAGAAAATAACTTGGTAATGATTTTAAATCGTGATCAAATTGAATCAGTTGTTTTGCTCAATTCTGAAATCGAGCAATCAAAAAAAATGATTTATGTTTTTCCAATTATCTTTTTGATAGTTTCAGTTCTTGTAATACTAACAACTATTGACCAGCTAATTTTGCAGGAAAAGACCAAGATTGGAACACTTAAATCAATTGGTGTGCCAGACAGAAAAATTTTAAATCATTACTCCAAGTTCGGAGCAGTGCTATGTTTTATTGGTGCTATTGTCGGTGTTATACTAGGTGTTTTAGTCATACCTAGTGTTATGTTTGTTAAATATAATTTGGTTTATAGTATACCGGGTGATTTTATAAAACTTCAAGTGCCTTTTGGCTGGGTAATTTTGGTGCTTGCATTAATTGTGCTTCTTGGCTATATTGTTTCACTTTGTGTTTGTCATAACATTTTGCATAAAAAACCTGTTGAATGTTTAAGACATGACATTAATATAAATGTTAATTTAAAAGGTAAAAAGAAAAAGAGTAAATTACCAATGCCTATAAAAATGGCTGCAAGAAACATTAAAGTAAAACCAATAAGAACAATAATGGCAATGATAGGCATTGCTGGTTGTGTGGCACTGCTTCTTAGTGGTTTTGGAATTACTGATACCTTAAATCACGGCATTGATGGTGACTTTGGTGAGCACTTTAAATATGATATAACAACAACTTATACTTCTGATACATTTTTATCAGATTTAGAAAGTGGGCTTGATGGCTTTGAGTTTTATGAAAAAAATGATAAGTCTTATGCTGATATTTCGTTTAGTGATAAAGTTAAAAATGCATATATTTATCAAATTGCGCCAGACTCAAAACTCACAGATATTAAGCTTAAAGATGATGAAGTTTGTATATCTAAAGCCATTGCAAAAGATTTAAATGCAAATATTGGTGATACTATTAATGCTTCAGTTGGTGGAAAAACTGTTAAACTGATGGTAAGCAAAATGATTGAAACCTCTGCAATTAATGGCATATTTGTTGCCAAGGATTTAGGTTTTAATGAAAGGTACATTACTCGTGGCGTGTTTATTAAATGTAAAGATGTCACTGATGAAAAGGTTGCATTTGTTAATAGTATCAATGGCACTGATGGGGCATACTCTATGGATAAAGTTAAAGATAATATCAATAATCAACTTTCTTCTATCAACCTTATAACTGCCACACTCAAAACTTTTGCTATTTTGCTTGCTGTAGTTGTGCTATTTAATTTAATCTTTTTGATTATTTCTGAAAGGATAAGAGAAATAGCAACTCTTAAGGTAATAGGTGTTAATATTTTCACTGTTACGCTCACTATCTTTTTTGAAATTTTATTTATGGGAATTCTTGGTACGGCAGTCGGTATGCTTTGCGGGTTCCCAGTATTAGTACTTTTATTAACTATAAATAAAGTTGAGATTATTAATTATATTTATTATTTATCACCAGTTAGTTTTGTTTTGACTGCATTAATTGTGGTTGCAACAATAGCTGTTGTAACATTACTTTGCCTTGTTAAAGTTAAAAAAGTAAATATGATAGAGTCACTTAAGTCGGTAGAGTAATATTTGCCTTGTTAGTTTTTGACTTAACGTTATTTCATTGACAAAAAGATTAAAAAATAGCAAAATATATAAAGGAGCTATTTTAATGAATTTTGGATTAATATTTGCTATATCCGTTTTAGCTGTTGTGGTGGTGGCACTATGTGTTTCACTGCTTCTTTTGTGGTGGGTTAAAACCTACAATAAACCAGTTAAATTCTTGTTTATAGCAATTAAAAATAGCATCTATAAAATTTTTGATAGTTTTAATGATGTTATGACTAATAATATTGTCAAAACAGTTTATTCAAATAAAAAGCTTAATTACTCTGGGCTAGAGGAAATACCTGTTCCTAATAAAAAATCAGATGAAAAATTTGATTATGAATTTATGGGTTGGGAAAAATGTGGCTATGATGAAAATGGAAACATTTTTGTTAAACCAATATATAAGCAAACTGCTGCAAAAATTTATATTAATGTTTTTAATGATGATAAGGTAACCTGTCTTGGAAATTTTGTTACAGAATATGGTGCAGGTATCAACTTAAATAATATTAAGCCAACCAAAAAAGAGACCAATGAATTCACTTTTGAATTTGTTGGTTGGGATAAAGAGATTACTGCATTTTTTAAAAATGAAAATGTTTATGCTTGCTTTGTTGCCAATCCAAAAATGTATACATACAAATTTTTAGACCAAGATGGCGAAAGTGTTATAGCTTCAACAACTGCTATTTATGGAACACCAATTCTTGCTCCAGCAAACCCAGTAAGAAAAAAGGTAAGTGGCTGGGAATATGAGTTTGTTGGTTGGAAAGGTCTTGAAGAGAATGCAGTACTCACAAAAGATTGCTCTTTTGTTGCAATGTATAATTCAAAAAGAGTTGATGAAATAGCAGTGTCTAAACAAGCGAAAAAAGATAAAACTAATGAAGAATTTAATAATGTTAATTATGATGATAGTTTTGTAGCTGTTACTGTTAATAATAGTAAGATTAAAGAAAACTCTAAATATCAAAAAATTAATCTAAATGACTTTGATGTTAAAGATGTAAAAAATGATGAAAAATTAGATGATAATATACAAAAAGAGATTAAGAGCGAAAGCAAAACTATCAATTTAGTAAAAGAGAAAGTTTCACCAGTCAAAGCTGAAACTTTAAAAGAGTCAAAGTCTAAAACAAAAGTTACTTATAAAGATATATTACTTAAAAATACAAAAAGTATAAAAAATAGAAAGTTGGAAGAAGCTTAAAATTCTTTCAACTTTTTTATTTTGAGTAATTAATTTTCAGTTATTTTTAGAATGTCATTTTTTAAATTCAATATTGACAGAGTAGCATACTGGTGTTATAATTTTGCTATGGAAAAGCAAGAGTTTTTTAAAAAACTTGATAATATTTTTGCCAAACTTTTTATTAACAATAATAGTGATATTTATAGGATTGTTGGAAAGGAGTTTGGTTATTTTGATTTGCCAAAAAAGAGAAGTTTAAGTGACCTTGCTGATTTTAAAGTGCTTTATAGAGGCTTTAGAAGAAAAATTTATATTAAAGATTTTTTAACTATTAATGCAGATGATTTTTATATTGGTGAAGGAAATAATTACGGCAAAGGTATTTATACTAGCCGTGATAATGATATTGCATTAATTTACACCCATAGTAACTTTTCAACTGATAATGATAGAGTTTTAAAAATATATATAAAAGATTGCAATGTGATAGACTATGTTAAGTTAATTAGAGAAATACAAAATTTATATTGTATTATTAATTTTAAAAATAAAGATGTAAGAGAATTTGCTAAAGAAAAACTTACTAATGAAAGAGCAAAGGCATTTATTGAATTTGTGCAAAAATTTAATGATACAGAACTAGAGGTAGTTTTTGATTTATTTGGTAACCATATTTCAGAAACAGCAATAATTTTGGGCTATGATGTTATTGATTTAAATAACTTAAGTAAAGAACCAAATTATTTAATTTTAAACCGTAGCAAAATTGTTGTTACAGATAAAGAATTTAGAAGAATTACTGGTATAGAAACAAAAAGAGTGAAAAGGACAACAAAATTTGGTGATTTATTAGTAAGTCAAAAAGGTGAATAAAAATGAATACAAAAGAATATTTAAAAAAATTGAATATTGTTTTTGCCAAATTATCCAATGATTTTAACCAAGATTTTTTTAGAATTGTTGGGAAAGAATTTGGCTATTTTGATTTGCCTAAAAAAGTTAGTTTACAAGATGTTGTGGGTAAAAAAGTTTTTTATCGTGGTGTGAAACAAAAAATTTATCTTAAAGAACTTTTGGTTGATGAATTTAACAATGAATTTTTTATTGGCAATGGTACAATTGGTGAAGGATTCTATAGTTCTGAGAGAAAGGAAGGTTTAAGTTCATATTATTCACACAATGAAGAAAATATGTTAAAGTTTTATTTAAAAAAATGTAATATGATTGATTTTCATGATTTTTTTATTTTTTTTGATTATTTCCGTGTTGTATATCATAATAAGACTTTAACTAAAAAAGAAAAAAAAGCATTTGAAGAAATCATAGAAACAAATGAAAGGTTTAGACTTTTGATTGAATTTATTGATAAATCTAAATATAAAAATTACTATTTTGCAGAACTTGCACGTAATTCTTCGGCACTCGCTGTTTTTTTAGGGTATGATGTAATTATAAATTCTAGGACTTTATGTGATGATTTTTTAATTTTGAATCGTAGCAAAATTGTTGTTACAGATAAAGAGTTTAAAAGAGTCACAGGCATAGAAACAAAAAGAGTTAAAAGAACAACAAGTTTGAGTAATTTATTAATAAGTCAAAAAGGCGAATAAAAAAATGCTACAAGATAGTAGCATTTTTATTTTGTTAAATTATTATAAAGTCTTGTAGCTTTATCAAGAAGATGTTTTGAACGCTCTAACGCTAAACTGCTAAGTTTATTTTGTTTGTGTTCAAGCAAATGTTTTTCGTGTCTTCTAACAATTTCCTCGTAAGCTGCTTTTTGAACTGCGTTATCATCTACAATTGCATTGCCAACATTATTTATACCCATATCTGTAGGTGAGTTATAAACCATCTTGCCAGCAATTTGATTTAAAATTTCATTCAAAATAGGGAAGGCTGCAATATCACGGTTATAGTTTACTGCGTCTTTGCCATAAGCCTTTTTATAGAATGGGTCAATCATATTAACATCGGCAAGGTCAACGGTAGACATTTCATAAGCAACATTAACAAGGTGATTAAGTGGCAAGTTCCAAACTGGGAAAGTTTCATACTTAGCGTAAAATGAATTTTTGCCACGCACTTTATCATTGTAAATTTGGCTTAAACATGTTTGTAATTTTCCACTATTTGCACCAGGTGCAGAAATCAAAACCAAGTCTTTAGTAACATTTGCATAGTCATTTTTGCCAAAGCCGTCTGCACTTAAAATTTTGTTAACATCAGTTGGGTAACCATCAATAAAGTATGAATGGCAAACTTGAAGTCCAAGTGCTTTGCATTTATCTTCAAAGCTACTTACAAGTGGGTGGTTTTCATAAAAGGAGATAAATACGGCACAAACACTTATGTTTTGTGATTTCATAATTTGGGCAAGTCTAAGCAGTTCATCAGCGTAAGTAAGGCTGTTGTCGCCACGAGTTTTGCCAGTGATAATATCTCTTGCATTGATGCAAAAGATAACTTCAAGGTCTTCAGCCATTTCAGAAAAAATTTGCATTTTTACATTTGGATTGAAACCTGGAAGTACACGCTCTGCGTGGTGGTCATCAAAAAGCTTTCCACCAACTTCCATATAAACTCTGCCAAATTT
>CAZYYI010000056.1:0-7137 GCA_964651835.1 uncultured Lachnospiraceae bacterium
TTTCATATGCATTTTTAAGTTCATCACCAGCAATAATATAACCACCAGTTGGAAAGTCAGGTCCAGGTATAATTTTCATTAACTCATCTAAAGTTATATCGCGATTATCAATCATCGCAATTGCACCTGAAATAACTTCTCCAAGATTATGAGTAGGAATATTAGTAGCAAGACCAATAGCAATACCATTTGCACCATTTACTAATATATTTGGAAATCTACAAGGAAGAGTTACTGGTTCTTGTAATGAGTCATCAAAGTTTAATGTCCAGTCAACAGTATTTTTATCAAGATCTCTTAATACTTCAAGTGCAAGAGGTGCCATTCTTGCTTCAGTGTAACGCATAGCAGCAGCGCCGTCACCATCAACAGAGCCATAGTTACCATGACCATCAACCAAAACTTCCCTCATATTAAAGTCTTGTGCCATACGAACCATAGCATCATAAACAGATGTATCACCGTGAGGATGGAATTTACCAAGACATTCACCTACTATTCTTGCACTCTTTTTATAATCTTTGTCAGGTGTAATATCAAGTTCAAACAAGGTGTAAAGAATTCTTCTTTGTACTGGCTTAAGTCCATCTTCAACACGTGGAAGCGCACGTTCCAAAATTACGTGTTCAGAATATGGAATCATTGATTCGCTAAGCACAACATCAATATCTTTTTGAATAACGCTTTTACCAAATCCACTTCCATCAATTATATCTGGCTGGCTATCTTCTACCTCTTCAATTTGCTCATCAACTTCACCTAATGTTTGGTTGGTTTCGTCCAAGTTTTCACTGTCATAGGCATTATCATTAATATCCATATCGTTTTTATCTTCAATCATTTTAGACCTCTTATTTTATTTCTTTTTACTTATAAATTCAGAAAGTGAATCAATCCTAGAAAAATTAGAATGTTCTGCAATATAATCTTTTCTTATTTCAACATTGTCGCCCATCCAAGTAGAAATCATTTTTTCAGCTTCAGCGGCGTCATCCATAGTTACTTGCACCAAAGTTCTTTGGGTTGGATCAAGTGTAGTTTCCCACAATTGTTCCTTATCCATTTCACCCAAACCTTTATATCTTTGAAGCTTATAACCTTTTCCTACTCTCTTTGTAGCTTCAGGAAGTTCAGCATCTGAATAAACATATTCAATTTTATCACGTTTAGATATTCTATAAAGTGGTGGCAATCCGATAAAGACATGCCCATTTGTTATTAATGGCTTCATATATCTAAAGAAGAATGTAAGCAATATACTTCTAATATGGAAACCATCTTGGTCAGCATCTGCCAAAATGATAACTTTATTATATTTGATTGAATTAACATCAAATTCTTCACCAATACCAGCACCAAGAGCAGAAATAAGTGTTCTAAACTCTTCATTCATCAACACTTGGTCAATACGCTTCTTTTCAACGTTTAATGGCTTTCCTCTAAGTGGTAATATTGCTTGGAAATGACGATCACGTGCCTGCTTGCAACTTCCACCAGCCGAATCACCCTCAACAATAAAGATTTCATTATTTGCATAATTCTTTCCTGTACAAGATGCAAGTTTTCCAATAAGTGTAGAGTTTTCAATAGAGTTCTTTTGTCTAGCAATTTCTTTTGCCTTTCTTGAAGCCTCACGAACTTTAGCTGCTCCCACAGCCTTTTCAAGCATAGATGACAAAACTTTGTTAGTTTTCTTATTTGAAAAGTAATCTACAAGTCCATTAAACACAACGCTTTCAACTGCTGGTCTTGCTTGAGGATTACCAAGTTTTGCTTTTGTCTGACCCTCAAACTCAACAGTTTTCATTTTAACAATAAGAACAGTGGTAAGACCTTCTCTAAAATCTTCACCGCTAAGCATACTGGCTTCCTTACCTTTAAGAGCACCACTCTTTTCAGCAATGTCAGATAATGCCCTTGTAAGTCCACTCTTAAAACCAATCTCATGTGTACCACCATCTGGAGTTTGAATGTTATTAACATATGAGAATATACTTTCTGTATAACTATCTGTGTGTTGAATAGCAACTTCTACTTTAATATCATCAACTTCTCCAGTAATATAGATTGGATCTGGATATAAAACACTTTTGGTCTCATTGATATTTTTTACAAAATCAACAATACCACCTTCAAATTTAAAACTGTATGACTTAGATGTTGTTTCACTATCACCTTCAACAATAAAGTTCATCTCAAGTCCACGATTTAAAAATGCAACTTCTTTTAAATGTTCCTTAATGATATCAGCATTAAATACAATAGTTTCAAAAATTCTATCATCTGGCATAAAGGTTACCTTCGTTCCAGAAGTCACACTAACACCTACTTCTTTAATTGGATATAGTGGAACACCACCTCTAATCTTTCCGTTACTATCTTCCTTGCTTTCATACTCTTGCATGTATTTTTTACCATCACGGCAAATTTCAACTTTTAACCATCTAGATAGTGCATTAACTACAGATGCACCTACACCGTGCAAACCGCCTGAGTAAGAATAGTTTTCATTATTAAATTTTCCACCTGCGTGAAGCTCAGTAAATACAACTTCAGCTGCAGAAACTTTTTTAACTGGATGAATAGAAACAGGAATACCTCTACCATTATCCTCAACAGTTATTGAACCATCTTTATTTAAAGATACATTAATTCTTGAACAAAAGCCATTAGCTGCCTCATCAACTGAGTTGTCTACAATTTCCCAAATTAAATGGTGCAAACCTTTTGGACCTGTTGTTCCTATATACATACCAGGTCTAAGTCTTACCGCATCAAGACCTTCCAAAATTTGAATGTCTTTTGCGTCATAAGATTTAGCACTTACCTTTTCATTATTATTTTTAATAGCTGTTTTATTATCTGTCATAAAGCCTCCTATCACTAACACAACAATTATATCAAACAAGAAACTTCTTTTGCAAATAAAAAACAGCAAAACAAGAAAAATAAAATTTTTCCAAAAAAAATAAGTGATACGAAATCACTTATTATATCTTAAACTTTTCATCTTGAACTTTTAAATCTAAATTATTACTTGTAAGGTTCGCTTTGCTTTCACAGTTAAAAATAAATTCACCATTGTTTTCAATTTTTAATACCATATTTACTGGAGTTAAATTGTCAGAAAGTGAGTTATTGCCCATCGTTGAAAATGATAAAACATTATCAGATAAACTAAAAGTAAATGAATCATAAATATTTTTTTCTTTACTATTATTTACCTGTCTAAAAAATGTAAATCCTTGAGTAGTTTTATAAAACATATAATTGCATTTTTTTGAACCACTCATATCTTGAAGGTCTACAATTAAACTTTCTTTGCACTTGTTAACATTTACAGTTATAGGATTACTATTATTATCCAAAATATTAAATGAAGCATTTTTAATACTTCCATCAACAATTTTATTTGCTATATCGCTTAGTGTTTCTATCTTATCAAAATTTTCATTTTCAGTAATTTTATAATAATTAAAGACTACTGAATTCAAAATTCTAAAAATATCTTCAATATTAAAATCTAAATTTGTATTTAAAGCATTTTTTGTACCGTCAAAAAATGTATTAAGCATTTCAGATTGATAAGTATTGAAAGTTTCTGGCAGTTTTTGATTTTTAAATCTTAAACCATTATTTATAAGTTGCAACAAAGAATACATTTCATCAATAAAGCCCATCTCTGCTTCTGAATTACCAGAATCAGCATAAATCTTCTCTGTCATCATAATCTTTCCACTTTCATAACAGTCAAAACTTGTACGCAATACATAATTATAATCATTAAAATCTTGGCGTTTGTTTAGATTGGTTAACAGTATCGGATTATTAGAAGTTTCAATAGTTATATATTTATTGCCATTCTTGTTAGAAGAAATTATTTTAAAAAATGGTGCAACTTGTTTACCATTATAAAATAGCAGTATTGGTCCATTTTTATTTTCGGTAATCCCTTTTACAAATAAATTGTTATTTGGTGTAGAAACATCAAATAATCTATTGTTGTAATTCAAATTTTCATTATTAATTAAATTTAAAGCAACTGCAAATTTGTTTTGATCTAAATTTAAAGTATTTACTAAGTAATCATTTAGATATTTAGTTACAATAGACATATCTAATTTTTCATCATTAAAGTATCTATCTATTTCATTTTTTAGTACAATATTTTCAAGTATATCCGCCATTTAAATATGTCCTCCTAAATTTTTCCACAAAAAAACACCAGTATTATACACTAACCAAGTGATAATATCAAGTGTTTCTTTAAAATTAATTTAAAAAAATTAATCTTCTTTGTCGAAATTACATTTCTTTGCTAGAAATGCTTATTTGTTTTTCAGCTTCTGCTTGTGTAAGTTGTTTATCAAGTAATTTTTGCGCAACCATAATAGAGTCAGCTTCTGCCATAGGCATAAAGTTTTTATTTTTTATCTCTTCAAGATAATTAATTCTTTCAAGCATAAGATCAGAAGCTTTTTTAGGCAAACCACTAAAATTGCTAAAAGTTTCACGTAGACTTTTAATTTTTTCATCAGTTAGTTCATTTAATATAGTGCTAGTTTTATTTTGATATGCAATATAAGTTTCGAGACTAACTTTAAGCTGTGATTTCAAATCTGCTGATGAATTCAAATTATCATCAAGAAACATAAGAGCTGAAAGCTCGCCCACACGAGCATTTCTTTCATTTGGATTAACATGGTAGCAATAATAATTTAGCTCACTAAGGAAATTATATTCATCACTTCCCTCATTTAGACCAGAATTTGAAATATTTTCACCAATATCGTTTAAAAGCCCACCACCATCACGATTAAAGTTGCCTTTAACTTTATTTGTACAACTATCAACAGCGTGTGTTAGTTCGTGTGAAAGTGTCATTACAAGTTCACTGATACTATCAATTTTTGATAGATTAATATTTATTCTTGGCGGGTTGGTATCATAAAATGTACCAAGTTCACCTTTACTATTAAATGTTACTGCAATATTTTTAAGTCCATTTGAATTTAAAAAATTATTTACATAACTAAGGCAAAAATCAGTAAATTTATTTAGAGAATTTGAGCCATTATTCATAGCCTTTGCAAATTCATCTTTTGTTGATATTGACATTAACTCCTGATATTGTTGCAAATAATTTAATCTTTTAACATCACTTTCCCCTTTAAGTAACAAGGATTCAGACTCAGTTTTTTCAAGAATGCAGTTAAGTCTAGGATTATTAATTTTTGTAACTTTAAATCTATCAATAACTTTGTATGCTTTTTCATTAATATCTTCAAGTTTAAAAAATGGACTAAGGATTTTTTCATAATCCTGTTCATTCATATCCTCTACAATTAATTTAGCAATTTCATCAGATATACCACTATAAGTTTTATACTTATTAGCATAATTTTTTAAGAACCTTTCAATATAAGCAGATAAAACTTTTATAGCATCAGCTTTAGAATTTTTAGACTTGCCATCATTTTTATCAAGTTTAGAATCCTCTTTAACTTCTTCTTTAAATTCATCAACTGATATATTTTGACCTTTAAAAGCAAAATTGCTAAGTGATTCATAAATAACAGCAAAAGCTTCGAGTGCTGGAAGTCTAGATATTCTTTTAAGATTTAAATTCATAGCAACATTGTTGCCACCCATTGACTGAAGATAAATACCATTCTTACCACCAGCAACAGAATTTGCATTTTGTGCATTGAATGTTGTAGTTAAATTTATTCTAAACTCTTTAGGAAGTTTTACATTTATAGCCTGTTCAGCCCTTTTTGCAATGTTAACAAGTCCTTCTGCTTTATTTGCTGGTAAAACTTGATTTTTGTTTTGTGCAGCCGACCTGTTTTCAGCAACTGTTTTACTAATAGATTCAAGATGACTATTAGATAACCCAGCACTTACTGGATTTGAATTATCATATGCGTTCATTATATCAATAAATTTAAAACTAGACATAATACACCTCTAAAATAATTATATCATACAATGGCTTTAGTGTCAATTTAAGTAATAAATTGTTGCAAAAATTTAGAATATCTTTATAATGTAATGTATAGGAGAAATTATGGAAAATTTATTAATTGATGTACTTATCCCAGTATATAATGGTGAAAAATATATTGCAAAATGTTTAGATAGTTTAATTAGCCAAACATATAAAGAATTAAGAATTATAATTGCAGATGACGGCTCAACCGATAAAACTGCAAAAATTATAAATGAATATCAAAAAAAATATAAAAACATTGAGTATTATTATAAAGCTAATGAAGCAAGCATTTCTAAAACAAGAAATTATTTACTTTCAAAAGTTTCATCTGAATTATTTACTTTTTTTGATAGCGATGATTATGCAGAGCCAACTTATATGGAAGAACTTTATAATTTATTAAGTATATATAATGCTGATATAAGTTTATGCGGCAAAATCAGACATCTAGAAAACAAAAAAATAGATATCAAAAAACTCAATAAACATTTTGAACTTATTAGTTTAAATAAAGATGAAGCAATCTGTCAAATGCTCTCTTCTAATCTGTATAATGGCACTGTTTACTGCAAACTTTTTAGAACAAAGCTTTTAGGTGATATCAAGTTTGATGAAAATATACATTATGGCGAAGATTTAGATTTCTGTTATAAAATATTTAAAAATGCTGATAAGTATATTTTATCAACAAAAAAACTTTACCATTATATAATAAGAAAAGGCAGTATTGTCACAAGCAAGTTCAACACAAAAAAACTCACCTGCCTTGATTGTTATGATAACATTTTAAATGATTTAAATAATAATTCTACTGCTTATTTATGTGCCAAATCAATGCAAGGTCTAATTGCAATTGAACTTCTTTACTACACTTTTAGAGATAAGTTTAAAGACAAACAAATAAAATCTAAATTAAAAAATATTATAAAACAAAGCATACCTTATATCAAAAAAAATAAGTACTTAAGCAGTATAAATAAAAAAGCCCCACTTGTTTGGTGGCTAACAAAATTTATGTAAAAAATGCAAAATCTATCATTTTAATTGCAAATATCAACAAAAATAACCACAAAAACAAATTTTTTGTGGTTATTTCTATTTTATATGAATTTATTAAAACAATTATGCATAAACTAAAAGTA
>CAZYYI010000057.1:0-7130 GCA_964651835.1 uncultured Lachnospiraceae bacterium
GTTAAATGCCATAGACAAAACTACATTAGCTGTCTTTTCACCCACACCCGCAAGATTTTTTAAGGCTTCTTTATCTTCTGGAACTTCACCATTATATTTTTCAATCAAGTCTTTAGAACAATCTAATATATGTTTTGCTTTATTTCTAAAAAATCCACAAGAATGTATCTTCTCTTCCAGCTGTTTTGCAGATAGTGTAACCATTTTAAAAGGAGTATTATACTCTTTAAAAAGTTCCTTTGTTACAACATTAACTCTTTTATCTGTGCATTGTGCAGAAAGAATAACAGCAATCAAAAGTTCATATGGCGTGCTAAAAACTAGCTCACATTTTGGATTTTCATATATTTTATCAATTCTATCAATTAATGCACTGGTTTGTTTCATTTTTTACCACCAGTACGTCTTGTCATTTTTTCATAAACAATAGTGAGCAATTTAAAGCTCATAGCATCTTCAAAATTACGAATATTTAAGCCTGTTATCTTATAGATTTTTTCGATTCTATAAAGTAATGTATTTCTATGCAAAAAAGCATTTCGGCTAGTTTCTGAAATATTAAGATTATTCTTAAAAAATGCATTAATGCATTCAACAAGTTCCTCATCTTTCATAACAGAAATAATTTCAGGCGTCAAAAATTTTTCACTAATACTTGCCCTTTCATCTCCATTAAGACAATTAATAACATGACTACAAAAATTATCAAAAATTGATAACTTTTGATGTGTTACTTTTGCAGGTTGGTTGTTTTCATTTTCAATTTGAGAAGTTTGTTTTCCAGAAAGATAATCCATAATTCACTCCTTTACTAGCGATAATTATAACAAAAAAAATTTTATAATTCAATAAAATTCGACAACATTTTAAAAAAGCTTTTTTCCATCTAATGTTGAATAAGCCAAAAACTTTCCATCAATCAAGTTTTTATTAAACTCATCAGCTTCAATATTAACTAAATCAAGCTCACCATTATAAAAAATTGCAACTTTATCATAATCCTCAACTTCATATTTAATCCATTCAAGTTTATTGTTTAATTTTTTGTCCAGTTCAATTTCACGGGTTTTTTCATCTGTAAAATATAATCCACTTTCTACTCGATAAATAACACCATCTAATCTTTTATAACCTGTTACAAATTTAAGTGCGTCTATGTTAATCAATTCTTTTTCAAATTGTGAAATTGAATCATAATAGTAAAGTTCACTATCACAAAGATATAAAACATTATCAAATTTTAAGTTTGACAAAAATTCATTGTGATTAATAAAAGTATCATCAGAAATCGCCATAACAAGTGCAGATTTTCTTTCATAAACTCTATTTACATATTTTTCAAACTCAACACTTTCCTCTTCATTTAGGTCTTCAAAATTATCATCTAAAAATATTATTGATGGATTTTTTAATTCACTTCTTGCAAGTGTAAGTTTTCTTTTTTCAAATTTAGAAAGTTTAGAAACTTTTTTATTAATATCAATGTTAATATTAAAACCTTTTAATTTTTCAGAAATTTGTTCATCTGAAAGTTCATTACCATTCACTATTTTAGAAGCGTAGTTTAAGTTAAACTTTATACTTTTATTTTCAAATAATACTGTGTCACATAAAAGTAATGAAAAATTTCTTTCAGATTCTAAAATAGTTTTAAGTTCCTTTCCATTAAGTTTAATACTGCCAAGGTAAGTTTCATCAAAGCCAGATAAAACTTTTAGCATTGTAGTTTTGCCCATATCTTTTGATGCAAGTAGCAAAACTTTGTCATTTTTATCAAAAGAAAAATGTGCCCCTCTAACCGTGAGTGGACTTCTATAATAGCTAAAATATAAGTTATTCACTTCAAAAAGCATAATTCCCTCTTTGGTATAAGCACATTTTCAAATTACTATTTTGTTTTAATTAAACCGTAATCACCATCTTCACGTCTGTAAAGAACGCTAACAAGACCTGTTTCAATATCTTTATAAATATAAAAATCATTTCCAATTAACTCAAGTTGATTAATAGCTTGCTCTTCAGTTAAAACATCCAAATCAAATTCCTTAACTTTAACAACCTTAGCTGGTTCAACTTCAGGTATTTCATCAAAGAATAATAAGTCACTAGGATCAACATTTTTAACGCTGTCTTTAGCTTTACCTGCAATTCTAACAATTTGCCTTTCAATTTTAGCAAGACATGTATCGAGGTTTGCATACATATTATCTGACTCAACTTCACTTCTAACAAAAAGGTTTACACCTTTAATTGTGATTTCCATTTTATATCTTTCTTGTTTGCCAGATTTAGAAAGAACAACTTTAGCATTTGCACCATTATCAATATATTTTTCAAACTTAGCAACCTTTTTCTCAATTAATTCTACAAGCTTATCCTTTGCAGAATAATTCCTTTGCATAATTTCAATTTTCATAATTTTACCTCCATTGGTTTTATCAAATTTATTATAACAAACTTTAAATCAATTTCAAAATGATTTAACAATTTTTAACAAAGTATATTAAAAATAAACTCATTATTAGCAGCATCAACTTTAATTGCTGAATTATCTTGCAATTTGCCACTAATTATCATTTCAGCCAAAATATCTTTAATTTCTTTGTCAATTACTCTTCTTAGCGGCCTTGCTCCATAAACTTCGTCATAGCCCTTTTTGCAAATCAAGTTTTTAGCTTCTTCAGTCATTTGAAGTGAAATATTTTTCTTTTCAAGCCTTTTGATTAATGAATTAAGCATAATATCTGATATTTTCCTTACACTTTCAAATGATAAACTATCAAATATAACAATAGAGTCAATCCTATTAAGCAATTCTGGCTTAAAGTTATCTCTAAGCTTATCCATCAAGAATTCTTGAGTTTCAACTTTTTTAAGTTCTGGATGCTCTTTTTCAAATTTTCTTCTTGCAAGCAAATCTTGCACACCATTGTTACTTGTAAGTATAATGATAGTATTTTTAAAGTTGACAAGTTTTCCGCTTGAATCAGTAAGCCTACCATCATCAAATATTTGAAGCATAATATTAAAGATGTCAGGATGTGCTTTTTCAATCTCATCAAAAAGTACAACTGAATACGGATTTTTACGCACTGCCTCAGTAAGTTCTCCACCATCTTCATGACCAACATAACCTGGAGGTGCACCAATAAGTCTTGAAATAGAATGACTTTCTTTAAACTCACTCATATCAAATCTAATTACTGCATCTTCACTGTCAAATAAGATATCACCCAGTGCTTTAGTAAGTTCTGTTTTACCAACACCAGTAGGTCCCAAAAACAAGAATGAACCAATAGGTCTTTTGCTATCGTTTATATCAGCTCTTGATCTTCTGATAGCTTTAGACACAACGCTAACTGCCTCACTTTGTCCAATAACTCTGTTTGATAATATCTTTTCAAGATTAAGTAGCTTTTCTTTTTCTGAAGAAGTTAATTTTGTTACTGGTATTTTAGTCCACTGTGAAATAGCCTCTTTAATATTATCCTCAGTTATTTCACCAAAAGTGTTTCCAGTTTTTTCATAGAGGCTTGTTTTATATTGCTCTATCTTTAAAATTAACTGTTCTTTTTGTGCTTTAATAAGTGCAGCCTTTTGATAATCTTGCCTTTGAATACAAATTTGTTTTTGCTTTTCAAGTTCACTAATTTTTAAGTTTAATTCTCGCACTTCTTCTGGCATAGCTGATTTATTAACCCTTACTTTACTGCATGCTTCATCAATCAAATCAATTGCCTTATCTGGCAAAAATCTATTGGTGATATATCTTATAGATAAATTTACAGCAGCATCAATAGCACTATCAGATATTTTAACATTATGGAAGTTTTCAAAAGAAGACCTTACTCCCTTTAAAATTTTAATTGTATCTTCAGCAGATGGTTCATCTACTCTTACTGGCTGAAAACGTCTTTCAAGTGCAGGGTCTTTTTCAATATACTTTGTATACTCATCAAGAGTTGTTGCACCTATAACACGAAGTTCACCTCTTGCAAGATATGGCTTTAAAATATCTGCTGGTGATATTTCACCACCCTTTGAACCTGCTTCTGCAAGCATATGGATTTCATCAATGAACACAATAAACTCATCGCTACCCATCAAACAATTTATTGCATTTTTTAACTTTTCTTCCATGCTACCGCGGAATTTTGTTCCAGACATAAGCGATGCCAAATCAAGCATAAAAATTGTTTTGCCACTTATTGCATCAGGCACATCATTCATTAAAATTCTATAAGCCAATCCTTCAACAACTGATGATTTACCAACACCAGGTTCACCAATAAGAATAGGATTGTTTTTAGTTTTTCTGCAAAGAATTTCAATTATTCTTGAAGTTTCTTCATCTCTTCCGATAACTTTAAAATCACTTTTTTTAGAAATCTTTTCAGTTAAATTTTCTCCTAAATTTTCAAGCTCATCTGGAAGTTTTGATACATTATTAATTATGCTACTTTTCTTTTCATTCTCTTTACTTGAAACTGGGTTTACACCAATAAGTTTAATCAATTTATCTTTTAATTGGTTAACATCAATTTTGAATATTGAAGTTAAAAATTTTGTTGCTTTTAATTCAGCTCCAGATAGCATAAAATACAAAATTACCTCAATTTCTACTGAATTTATAGCATTTTTAGCACAAAATTCAGAAGATTTTGCGAGAATTTGAGCAACACTCTTAGAATAACTAACTTCTTTAATTCCCAAATTTCCTTCTGATTTTTGATATCTTAAAAGAACATTTTTATAAGTTTCTAAACTTACACCGACATTCAAAAGAAGTCTAGTTGCTCTGTCGTCAGTCACTGTCAAAATGCCATACAATAAATGCTCGGACTCTATTTTTGAAGACCCAACATTTACCACAAATTTAGCAGCATTTTTTATTGCCAAATTTAATGAGTTTGATAAAGCCATAATCTCTCCTATTTAATTCTTTTAGATTTTAAAATTCCAGCTAAAAATTTAGCACGGTATTTGTCAAGTTCAGAGTCTGCTACAGATGACTCAGAAATTTTTGTTAATGAGTATGGTAGCACATCTATAAGCAAGTTATCCAAAAAATTAACTTCTTTAAATCTAACCTGATCAAGAGCCACACCCATCTTAAGTTCACCTATAAGTTTCTCAGCTTCCTCCACCGAAATTTTATAGCAATTTGTAAGTATTCCCCAAGCACGACTAACTTTATCTTTAACATCATCAATATATTTAAAAGATAAAAGCTCAGTTCTTGCTCTTATTTCCATTTCAGAAATTTTGATTGCAACATCTGTAATTAACATTAAATATTCATTTTCTCTTTTACCAATTGTCCCAGCATTTGTAAGAGTATAATAGTAAGCTTGTGACTGCATATTTTCATCAGCGTTTAGTCCAAATTCAATACCCTGACTAGCCAAAAATGTTGCAATATCTTTGATTTTATTTTGAATAGTTAATGCAGGCAAAAATAAATTAATTGATGCTTTTAATCCTGTTCCTACATTATTTATATTTGAAGTCATAAACCCAAGTGTATCATCAAAAGCAATGTCAAGTTTACTCATAATTTGATTATCTATTTCATTGAGTTTTTGATAAGCATTAATTAAATTTAAACCAGGCAGTACATATTGCTCACATATATGGTCAGACTCATTAATCATTATAGATGTATGCTCATCATCAGACAAAATAACTGCACCATAACCCACTGCATCAAGTAATCTGTTTGAAATTAATTTTTTTTCAAACATAATATTTACATCAAGTTCTGGAAGTGTTTTCATTTTATATAATTTGAAAGTGTCATCAAGCTTAAGCACTGTATCTGCAATTTTATTTAAAACTTTAATACCCTCATCACCTGCAAGCATAGATGGAAATTCAAAACCAACCAAATTTCTGAGCAGCTTAACTTTGCTACTCACAACTATAGAACTATAATCTTTCATTGCTCCAAATCTCCTTTCAATTTCTCTATTTGATTTTTAAGGGATTCTGCAACAATATAATCCTCTTCTTCAGCAGCTTTTTGTTTTTGTGCTTCAAGTTCTGCTAATTTTTCTTTTAATTTAATTTTAGAAATATGTTTAGTTGCAATTTTGCCTTGATTGTTAATTGTGCCTTGTTTTTGCAAAACTATAGATTGAATTTCCTTATTAAAAACTCTGTAACATTCAGCGCAACCTACAATTCCAGACCTCAAAACTTCAGATAGACTGGTTTTGCAACGTGGGCACTGTCTGTCTTGAACATAATTAAAATCACCACTAAACTCATCTAACACAATTCTTGTATTTTCAAAGTTAAACATAATTAACCTTCCTTTATCATTAGTTTTGTTAAAATATTTTTAAAAGCCTTAGACCTAACTTTATCCTTAATTGTAAGTGGCATAGCAAGCGATTCATCAGAAAGTGCAGCCTCAATAATATTTTTTTCATTATCAGAAACTATACTATTAACCACAAGTTTATCTAAAATTTGTGACATTCTTTTAAAAGAAATTTCTTCACCAATACTGTCTTTAACCAAACTAGATAAAAATTCATTAGTATCTGAAAGTTTGATTTTTGTTATTTTTACAAATCCACTTCCACCACGTTTGCTCTCTTTGTAGTACCCTCTATCCACAGTAAACCTTGTGTCTAGCACATAGTTTATTTGGCTTGGCGCACAAGAAAAATATTCAGCAAGTGAATTTCTTGAAATATCGACTGAATCATTATCTCCCATGGTTGAAACAATAAATTGTTCTATTGTATCTGATATATTTGCCATAGTATCTCCTTTATTTAGTCAAAGAAAGTCAAATTACATTTTTAATATACAACTTATCTAAATATCTAGTCAAATAAATTCACTTTAAAAGATATTTTTTTAAAAAGAAAAGAGTGCAAATATTGCACTCAAAATTTATACAATAAACTATGCTTTTACAAAAATAATACCTACTGTACCAGGGCCAGCATGTGCACCGACGACTGGACCAACATCAAGTCTACGCACATTAACCTTTTTGCCAGTCGCTTTAATTTTTTCTGCAAGCTCATCACCTACAGCTTTATTATCAGCATCAATGATATAAATTTCATATTTATCATCATTGTTATATTCTTTATTGAATTTATCAATCATAA
>CAZYYI010000058.1:0-6904 GCA_964651835.1 uncultured Lachnospiraceae bacterium
GATAAGGCTGGTGTTAATCTAAATCCATTTTCAAATATAAATTATAATGATGAAAATGAAAAAGAAAAATTAATTAGCAGTGTGGTTGATGCCGCTATAAATAATGACTTTAGCAAATCAACTTCAGTTAATGATAACTTTGGGCTTGGTTCTAAATTACTTGAAAAAATTAATGAAAAAATTAATAGCGATAATTTTGATAATAACGAAACAAGTAACAATATAAAAATATTAGAAAAAAACGCAAATTTAATTAATATACAAACAGATTTTACTTCAAATTCAGCAAATTTGAATAATAATCAATTTAATTATGAAAAATCTATTCAACAAGATTTTGCTGAAAATGAAATAAAAATTATTGGTAAAATCTTTAATACTTATCAAATTTTGGAATGGGGCAATAATGTTTATTTTATAGATCAACACGCAGCTCACGAAAGACTTATGTATGATAAACTAAAAGCAGAATATGAAAATAAAAATATAGTAATTCAACCATTGCTTGTTCCATATATCTTATCTTTAAGTGCTGAAGACGATATTATTATTAATGCTAATTTGGATGCAATAAAATCTGTTGGTTTTGAAATAGAAGAATTTGGTGATAGAACTTATAAGATTTCATCAGTACCAGCAATTGTTACGGAAATTGATTTTAATAAATTTTTTAGTATGTTTTTAGCAGAAAAATTAAATAAGTCTAAATTAACAGAAGCAGAACTTATTAAAGATTCATTAATGCAAATGGCTTGCAAGAGTGCAATTAAAGGTGGAGATGACTTATCAAAATCTGAAATCAATAAATTGTTAACTGAAATGAGTGATAAAAATATGGTTTTATTTTGTCCTCATGGTAGACCAGTTGTTGTTAAAATTTCTAAATCAGAGATTGAGAAGTGGTTTAAAAGAATAGTTTAAAACGAGGTATTTTATGTTTAATAAAAAAGCAATTGAATTTGTGCAGTCAGCAGAAGAAGAATGTAAAGATATATTTAATGAAATTGATGAAGTCGCACTTTATAATCAAAAAAAGATTTTGGATGCTTTTAAAGAGGAAAATTTGCAATTATCTGATATTGCATCTTCAACTGGTTATGGCAATGATGATAGAGCAAGAGGTAAACTTTCAAGCATTTATGCAAGAGCATTTGGTGCAGAAGCGGGAATAGTTAGTCCACTAATTTCAAGTGGTACACATGCTTTAACAATTGCACTTTTTGGTGTACTTAGACCGGGTGATGTTATGCTTTCTATAACAGGAAAGCCTTATGATACTTTGCTGGGTGTTATATTTGGAAAAGATAATGGTTCGCTTGCTGATTTTAAAGTTGAGTACCAGGATATTGAGCTTGTGAATAATGATTTTGATTATGACTTGCTAAAAACAAAATTAAATACAGTAAATCCAAAAATGGTCTATATTCAAAGGTCAAGAGGATATACAACAAGAGAGTCACTTTCAGTAGATAAGATTGAAAAAGTGATTAATTTTGTTAAAGCCATTAATGACAAGATTATCATTATGGTTGACAACTGTTATGGTGAATTTGTTGAACTAAAAGAGCCTGCTGAAGTTGGTGCAGATATTATGGCAGGTTCACTTATTAAAAATGCTGGTGGTGGAATTGCTCCAACTGGTGGATATATTGTTGGTAAACAAAAATATATCAATTTAATTTCATCAAGATTTATTGCTCCAAATATTGGACTTGAAGTTGGTTCATATGCAGGCAGTTACACACCATTTTTTCAAGGTTGCTTTTTAGCTCCTCATATTACAGCAAATGCACTAAAAGGTAATGTACTTTTTGGTAAAGTATTCGATAAATTTAATATTAAATCTTATCCATTTTTTGGACAAAAATTGCACGATATTGTAAGAACTATTGAATTTGGAAATGCAGAAGATTTAGTGAAATTTTGTGGAATAATTCAAAGTTTAAGTCCAGTTGACAGTATGGCAGTGCCTCAACCTTGGGATATGCCTGGATATGATGATAAAGTTGTAATGGCATCAGGTTCATTTGTACAAGGTTCATCTATTGAACTTTCAGCTGATGGACCAATAAGACCACCTTACACTTGTTATTTGCAAGGTGGACTAACTTATGAACATATTAAGCTTGCTGCACTTGAATTTGTTAGCAGTCATATAAACTAATTTATATCATAATAGAATTTTTAAGCTCATACAATTTAGTATGAGTTTTTTTTCTGAATTTTTAAAATTTTTTAATATAGCCGATATGAAAGACAAAACAGCGATTTCGTATGTACTTGGAGTGGGACTTATTATTGAGGGTAAATATAAAATTGATATTTTTAGCGAAGAAGAAATTTCTGTTACAAGCAATAAACGAAAGATAAAAATAAATGGAACTGATCTTAAGATTAAATCAGCAGCAAAAGGTGAATTAATAATCTTTGGTGAAATCACTAATATTGAAACAAGTGGGGCAAAGTAATGGGTGAAGTTAGAGTAAAAATTGTTGGACTAAATTTGCCAAGACTTATCAATCGTTTAATTGAAAAAAATGTTCTTGTTACAAATTTGGTCTATAGTGGAAAAAGTGTTAAGTTTTCTTTGCCAGCATCAGATTTAGAAATTCTTAACAAAATCTGCAAAATCGAACACAAATATTATGTAATTTTGCAAAAAAGTGGCCTAAAACAATTATTGTCAAGAATTCCATATTTTTTAGGTACGCTAGTTGCAATAATAATTTCATATCTATATATGTACTCATTTAACTCTTTTATTTTTAATGTTGATATTAATTGTAATTCTGATTTACCATATGATTTAACTAATTTAAATCAATTACTTTATGAAAATGGAATTGTAGCTGGAATGAAAAAAAATGAACTTTCAGTTAAAAATATTCAAAATTTAATTATGCTGAACATAGACGATCTTTCTGGATGCAGTGTTATTTTAAATGGTGGAAATTTAAATATTGAAATTTACCCTTCAACTAAAAAAATAGAAGTTTCAACAGATGACATTGTTTCAAAATATAATGCAGTTGTAACAAAGGCAGAGGCTTATTCGGGTGAGTTATTGGTTAAGCCGGGCGATATTATTGAGATTGGTGATACACTAATAAAAAATAAAAATGGCGCATCTGGCAAAATTGAAGGCAAGGTTTATTTTGTGTCAACTATTATTTATAATGAAAATCAGCAGTATACTGAAAGAACTGGTAACACATATAAATTAAAAAATATTAACTTTTGTAATTGGTTCAAAATTAATGGACAAAACAAATGTGGTTTTGCTAGTTTTGAAGTTGAAAAAGTTAAAAAATATGTGGCGACTAATCTAGTTTTTCCAATAGCCATTGAAGAGGAAATTTACTATGAGGTTCAAATAAAAACTAAGGTTGTTCCTTTTGAAACGGTTGAATCATCGGTAACCAATTCTGCTTATAATGAAGCACTTAAACTTGTTCCAAATAAAGATAATATTAGTAATGTAACATATTCAGTTGTTAAAGAAGGTCCATATACAAGAGTTGATTGCTTTATTGAGAGTATAGTTGATTTATATTAATACTAAATAAAAAGGCGAGATTTCGCTTTTTTATTTTGACTTTTAAGTTTTTTATTTGTTATACTTTAATTAGGTGAGATAAAATGAAATCAAAAATTAATGTTACAGGAAGAGTTAATAAAAAATTAAAACAATTAGCATCTGAAATTGCGCTAAATTCAATTTTAAATTTAAAACAACCAGATACTTTTGAACTTACTATTAAATTTGTTAGTGAAAAAGAAATAAAAAGATTAAACAAAGATTATAGAAATATTGATAAAGTGACAGATGTTTTATCGTTTCCTAATTTAGAAATTGTGGCTGGAGAAAAATTTTCAGAGCAGAATGCTTTATTTGTTGATAAAACAGAAGATGGAAACTACTATCTTGGCGATATGGCGATTTGCTTAAAACAACTAGCAAGACAAGCTAAGGAGTTTAAAGTCTCTAAACAAGATGAATTAAAAAAGTTGGTTATTCATAGCATATTGCATCTTTTTGGATATGACCATATTAAAGATAAGGATTATGCTGTTATGCAAAAGCAAGAAGACAAACTTTCAAAACTAATAGAAGTGTAGGTGAAATATGTTTAAATCAGGATTTGTGGCTGTTATAGGTAAACCAAATGTTGGCAAAAGCAGTTTAGTGAATAGCTTGGTTGGGCAAAAAGTTTCAATAACAAGCCCAAAAGCTCAAACAACAAGAAACAGAATTTTCGGTATTAAAAACACAAATGATTATCAAATGATATTTGTAGATACTCCGGGTGTTCAGCATACTGAAACCAAACTTGGTCAGTATATGAGCAAAGCTACTGAAGGTGCGACAACTGATGTTGATGCAATTGTAATTGTACTTGACGCACTTAGAGTAAACCAAGAAGACTATAAAATTATTGAAAAGTATAGCAATGTAAAATGTCCAGTGTTTATTGTTATTAATAAAATAGAAATTACAAATTTTGAAAAGATGTATCCTATTTTAGATAAACTTAATAAATATGATTTTGTTAAAAAGTTTATTACCGTTTCTGCAATCAGAAAACATAATATTGCTGAACTTGAAAAAGACCTTGCTGACTGTTTGCCAGAAAGTGAGGCATTTTATCCAACTGATGAATATACTGATAAGCCACTCAGGTTTATGTGTGGCGAGATTGTAAGAGAAAAGGCATTGCTTTATTTACAAGAAGAGATCCCACACGGTATCGCAATTGATGTTGTTACTTTTAAGGAAGAGTCTAAAGCTATAAAGATTGATATAAATATAATTACTGAAAGTGAAAGGCATAAACAAATTATTATTGGTTCTGGTGGTGCAAAACTTAAACAGATTGGCACAGCGGCAAGAAAAGATATAGAAGAATTATCTGGTAAAAAAGTTATGCTTGAACTTTTTGTTAAAATTAGAAAAGATTGGAAAGATGATACAAATGCACTTGCAGAATATGGATTTTCAAAAAAAGATTTATAAATTTTGATTTGCTTGAATAAAAGTTTTCTTACTTGTCTATAATTGGTTTACAAGGAGATTAATTTATGAAACAAACAAACAAATATCAAAATGGAGCAAGAATCTGTCAGGAGTTATTTAACAAAACTGGTGATATAAGATATCACAATATGATGAATGGTTTTAAGAGTTTGGAGAGAGAAAACTTAAAAAATCAAGAAATTGGCAGTCAGCCAGAGATGTAATAAAAATCGCATTTTTAATTAAAATTTATGATATTTTCATTTAATTTTAATTGATTTTGAAATATTTTTGTGAAAAGCTATGGAAGAAATAAAAGTAAAGGGTATAGTTATAAAAACATCGGATTATGCGGATAGTGATAAAATTGTCACTATCTTTTCTTCTGATTTAGGAATTATTAAGGCTAGGGCAAGAGGTGTTAAAAAAGCAAAAGCAAAGCTTGCATTTGCTGTTCAACCATTTGCTTTTATTGAGTTTGTTTTAATTAAAAAAGGTGGCTTTTATACAATTATAAACGCTACAAGCATTGACCAATTTTTTGGCATAACAACTGACTTTGATAATTATATTTTGATGTTGTCTTGCTTAGAAATTTGTGAAAAAACAATAAAGGAAAATGATAGCAACCCTAAAATGTTTTTAACTTTATTAAATTCTTTAAAGGTTGTTAATTATGAAAATGTATCTGCAATGACAGCATTTATAAAATTTATGCTTGAAGCTTTAAAGTATCTTGGTTTTGAAATGCAGATTGCAAAGTGTGCTTGTTGTGGAAAAAGTTTAAATACTATTCGTGGATTTTCATTTGAATATAATGGTATGATTTGTGGGTCATGTCAAAATAATAATCCTTATTTAGAGTTATCAGAAGGGGAGTATGCAATACTTAAAAATATTGATGCTGCAAGTATTGATAACTTAAACACTTTAAAATTTTCATCTCGTGAAAATCTCGTTTCAGTAATTTCACTTCTGTCAAAGAATTTTCGATTACTTACAGAAGAAGAAATTTTTACTTTAAAACAATTTTTGTAAAATATATTGAAATGCTTTTATTCATATGTTATAATTACTTTGTGAATTATATAGTAAGGAGAAAGGTATGAATAATATTGAAGATGAACTTGTTGAATTAATTGATTTGGAATCAAGATTTGGTAAAGAATCTTTAACTAATTTAGAAAATATTAAGAATACATATAGTCCAAAAAACATTAAAGATGTAAGTTATAATCCTAATTCTGGACTTTTGTCTTATACTTTTTTAGGTAAAACATATAATGAATCGTTGTATAATTTATTATCTGAATTCAATGATGCAGTATATGTTGGATTTAATGTAACAGAATTTTCATACGATGAGACTAATGGTAAAATGCATGTTACATTTGCTACGGAAAACTGGCCAACTAATTCTGGATTCTATCAGTTTCATAAATTGTTAATGTATAAAATGGTTTCAGAAAATGAACTTAGAGATTTTTATTCTTATGAACAAATGTTAGTAGCAAATGAAATACGACAAAAGGCGAATGCCGAAGTTTTGGAAAAGTATAAAATAAAAGAAAATCCACCAAAACAACCTGGTTCTGAGGAATAAATATAGATATTGTAATAAAATTAATTTTATTTAAATTTATAAAATATCAAAAAATAAAAAGTGGCAAAAATTGTTTGCCATTTTTTTTTGTTACTGGTATAATTTGAAATGGTCGGTAGCAAACTGCTATCCGAAAAATTTTTTAATTACAAGGAGAAAATTTATGCCTACAAAAAAATATGTTTACAAATTTGCAGAAGGCAACAAAGACATGCGTGAAATTTTAGGTGGTAAAGGTGCTAACCTTGCTGAAATGGCAAGACTTGGTTTCCCAGTTCCTAACGGTT
>CAZYYI010000059.1:0-563 GCA_964651835.1 uncultured Lachnospiraceae bacterium
ACTCACGCAGCCAGCTTGGAAGGCTAGTGCTCTACCATTGAGCTACACCCGCATATAAATTGCACCCCATTATACTAACATTAATTTTTTATAATGTCAATAAATTTTACCAAAATATTACGAATTATTTTATTGCAATTTTACATAGGTTATATTATAATTAAGTCAGTTTATTTGATAAAATTAAATAAAAAATATGCGGATGTGGCGAAATGGCAGACGCGCAAGGTTCAGGTCCTTGTGAGAGTTAATCTCATGCAGGTTCAAGTCCTGTCATCCGCACCAAAATTTTTTGCACCAGTATTGGTGCATAAAATTTTTATGCAAATGCAGACTTGACTAAATAGATTTGCGTGCTAAAAAATTAAAATTTAGTTAAAAGTTTATTGCGGGGTAATGAAGGATAGCAGATTGGTTTAGATTTTTGAGATAAAACACAGCAAGCAGGTTCTTCGCTAAGGTATCTTGCGAATGGTTCTGATTGATGCGTTTTAGCCAAAAAGATGAATTAAGATGCGTGTATTTGGAGCGACAGTATGTCGCAACAAAAAATGTTCAAGTCC
>CAZYYI010000059.1:663-6748 GCA_964651835.1 uncultured Lachnospiraceae bacterium
TGTCATCCGCACCAAATCGTTTGAGATTAAAAATCTCAAACTCAATCTGCTTGATGACAGGTTGAACCGAAATATGTGACGCTGGCTACACCGGTCGGCATAGTAGGGATTTTACGCCAGCTATTCCGTCACTGCGTTCCTTACAAGTCCTGTCATCCGCACCAAATCGTTTGAGATTAAAAATCTCAAACTCAATCTGCTTGATAACAGAATGAACCTATAACAATATATACGGAGAAGTAAATGATTGCAGACGATTATGATGAAGAACTTAAAGACCGCTACAAAAATTATTTGATAGCAGGTTTTTTCTTTCTATTTATATTTTTGGTATTTTTTGCAGTTGGTTGTTATTTACTTGTTAGGCAAGTTCAAGCAAGCAAATATACAGCAATAGATGCAGTTGTTGTTGATTACAAAATAGTTTATGTAAAAGAAAGTAGCTTAGGTGTGCATGGTGAGTCTACAGAACCTAACTATTTCGATGTTGTTGAATATAAAATGAATGGGCAAAAATATCGCAAAACTTGTGATACTCCAGCTTCAAAAAATAATGAACCTGATAACATTGGCAAAATTATAACAATTTATGTCAATCAAAATAATCCTGATGATGTGGTTTTCAAAAACTCAACTCACATTATTTTAACAATAGCTTGTTTGGTTGTTCCATTTTGTGGATTTATTGGTGTTAGTTTTGCTTTTATAAAAGCACATAAAATAAAAAAGATGTTATAGAATTTGTAACATCTTTTTATTTTTACTGATTCTAAACACTTATGATTCAAGCATAATCTCTTTAACAGAAGTTTTATTAGCTTTATGCAGATAAACTGCAAATACAACTGCATAACATACAACAAATGCAAGCAAAGTTATAAAAAATACTGGCACATTAAAGTTGTACTCAGGAACTTCACCAACATCTTTGAAAATTAAATTTACCATAAGATATAAGAGTCCAAATTGGTAAGCAGTACCAATTGCAAATCCTAAAATGGCAAAGGGGATATAACCTAAGAATATTGATATAAAGCACTCTTTTTTAGAAAAACCCATAGCTTTCATAACAGCTATATTTTTTGCATTGCTTTTTACAAGTGATGTCATAGCCATTAACATTGAAACAAAGGCAAGCACCAAACCAATTGCAAGTATCAACATACCCATTGTTCCAGATACAAGATCTTCCATAGAGAGCCCCATTTGCACCATTGCAGAAAAACAGAAACAAGAAAACGCAACAAAGAATGTAAGCATTTTTTTGCTTTTAATTGTGCTTATTTGCATTTCTCTTAAAAATGGGCGATCTTTATATTTGTGAGATATTTTATACGTTTTGTCTTTTGAAGTTTCGCCTTTAATTAGATTTAAAGCAGGTTTTCGCAAAGATATGAAAGCGTATAAAAATGAAATTAATGTGAAGATTATTGTTGGAACAAACACTAGGCAAATAAGCAAACTAATATGATAGGAAGCATTTATAATAGGCAAACCTTCAATTGTTAAGTTTTCATAAATCAGTGGCATAAAGGCCCAACTGGTAGCAAAACCGAGTGCACAACCAATAAAAACACTTAGACCAAAAATAATAAAACTTTTTGCAATTTTGAAATTAGAGTATCCCATCGCTTTAAAAGTTCCAATTGCTTTGTGGTGATTATCGATATAAAGTTTAATATAGAAAAATAGCATTATTATTGCGATGACGGATAAAAAGCCACCAGTTATGCCACAAGTCATTTTGGCTGTTGCAAGCTGGGCGGTGTAAAGTGGCATAAGCTCAGCAGAAACACTGTCTTTTAAAGGCAAAATGTCAATATAATAATTCAAAAAGAAAGTGCAAACAAAAACGGCACAAAAGCAAACAATTGAGATACCAATAAGTTTAAGGCTATCTTTAAACGAAATAATCATATTTACCACCCAATCTCAAAAGCAGATTTTTGATTTTTGTTTTTGATTGTTTCAACAATCTTTCCGCTGTTCATTTTGATTATTGTTTCTGCCATTTGTGAAATGCTAGGGTTGTGGGTAACCATAACCATAGTAAAACCAAGTTTTTTCTTTTCTTGCATTATGTAATTTAAAACCTCACGACCTGTTTTTTCATCTAGCGCACCAGTAGGTTCATCTAAAAATAAAATTCTAGGTTTTTTTGCAAGAGCTCGTGCAATGCAAACTCGCTGTTGTTCACCACCAGAAAGTTCTGATGGCATAGATTTTAATTTATCCTCTAAACCAAGTGAAGCAATTATTTCTTTAAATTCTTTATTTCCAGCCAAACTAGCGCCCATTTTTACATTATTTTCAACATTTAGGTGGGGAAGAAGGTAGTATTGTTGAAAGATAAAACCTGTGGTTTCTTTTCTGAACTTTGTGAGTTCTGTTTCATTTTTCAAAGTTAGATTTTCATTATCCACAAAAACATTTCCACTATCTGCTTTTTCAAGTCCAGATAAAATATTCATTAGTGTAGACTTTCCAGAACCAGATGCTCCAAGAATAACAACAAATTCGCCATCAGCAATTTCAAGCGAAATGTCTTTTAAAACTTCTATTTTGCCATTGTTAAATGACTTGAATATATTTTCTGCTTTAATCATTTTTAACTCCATTTATAATCAAACTTTTAAATATAGTGGTTAACATATTTGAAATTTCTTCGCCACTAAACTTGCACATTTTGTTTACTATTAAAACTGCAATGCCGTGTGAGTATATCCACATATGTAGGTATAACTCTTTTGCGAAATCTTCACTTACTTTATAACTATCAGTTATTGAGTTCAAAATTTCTTGATAACTGCCTTCAATGAGTCCTAAAACATTATTTGAGTTTGGAACACTTTTATGTTCTTTCATAAACAAAAGCCCGAATAGTTTAGGATGTTCAGCTGCAAAGCGAATATACGCAGTGCCAACACCCTTAAAGGCGATAGATTCTTTAAGACCTTCAGCTACATAATTTTTATATAAATCATTAGCAAACTTTAGAGCTCCATTTAAGACATCATCCATATTTTTAAATGTTGTAAAAATTGGTCTGGCTGAAGTTCCAAGTTTTTCACCAAGCGATCTTGCAGTTAAATATTCTATCCCTTTATTTTCAATAATATATATAGCTGCATTTATAATTTCATCTTTAGTAAATTTTGCTTTTTGTGGCATAATATTCTCCTATTTTAAAACATATGTTTTGCAACATCTGTTTTAATATAATCTAAAAAATTGTTATTGTCAATAAAAATACAAATAATTTGCTTATCTAAACAATTACTTTTGCAAAAGCAATTATTGTATGTTATACTGAATTTGTTATTTAGAGGTACTTATGAAAAGTAAAAAAAGGAAAGATAAAAGTTTTAGAAATTTTATATTATCATTCTATAGTCCTGTTAGGGGATTGTTTATATTGATGATGGTACTGATGTTACTTGCACAAGTTTGCAATCTTGTAGGTATGTATAGTATAAAAAATATGGTAAATATGCCATTTAAAGATGGTTTTAATCTAAATGACCTTTATACTGCAATAATAGTTATCGGTGTTGCATTTGTAATTGATGTTTTTGCAAGGTATTCATCAATGACTATAAGATCAATCCCGCTTCGCAAGAAACAATCTGAGTTTGCAACTAAAAAATTATTTGATCATTTAAACAAAAAAAACTATACATATTTTACAGATAATTATAGTGGAAAGATTGCAAATGCAATTAGTGATGTTCCAACTCATATTGACCGCATAAACAAAGTGCTACTACAAGATATTTTTACGAATATTGGTGGAATGATAAGCAATTTTGTTATTTTATTTTCGATTAATATTTGGATAGCTTTGATTTCATTGATTTTTTATACTGGTATAGTTGTTTGTAGACTTATATATTTTAAACTTACTTATATAAAAGAGCAAAGATTAGCTGAAAATGAGAGAAGAGAATTTAATGGATTACTTAATGATTCAATAATGAATTTTACTTCTCTTAGGGTGTATAACTCAGTAGATGCATTTTCTGATAATGTTGTAGGTCAAAAAATGCTTGAAATGAAGCATAAAAATAAAGGCTCAAAGCACGAGTTTAAGTATGGATTTACCGTCAACTTTTTGCATGTTGTGGTTTTAATTGCAGTTGCAATTTTCGGTGTTAGTTTATACAAAGATTCAATGATATCTATTGGTGATTTTGTATTTATTTTAACTTGTATGATTTCTATTAAAAATTCAACCACAAGCATATCTTGGCAGATTATTGATATGAGCGATACAATGGTTGTTTTAAATAAATCTTATGAACTGCTTTATGACGAAAATAATATTGAAGAGGAAAGTAAGCCAGATATAATTGTGGGCTCAGGTAACCTTGAAATTAAAAATTTGTATTTTAAATATTCAAATGATTATGTTTTTGAAGATTTTAATTTAAAAATTGCAGATAAATCTAAAATTGGTATAATCGGTATCAGTGGTAGTGGAAAGTCTACACTTGTAAGTTTGTTGTTTAAATTTTATAAACCAGAGAGCGGAAGTATTGAAATTGATGGCAAAAATATCAATGATTATAACAATCATTCACTTTATAAAAATTTAACATATGTGCCACAAGAAACCATTTTGTTACACTCTACAATTTTTGAAAACTTAAAACTTGCAAAGCCAGATGCTACAGATGATGAAATTTTTGAGGCATCTAAAAAGGCAGAATTGCATGAGTTTATTGAAACCTTGCCAAACAAATATCAAACAATAGTTGGTGAAAGGGGTATTAAACTTTCTGGTGGTCAAAGGCAAAGAATTGCACTTGCTAGAATATTTTTAAAGGACACAAAAATTGTTGTGTTTGATGAAGCAACAAGTGCACTTGATAATGAAACAGAATTTAAAATACAAAAAAATATAAATTCGTATTTAAGTGACCGAACAATAATTTGCATTGCTCACAGACTTTCAACACTTGTTGATATGGATAAAATAATTGTTATTGAAGATGGCAAATTAATAGATTCTGGCTCGCCAAAAAAGATAATTGCAAAATACTCAAAAGTTGGAGAATTAAATTTATAAAAAACGCATCAAATAACTGATGCGTTTTTTTACATTAAAAATTGTTTATTTTCAAGTTGAGTTTGAAAGTCTTTTAAATTAAACCTAATTTCCATAAAACCCAAACCATAGTAATTTTTTTTAAGCGTGGCTAAATGTTCAAACATTTTCATACTATATTTATTATTTTTTTTAACAAGTGCAACAATTTCTTCAGGGATAACAGACATATATTTTTCAGGTTCAGCTAGTATGTTTTCTAAAAGATATGTTCCATAACCATTATTTTTTAATTTTGGGTGTGTATAAATACCAGCGATATATGCATTGTGTTTTTCGTCATTTCTTATATGGATTTCTACAAATGAAACGACTTTACCTTTCTCATTTTGTAAAACATAATAATCTTTTTCATAAATCCAATGGTTTTTTAGAAATTTCATATTTACCAAATGATTAACAAATCCGGATGAAGGGTAAAAATTATCTTCAAAAATATCTCCATTATAGTGATTTAAATTTAATCCCCATAATGAAATTTGAAGTCTGTGCAAGTCATTCATTTTACAAATTTTAAGATTTTCCATAACAAGATAATTTTAACATAGCCTTGATTTAAAGTAAATAGGGAAACTTAAATTTATTTCAAAAATTCTAGTTCTTTTTGCCAAATTGTAAAGTCAAATCTAGGGTTTGCAGAACTTGTTGATGGCAAATAGATTATAGGCATATTAATATTATATTCTTCAGTCAAAATTTTGTAAGAGGTTTTGCCATTGCATAAAATCTTAGATATTTTTGTGTGAGGTGGAAGCAAATTTTCAATATTTGCAAGTTTTTTTTGCGATTTTTCTAAATCAAAATCAGCTGAGCCAGAAAGATCACTGCTACTCACAACATCAAAAAGTGCAATTTTGTGTCTTTTTAAAAAATCAATTTTAAAGTTTATATCATCTTCAATTTGTTCATCAAAAACTTGGCTTAAAGTTTTCCAAAACCTGTTTTGTTTGTTGCCATAGTAAAAGCCTTGTGCACGGC
>CAZYYI010000060.1:0-6715 GCA_964651835.1 uncultured Lachnospiraceae bacterium
GATATAACTTGTTATAATGATTGTGGAAATAAGGAGGGGTAGTTAGGATGGGAAATAAATTTATAAGACGCTTATATTACTTGCATTTATATTAAATTATAATCTAATTTATTGACACTAAAAAAATTGTGTGGTATTATGTTAAATGTTATTAAAATATATAAATTATAAATAATTTTTGTTTATATATTGTATTTAAAGGAGATTTTTAATTTATGATGGATTCTATTGTTGGTCTTGAACGCACCAGTTATTGTGGAGAATTTACTGATAAATTCTTAAACCAAGAAGTTGTTGCAATGGGTTGGATAGCTAACCGCCGTGACTTTGGTGATTTGGTTTTCGTTGATTTAAGAGACAGAACTGGTAAACTTCAAGTTGTTTTTGATAAATCTAAATTTGAGGGTGACTACACAAAAGTTGACAGACTTAGAAGTGAATTTGTTATTTGTGTTATCGGTAAGCTTTGCAAAAGGTCTGAAGACACTATTGACCCAAAAAGCAAAACTGGCTACATTGAAATAAAGGTTAGGGAACTTAAAGTTTTAAATACAAGTTTACCAATTCCTTTCCAAATTAATGAAGATGATACACCAAGCGACAGCACAAGACTTAAGTATAGATATCTTGATTTAAGGCGTGATATTAACTTAAGCAAGCTTATAACAAGAAATAATGTTTGTAAAATTATTCGTGATTATTTTGATAAAAATGGCTTTTTGGAAATTGAAACTCCAATTCTTGGCAAATCAACTCCAGAAGGTGCAAGAGATTATCTTGTTCCAAGCCGTATGTTCCAGAACAAATTTTTTGCACTTCCACAAAGTCCACAACTTTACAAGCAACTTTTGATGATTGCTGGTGTTGACAGATATTATCAACTCGCAAAATGTTTCCGTGATGAAGACCTTAGAGCTGATCGTCAACCAGAATTTACACAACTTGATATGGAAATGTCATTTGTTACTAATGAAGAACAAATTATGAGTTTAGTTGAGCCACTACTTGTTAAAATATTTAAAGAAGTTAAAGGTTACGACCTTGGCAAATTTCCAAGAATCACTTGGGATGAAGCTATGCGCAGGTTTGGTTCAGATAAGCCAGATACAAGATTTGGTTTGGAACTTGTTGATATTTCAGATATTGCTAAAGATTGCACACTTGCTCCATTTAAAAATGCAGCACTTAGTGGCGGAAGCGTTAGAGTAATCAATGGCAAAGGAATGTTCCCACATTTATCTAGAACTGAGCTTGAAAAACTTGTTACTTTTGTTAAAGGTTGTGGTGCTCCAGGTATGAGCTATATGACCTTTGAAGATAATACACCAAAAAGCCCACTTGTTAAATTCTTTACTGAAGAGCAAATGGCTGAAATTATTAAAAGAACTGATGCTAAAGAGGGCGACGTTGTTTTCTTTGTAGCTGATAATAATAACAAAGTTGTGCTTACAGCGCTTGGAAAACTTAGACTTCACCTTGGTGAAATGTTCAATTTAATTGATAAAAATAAATTCAATGCACTTTGGGTAGTAGATTTTCCACAATTTGAGTACAGCGAAGAGGAAAAACGTTTTGTAGCTTGCCACCATCCATTTACATGCCCTAAAGATGAAGATGTGCAATATTTATTCACAGATCCAGCAAAAGTTCGAGCAAAAGCTTATGACGTTGTTATTAATGGCTATGAAGTTGGCGGTGGAAGTATTAGAATTTCTGATAATGAACTTCAAGCAAAAATGTTTGAAGCTCTTGGTTTTACTGAAGAGAGGATACAATCATTATTTGGATTCTTTATTGAAGCATTCAAATATGGCGCACCACCACACGGCGGTTTGGCATTTGGTCTTGATAGACTTGTAATGTTACTTACAGATACAACTGATATCAAAAACGTTATTGCATTCCCAAAAGTTCAAACAAGTGCAGATTTGATGATGGAAGCTCCTGACACCGTTTCTGAAGCGCAAATCAAAGATGTTTATATTGAACTTGTAAAACCTGAAAAGAAAGATTAAAAGTGTCATTTTGACACTTTTTTTATTGTTTTACTTTTTAAATACGCTTTGACAAATATTTATTTTGGGTATATAATTATTTAAGGATAAAATTTATGGCATCTAAAGAATATTTTGAAGACAAATCTAAATTATATTATGAAAATTATTTAAATCATAAATGCACCAAAAAAGTTCGTGGAATTATAATCAACGAAGATGGGCAAATTTTGCTGCTGCATTCAAATAAGCATAATGGTTATTCAATTCCTGGTGGAACGGTTGAGGAGGAAGAAACCATTAGGGATACTGCAATCCGTGAGGTTTTTGAAGAAACTGGTGCTGATGTAATACCAATTAAAATTGTGGGCAAGTATTATCACACAACAAAAAACTTTAATTATGATGGAAATATATTTGATTCAGAGCGTGTAGAATATTTTTACTTTTGCAAATTTAAAGGTTTTAAACAAAATAATCTTGGTTTATCTGGTGAGTTTGATGAAGATGATATTAGGCTTGAGTTTTTAGATTTTGAAGATGTTATGAACGCAAGATTACTTAAACGTGACAAGTCAATGATTGAAAGGGCAATGAATGAATTTTTGCTATACCGTGCAGATGAATTTGAAAATTTTGAAAGAGATAAAAATTATTCACATTTAAAAACAAATAAAAATTAATAATTTAAACATAAAAAAAGATGAGCAAGGGAGTAGCTCATCTTTTTTTAACAAAGTAATTAAATATCTGTATCACTAAAATCTGATAAATTAGAATCAGATTCAATTAATTTATTTGTGACTTCAACTTCATCATTTACTTTAGTACAATTTGATTCTATATTATTTTCATCAACACTGTCAAGCATTTCATCCTTCTTATAATTTTCTTTTTTGCTTGCTTCATATTTTTGACCATCAGTGCCAACTCTTTTATATTTAAAGTAGAGTATTAAAATCAAAAGACCTAAATTGATTGCAATGAGTATAAGTCCAATAATTTGAAGGGTAGACCAGCTATCTGTTACTAAATAGTCAGTAATTATATATCCAGTAAATTCATTACCATATTCATCATTAAAAGTGATATTTGTGTAGCCAGTTGTTGTATTACGCTCACCATTGATTCGAACTCTATAACCTTTTTTAAGTTCTTCAATTATTGGACTTGAAGTATCAGCATCAAGATAAACATATGTAACTGTTTCTTTTGTAGAACAATTTGTTATAACAAAGTCAACAACGCTGCTTGGTTTAATAATTCTACTTGCATCGATATAACCAATATTCATATTGTTAACTTTTACTTTAACAAAAGTACAATCGCAAGCTGTATATAAACAAATTGTGTCTAATATTTCAATTCTTGAGTTAGCAGGTATTTTTTGAATAACTGAAAATGTGAGGTCATCTGATATATCATTATCAAAAGCTTTTGATGGAAGGGAATACAAGTTTGATTCTGGAATAACTTTAGCAATTTTAGTATAAGGCGAATTTTCAATTGAAATAGTTTCTTTATCATTTAAATCACTTGATAAAACATAACCTTTTTCATTTTTAAAGCTTTCACCATCGTAATATGAATATAAGCAATATTTATAGCTTTCAATTATATAATCTTCTAAATCACTATTATAATTTAAATAACCATCACCAATATAGATAATATCAACATTTTCTGGTACAAATAATGTTTCAGAATCTATAATACTCCAAGGATTTTCAAGAATAGCTGTCTTTTTATTTGTTGTTTTGTATTTAAAATCGTTTTCAGGTTTAAATTTAAGTTCATCTTCTATATTAGTGAATGGAAGCATATGCTCATTTTTGATTTCACCATTTATTTCTACAATTTCATGTACATTAATGAGTTGATCAGCAAGATTAGGGAATGCAACATAATTTTGACTTGTAAGAAAATATGAATTATCAGTTTCACCAAATGTTATTTTAGGGAATTTTTTAATACTACCATTTTCTTTTATAGTAAGAGGCTTTGAATAAAATTGATTTTCATTTTCAAAAGTTACCAAAAATGAGTATTCATCACTTTCTTGATTTGGTAAAGTTATATGCTCAACTTTGCTAATATTACCTAAATCAATAATTTTACCAGTATTTTCATCAGAATTTCTGTAAGACTCAGTTGAGAATGTCAATAAAAGTACATCAATAGACTCATATTGTGATAATTCAGAATTTTCTTCATCATCATTACCATTTGAATCATTCACAGTTATGCGGTCGTTAAAATAAATTGTTGTTTCATTAAAAAGGAAAATAGTATAATAAGTTGAATTTTCATTTTTAGAAATTAAAAGATTTTTTATTGAACTCATTATATCGCTTGTAATATTTCCACTAGTATTAAAATTTAATTTTATAAATTTTATATTTGTTATTTCTGACTTAGTAGTGTCAGAGGAAGTATCAGTAGATTCATCTTGCGATAATTCAGAATTTTCTTCATCTTGCGATTTTTCAGTATTTTCATTTTCTTCAGTTGGAATTTGAGTTTTATTAATAGTTAAAAATACTAAAATAGCAGGGGAATTTCCAACATCATTAATAACATTAGGTGTAAGTGCAATTGCAAGTTCATTATTAGCAGTTTTATTTGCAGAAATTTTGTTATATAAAGGCGTACCTTCATCATCAACATTATTCATATAATTAGTAGTTTTATTTATATCTGAAATGTCAGTGCCTTTTTCAACAAAATCAAATTCTTTTAAACTAATAACTTGTATAGATGTTTTATATGTAGTTTCATCATCATTAATCTCAGATTTTCTTGTAAGCAAAACTAAGTATTCATCAGAAAATGATGCATCAACTATTTCACCAAACTCACTTATATCAAGTACATCATCAGTAAGCTTTTTTTCATTATTAAATTTTTTAAGCATATTATCTTCATCGTCAATATAATAAAGCACATCTTGATAATAAACAGAGTAGGTTGGCTTTTTCATAAATAAATATTTTTCTGCATCACTTGAAGTAATAGGCTTAGTTATTTCATTATTAGTTTCAGCAAAAGTTTTAAGACTATTAAACACAGGCAAAGAAAACAAAACCATTAATAATATGGCTAGACAAAAACAAAGACTAAAATTTAAATATTTTAAAAAGTTCTTCATATATATTATTATAACAAATTTAAAAGTAATTACAAATAAATCTTTATATAAAAAACAAAAAACCAATAATAATTATTGGTTTTTTTGTTTTTTGATTAAACTTTACTTACAATTTAGGTATTAGCCAAAGTTCTGATTGTCAAAGCTTTCCATGATGCTCATATCAATTCCCTTAATTACAAGTATTCTATCTGCAATCAAATAAGACCAACCGCCAAATGGATTTAGTGTTTTGAGCCAGTTGTTTCTTTGAGTTGTTGAATCAGCACCAATATTACTAATTGCAGTAAGAATAATTCTATCAACAGGGAAAGGTGAGAAGTCAGCAATTTTAGCAAGCTTTGCAGAAAGTGGAGGAATACCATAATCGAATTGTCCTGTCTTTGACCTTGTGCCTATGTCATTTGATGAGTAATAACCATCATTTTCATTTCTAGTCATTGAGTTTATAAATACAGATACAGTAAGATTATTGTTTGTATCTCTATTATTTGTACCTACAGGCATTGCTATAAAGCCATCAGTTGTTAATGAATATGTACCTGCATATGCTGTTTTTGTTCGCCAGAACAAAGCAAGATCATTAAAGTTTTTATCTTCTAAGTAACTTGAATCACCATTAGTTACAAATGCAGCAAATTCAGCAGGGCTAGTAACATGAATTGTGCCATACAATGTTTCTGAAACATTAAAGCTGGTTTTTGCATAATCAACATAAGAATATGCGTGTGATTTATTCCAGTAATTTTCACCCCAAATTGAGATATCAAACATTGGTTTACCATAATTTGTTTCACCAAAGTATCTTTCTCTGAGTTTGAGTGATGTAAGCATAATGTCATTTGAACCGAGCGAAGTTTGCAAGAATGCTGAGTTAACACTATTTATTGCATTAGTGAATACATCAATTCTTCTAACTTTAAGGTATCCATTTTTAACATCTTCAGGTTTTGGTAAGATTAACGATAAACCTGTAGGCTTTTCTGAAATACTATTCAAGTAACCATAATTATTAGTTATAAGCCCATATAGTTTTGAATAACTATAATTTTGGTCACCTTCATCATTTCCACTAAATACAAAGTTAGGGTAATAAATATCAGTAGAATTATTTTTAAATTTGAATAACTTTTGTGACATATCTTTATCTATATTGCTTATAGATTCTGGATTAAAGTTAACTAAATAAGCATACATATTTTTTGCAAAAGCAATATCATCTTTACTAACCCCAGTATTAGCGTTTACCAGTTTGTCTAATGCCCAGTAAATTGGATAAGCATTTTCAACAACATAAACATAATAGTAATCAATAAAGTAATTTGTACCTTCTTCTAAATAATCTTCATTATATTTTCCAGAATGAGTGAAGTTTCTTTTTAAAACATTATTAGCCATTAAAAGCTCATATAATTTTTGATTATTTGAAGATTTTGGATTTACTGAATTGAACATATTATATGTTTGATCAGTATTAAGAAGTGAAATTGTATTAGTATTTTTATCAATATTAGCATCACTATTCATCGCTTCAATATTATTATAATTTTCATTATTTATATTAATATTTGCT
>CAZYYI010000061.1:0-6519 GCA_964651835.1 uncultured Lachnospiraceae bacterium
TTTAATAAAAGTTAAAGGACATCAATTTAAAAATGCAGTTGAAATATTATTAAATCATACTAAAATTAATCCACCAACTATTGAATATCAAGAAAACCCACTTAATAAAAAATTATTGTTACCTAAAAAGAATAACAATAATAGTATAGTAATTAATTATTTAAAAGATAGAGGTATAGATGAAGATATAATAAAAGAATGTATTGATAAAGAAATAATTTATGAAGAAAAAGAACATCATAACATTGTTTTTATTGGAGCTGATCTAAATAGAAATCCACGTTACGCTTTTATAAGAGGATGTAATAATACTAGATTTATGAAAGAAGCTTATGGTAGTCATAAAGCTTTTTCTTTTCATATTGATTCGGTAAATGATAGTAATGAATTACATTTATTTGAAAGTGCTATTGATTTACTTTCGTATGCGACATTGGAAAAAATAAAGAAAAAAGAATGGTACAATTTAAATCTATTATCTTTGGCAGGTATATATAAGCCAACAAAAAATATTGAAGATAGCAAATTGCCACTAGCATTAAATTTATATCTAAATAATAATCCAAATATTAAAACAATATATCTACATTTAGACAATGATGCTACTGGAAGATTAGCAACAATCGCTTTAACATTTGCCATACCAAAAAAGTATGAAGTTATTGATGAACCACCTAAATATGGTAAAGACATCAATGATTTTTTATGTTCAAAATTAAATATTAATTATAAAAATTATAAGGAAATGGAGAGATAAAAATGAAATATAACTATGAAGAATTAGGAGCAATTTTATGCAATAGAAGAAAAGATTTAAATATATCTATGAGAGGATTAGCTTATGAAGTTGGTGTAAGTCATACTGAAATATATAATATTGAAAATGGTTTTGTAATAAAGCCTAATATGGTAACGATAATAAAAATATGTGAAGCATTAGGAATAAATCCTTTAAGAGTTTTGTATGTTTCTAATTTTTTTACACAAGAAATGGTAGAAGATTTTGTAGGAAAAAAAATTAAATCTATTCAAAAACTTGGCAAAGGAAAATATAAAATAGAAGCAAAAAATATAGCTGAAATTATAAAAATTTTAGATGAATTATTTGCTGAAATTGGTTCCTTAAATAGTAAAAGTGAACTAAAAAATAAATGTAAAAATTGTGATTTTTATTGTTCTATCTGTGATGAACGTACCTGTGATGAGTAGGTATAGTTGTCCTAGCAAGTACTGAATTTGTACTCCCACAAATTCAAATGTGGGGAAATCCCCAATCCCCTAAGAAGATTAAAATTATTACTAATAATTTTTTAAATGAGTTATAAAAAAGTGTTATAATATAATAAACTTTTTTATAATAGAAAAATTATATTAATTATTGAAATGAGGTTTTTATGTATAAAAGAATATCACAAATTTTTGATTTGTTTAAAAAAATGACAATATTCTTATTTATAGGATTTCTAGTAATTTTAAAACTTAAAAATAGTTTACATTTAATTAATGGTTCCTTATTTATTATTTTTGCTGTATTGTTTTTTTTGTTTAAATATTTTCAATGTCTTTTTGAAAGTTTAGATATGCATGATAAAAGTATAATGAAAAAGGGAATGAAGTTTTATTTTATTATGTATATAATTTTAATTATTTTGGCTTTATTTATGGATCGAAATATAAATTTAATTAGATTAGATATTAATTGGTTTGGACATTTAAGTAGTTCAAATTTTGTTCCTTTTGTTCATACAATAGAAATGGTAAAGAGAGTAATGGACTATGGTAATTATGAGGCGTTATCTTTATTAATAGGAAATATTATAATGCTTATACCTTTAGGATTCTTTTTACCAAGATTATTTGAAAAAACTAAAAAATTTGGTTGGTTTAGTTTAAGTATTTTTATTACTACATTATTAATAGAAACAATACAACTTGCAACTGATACTGGTTTTTTTGATATTGATGATATTATTTTTAATACTATTGGAGTTTTAATATTCTTTTATCCATTTAATAAATCATCTTTTAGTAAAATATTAGACAAAATATTTTTGTTAAGTGATGATAAAATATCAAAAAAAGATATGATAATTTCATTTTTTGGAGTAGTCTTTGTAATAATCATCTTTTTAATCACTATATGTTGCTTTTATAACCAAGATATTGGTTCAGAGATGGAAATAGTTTGTGAAAAAGACGACTGCAATGGAGATGAGTTATTAATCTATGAGGACGATAATTATTTATATTATGTAAAAGAAGATTGTTATAATTATATATATATAGATTTTAAAAAAGATAAATATTTATTAAAAGATTATTTAAATGGTGCTGGAAGGAAGATTTATCATAATCTTTGGGAAATAAGCAATATTCAATTTAGATATAGGGACATAATTGATAAAGAAAGTAAATATTATGAAACTTTTGTAAACTATCCTGGCAGAAAAATAAAATTTGAATATGAAGTGAATGATGAACTGGTTGAGATAGAATTTATTTCTGATGAAATATTAATTGATAATTATACTAAATATTATAGGATTAAACCTAAGCATAACGGAAAAGTAACTTTGAAGTGGATTATTAAAGATTATTATGATGATGAAAAGGTATTAGATATAATTTATAAAAATTATGTTATTTTTGATGATTTAAAAATTGAAGAAGTAGAAGAATAATTAAAAAATAATTTTTGTTATATATAAAAGATATTGAATTTTAGAATTAGTGTAGAAATATACTAATTTTTTTATGGTAGAAAGGAGATGATGAAAATGTTAGGATTATGTCTATTCATGTTAGGAGCATTTATAGGCATATTTTTTATGTGTTGTATGCAAGTAAGCAGTAGTGTAGATAAACAAATTGAAAAGTATATGAAGGAGGAAAATAATGAGAAATAGAAATATTAAAAAGCAAGTTTGGCTTAATAAAGAAGAAGCTACTATGCTGAAAAAAAGAGCAAAGAAATGTGGTTTGTCAGAAGGCGTTTTGATTAGGAATTTAATAACTAGATTTGAACCTAAAGAAAAGCCAGATGAAGATTTTTATAAAATATTAAAAGAGTTAAGACAAATCGGAATTAATCTTAATCAAATTGCTCATAAAGCTAATGCTACTGGTAATATAGAAAGTGAATTTTATAATAATGAAGCTATAAAGTGGAATTCTTTTATCGTGGATATTAAGAAAAAATATTTAAAACCTGATAAAACAACAAAGTCGGATGAATTTTAAGAATGGCAACTGTTGGAATATGGAAAATCGAAAAAAGATTAGATCATGTTGTAGATTATACTACTGATTCAAAAAAAACAATTAATGAAGACTATGCTTCTAGTTATTATAATCTTCATAAAGTAATAGATTATACCGAAACTGATTTTAAAACTGAAAATAAATATTATGTTACAGGCATAAATTGTTCACCAGATTCTGCTTACGAAGAAATGATGCTTACTAAAGAAGCTTTTGGTAAAACAAAAGGAATTTTAGGATTTCATGCATTTCAATCTTTTAAAGAGGGTGAAGCTACTCCAGAACTTGTGCATGAGATAGGTGTTAAATTAGCACAAGAAATGTGGGGAGATAGGTTTGAAGTTATAATTAGTACACATCTCAATACTAAACATTATCATAATCATTTTGTTATTAATTCTGTATCGTTTAAAGATGGTGGGAAGTATTATGATACAAGATCAACCTACGCTGAATTAAGAAGACTATCTAATATGATATGTGAAGAATATGGTTTAAGTATATTAAAAGAAAAGCCTTGTAAAAATAGTAAAATTAATTATGGAAATTATCAAATAGGAATAAATGATAGAACAAATTATTATACTATTGCTAAAGAAGATTTAGATAGAGCTATAGCACAAGCTTATTCGTATGCAGATTTTGAAGCTTTAATGAAAGCTATGGATTATGAATTAATTTACCGTGCAGGGAAATTAAGCATTAAAAGAGAACCATATAAAAAAAATATTCGTATAGCTAGATTTTTTGGAGAAGATTATAGTATTGATAATATCACAGAGAGAATAAAGACTACGCAAGCTCCAAGAATACCTTTTATAGAAGAATATGGTAACAAGAATGTAAGTTATAAGACTGAGTATAAAAAAGCTAAACATAAAGGTTTTTATGGCTTATATTTGCATTATTGTTACATTTTAAAAGTTTTTCCAACAAAATATCCTTATAAAAAGTTACCTCCTTCTGTTAGAGCTGATATAAAAAAGTTAGATCATATATCAGAACAAGCTAAATTGCTTTCTAGTAAAAAGATAGAAACTAGTGAGCAATTTTTTTCGTTTAAAAAAGAAAAAGAGAAGGAGTTAGATGTTTTGTTAGATTCAAGAAGTAAACTCTGGTATAAGCATAAAAAAGCAACGACCAAAGAAGATAAAGAAAAAATTATTGAGCAAATTGAAATATTAAATAAGAAAATAAATCCATTGCGAAAGGAGGTGAAACTATGTGATGAAATAGATGAGCGAATGACAAAAGTCATTAGCAATTTAGAAAGTGTTTATGAAGAAAAAGGAAAGGAAGTGGGAAACCATGAACACATCAGGTGAAGCAGCTGAAGTTCTAATAAGAATTTATCTAGAAGGAGCAGAAGTTGGATTAAGATTGACAGGTTGTGCTGCTAAAAATATAGCTGCTGCTTTAATAGCTCTTAATAAAGAACAAAAATTTTCAACTGGTAAAACAAAATTAAGTAAGATGATTCGCTCTGGAAAAGATTTAAAAATTTTTTCTATAAGACAATCTGATTTAAGAAAGTTTACACAAGAATCTAAAACTTATGGAGTTTTGTTTTGTGCCTTAATGAGTAAAAAAGAAAAGGATTCTAATGGCTTGATTGATATTATGGTTAGAGCTGAAGATGCCAGTAAAGTAAATCGTATTATTGAAAAATTTAATTTGTCCACCCCAGATATTACTACTATAAAAAGAGAAGTTGAAAAAGATATAAGTAAATTAAATAGTATTGATGTTGAAACCAAATCTAAAGAGACAAAAATACTTGATGATATAAAAAATAAACCTCTTAATAAAGAAAAAGGTGAACATTCAAACCCCGAGTTGGCTCAAACAGAAAAAAACCCTCTGTCCGAGCATACCTTAAAAGGCAAAGAGAATTTAGAAGTGGGTACTAAATTAGAGAGAACATCTGTTAGAGAAAAAATAAAAAAGATTAAAGATGATATGAAAAAATCTAATTTAGGTAAATCTGAAATTAAAAAAACAGAAAAAAGACGTGAAACAAAGCATGAGCAACCAAAAAGAAAAAAGAAGTATAAAGAAAAGCAGAGGTAGATATGAAGGATTATTACAAATTAGAATTAGATAAGTATGAATTAGGATTAGTAATAAATGCTTTAAATGAATTTAGAACTTCTTTAATTAATCAAGATAAAGAAAATGATAATTCAGATAAAATAATATTTGAAGGATTAAGTCTTACTTCGCCAGTAGATAATTTATTATTAAAAATAATTGAAGTATCTGAAAAAAAACCTTTGCGAAAGATTTTTGAAAGATGAATGTAGAAACAGAACAAATTCCTAAATGGATTTATATTTTAGGATTAATTCTAGTTATATGGCTTGCACTATTAATAGCTCCATCCTTTAGTGGAGGATTACCACAAATAATTAAAGACTTTCCTATTTTGATTAATAATCCATTTTCAATAAAGCTATGTGATGATTCAATTAAAATCACTTTAGTTATGATAATTATTTATTTCTTGTGCATAATTGTTTATCTATCAACAAGAAGAAATTATCGAAGAGGAGAAGAACATGGATCAGCTAAGTGGGGAAATAAAAACGAAATAAATAAAAAATATATGCAAAAACCAATTAGCGATAACAAGATATTAACTCAAAATATTTATGTCGGTTTAAATGCTAAAGAACACAGAAGAAACTTAAATATTATTGTTTGTGGTGGATCTGGGGCAGGAAAAACAAGATTTTTTGCAAAACCAAATATTATGCAAGCAAATACCTCTTTTGTAATATTAGATCCTAAAGGTGAAATAGTGAGAGATACAGGTTATTTATTGGAAAACAAAGGATATGAAGTAAGAATACTTGATTTAATAAATATGGAAAAAAGTCATTGTTACAATCCATTCGTTTATTTAAAAAATGATAATGATGTTCAAAAACTAGTAACCAATTTATTTAAAGCTACAACTCCAAAAGGTTCTTCTTCTAATGATCCGTTTTGGGACACAGCTGCTTCAATGCTTCTCTTAGCTTTAATATTTTATTTAAAATATGAAGCTCCAGAAGATGAACAAAATTTTCCTATGGTTATGGAAATGCTTAGGGCTGGGGATGTTAAGGAAGATGATGATAGTTATATCAGTCCACTAGATATATTATTCAATAATTTAGAGCAAGAAGATCCTAATCATATTGCTGTTAAATATTATAGAGATTATCATAGTGGTTCTGCTAAAACATTAAAGTCAATTCAAATAACCCTAGCTTC
>CAZYYI010000062.1:0-6469 GCA_964651835.1 uncultured Lachnospiraceae bacterium
ATATTCTTTTCTTTTTTAACTTATAATATGCCACTTGAAGTATAACTGACACTGAACTTGCCACAAACATAATGCCAAGTATTGGTAAGTACAAACTCATTTTAGAAAACACTGCAAGGCTCGCTACCAAACTTCCGAGAGCAAGTGAACCAGTATCACCCATAAAGATTTTAGCTGGAAAACAATTAAATATTAAAAAGCTTAGCATTGCACCGCCAGAAACCGCAGCAAGCATCAAAATGTTATTGTACTCTTCTACCATTATCTGATTTGAACTTAAAAGTACTGACTGTGTAGTTACAAACATTAACCCAATAAAACTTATTAAAAACCCGAGAGTTGTAGAGCCTGCAAGTCCATCAAGTCCATCTGTTAAATTAACAGAGTTTGTTGTTGCAAGATAAATTATAGCAACAAGTGGAATTATCCAAAAACCTATGTCAATAGTTTTGTTTGTAAATGGAATGATAAGTTCGCCGCCAACTGATGAGTTATAGTAAACAAAAAATCCAATAGCGATTGAAATTGCAAGTTGAAAAATGATTTTTTGATAAGCTCTAAGCCCCATATTTCTTCTAAACTTAAACTTAATAAAATCATCCAAAAATCCTACTAAACCATAAGCCAAAAAGATTAAAATACTCATTTTAACCAAGGTACTACTACTGCCACTTGAAACAATAAATCCAACTATACTTATAGAAAGTATAAAAATTATTCCACCCATTGTTGGAGTGCCAGCTTTTGCCTTGTGTTCCTCAACATAATGGAGAATTACTTGTTTTACTTTTTCACGCTTGATTAAAGAAATCACAAATGGTGATATAACAAGAGTAAGCAAAAATCCCCAAACAAAACTTTCAACCAGTGTGCAGTAGCTATTCATATAATTTTCTCCTTATCTTTTCAATTTCTGCCATATCACTGTATGGCATTTTTACTCCATTTTCATCAATATAAGGCTCAGCACCCTTTCCAGCCACAACAACCACATCACCAGCCTCTGCCATACTTATTGCATATGCAATCGCCTTTGATCTGTCAAGTTCAATTTTGTAATTAGAGTTAACCACGCCTTGTGCAATATCTTTTGCAATAGCTTCACGCTTTTCATATCTTGGATTATCTGTGGTTATTATTGTAAAATCCGCTAAACTTGATGAAATTTCACCCATTATTTTTCGTTTTTCAGTTTCACGGTTTCCCCCACATCCAAAAACAGAAATTAGTTTGTGACTTTTAGCTATCTCTCTGCAAGCAAGCAATATGTTTTTTAAACCATCTGGTGTGTGGGCATAATCAACAATAACAAGCACTTCGCCAACCAATGTTGAATTAAACCTGCCCTCAACTGCTTGCATATTTTTTAAACCTTCTACCATATCATTGTCAGAAACACCTAAATGCTCAACAGCTGCAATTGAAGCTAGTGCATTTGAAACATTAAATTTGCCCGCCATTTGAATACTAAACTTAATTTTGTTATTAACCAAAAATGTCTGTCCACTTCCGTTTAGTTTTATATTTGAGGCAAAAACATCTGCTTCATCACTACTTGTAGAATATGTAATAAATGGTAAATTTATACGGCTAGCAAGCTCTTTACCATAATCATCATCAATATTAATAACTGCAAACTCTGCGTGACGCTTTGTAAATAACTTAGCCTTGGCTTCAAAATATTTTTGCATAGTTTTAAAGTAATCAAGGTGGTCCTCAGTTAAATTAGTAAAAATTACAGTATCAAAAATAAACCCATCAATTTTAAAAAGGTCTATGGCGTGTGCAGAAACTTCCATAACAACATACTGCACTTTGTTTTTAACCATCAAGGCAAAATACTTTTGAAGTTCAATTGGGTCAGGCGTTGTCATACCTGTATCAAATCTGTTTGAATCGATTATTATGCCGTTGGTACCAATTATTGCAGTTTTATTTCCTGCTGTATTTAAAATGCTAGCGACCATATTTGACGAAGTTGTTTTGCCATTTGTACCAGTAATACCAATAACTTTAAGCTTGCTTGCAGGATTGCCATAAAATTTGCAAGCCAGTATGCTCATAGTTTCACGAGCATTTTTAACTATGATTTGTGTTACGCCTTTGGCTGATGTAACCTCTGTTTCAGTCACAATTGCCACTGCTCCATTTTTGATAGCGCTTAAAACATAATTATTTCCATCAACTCTAGTACCACGCAAACTAAAAAAGATATAACCATCTTTAACCTCTGTATCCTTGTGACAAAGTCCTTTAATATCAAGGTTAACATTGCCAAGTATTCTTGCATTTGTATTTTTTAATAAAGAAAACAATTTCATAACTTACCTCGAAAAATAATTATTTTAATCAAAGATTAAAAGCACTATATCACCTTTTGCAACCATAGTTCCAGGAGCAGCAACTTGATTATTTACATAATCGCCGTCACCTTGAACAAGATACTGAAGTCCAAGCGATGCACAAGTTGCAGCAGCCTCAGTAATGGTCATACCTATAAAGGTCGGAAGCACAATGTCCTTAACCTCTTTTTCATCACTTGTTTCACTAAAAGTTTTATCCATTTCAAATATCTTTTCAAAAATACTCTTTGCAATAGGTGCAGCAACAACACCGCCGTAGTACGCACCTTGTGGTTCATCTACCACAACATAAGTAAGATATTTTGGATTATCATAAGGTGCAAACCCTAAAAATGAAGCTATATATTTTCCTTGAGCTATTGCACCGTTTTCATACTTTTGAGCTGTACCAGTTTTTCCGCCAATTACTGGGTATCCCTCAACTTTTGCATATTTACCGCCACCCTTTTCGACAACGGACAAAAGCATTTCGCGCATTTGCTTACTGGTGCTATCACTGATAACTCTGTTAATTATAGTCTGATTTCTGTTATAAACAGTTTGTCCTGTTTCGGTACTAATACTCTTTATAAAGTGTGGTGAATTAACATATCCACCATTAATAACTGCACCAACACCAGTCACCATTTCAAGTGAAGAAATTGCAATAGTTTGACCAAATCCCATACGTGCAAGGTCTGACGCAGTAACCATAGATTCTGGCATTAAAACTGCTGAAACTTCACCTGGAAAATCTATTCCGAGCTTACCAGTAAAACCAAACTTTTCAAGATAACTATAAAATTTGTTTAAACCAATCTTGGCAATTAAATCCATAAATACGCAGTTGCAACTGTTCATCAAACCTTGTTCAAGTGACTGGCTGCCGTGTCCTGAACGCCTAGCACAGTTAATGCGTACGCCATTGATTATTCTGTAACCAGCACAGTAATAGTAACTATGTTTGCTGGCAAGCCCCTCCTCAATAGCAATTGCTGCAACAATTGGTTTAAAGGTTGAACCAGGCTCAAAAGTATCGACTATTGTGGTTGCCCTAGACATACTATTAAGCGCAGAAATATCATCACGTGGAATATCGTTCAGGTTGTAAGATGGAAGAGTTACAACACTAAGAATTTCTCCAGTACTTGGCTCAGTTATAATAACTGAAACTGCTTTTGCACCAGTATTCACCATTGCCTCCGCTGCAATCTTTTCCACTGCTTCTTGCAACTTAAAATCAATTGTAAGAGTTAAATTTAAACCATTAATAGCATTTTCATAGTAGGTTACAGAACTATCTAAAGTGCTACCCTTTAAATCACTTTCAACCAAACTTACGCCGTTTACACCAGCAAGATATGAATTGTAATAGGCTTCAAGTCCCGTTTGTCCAGCATTATCACTGCTAACAAAACCTAAAATTTGGCAAAGCATATTATCATACAAATAGTTTCTTTGCGTATTTGTGGTAAAAAATATGCCCTCTTTAAATTCTGATAAAATTTGTTGTAGTGTTTCCCTTTCAATATCACTTTTAATTTTGACTTCACTAAGTTTGCTGCCATCAATTTTTTCATAAACTTTTTCATATTCAAGGTCTAAAGTTTTGGATAATAGCTTTGCAACAGCATCTGTATCTGCAACATCTGCAGGGCGTACATACACATCAAAAGTGGTGTAGCTTGAAGCAAGAACTACGCCGTTTCTATCTGTTATGCTACCTCGGTTTGCAGTGAGTGGCAGATCTCTAAGCCACTGAGTAAGCCCTTTTTTAACAAAACTATATCCGCCAACAACTTGTAAATAAAATAGTCTAAAAATAATTAAAACAGCAAAAAAGGCTACTAGCACAAAAAGTGCAAGTAACCTTTTACCCATCGAATATGAACTATATTTAACCTTCATAGATACCCCGAACACTCAAAAAAATTCTTTTGTGCCGTTCGAGATATTTAGCTATTTTTTATGAGAATAAATTAGAAAAGAAATTGCAAATATCATTGAACCAATTTGATGGCAAATCTTCAATTGTTTTTTCCTGATAAAAATCTTCATACTCTACTACAAAAGTATTAGTTTCATCAGTGTTAACATAACCAGCTTCAGTAGCACGGATTAAAATTTGTTCATCATCATATGCTAAATTATATTTTTGTTGAAGTTCAGATATGCTTTGGTTTAATTCATTTATTGTAATTTCTCTGTCTCTTGCAGTGGCATTTAAACCGCCAAGACTTGCAAAATTAAAGCAAATTAAGAAAAACAGTGCCACCATAATAATAGAAAATGCAGAAACAACAATTTTCATTCTAGGTGAAAGAATAATTCTCTGTTTGGTTTTAAGAAGTGAAACAGTTTCCTTTTCTTCACGCTGAATAGTTGGCAAATTTATGCTTCTGATACTTGTAACTTCACTTTCATTAATTTCGTCAAAATTGGTGGTTTTTGAATTATATGATTTTTCTTCTGAGTAATTAGGAGTAACTGAATAATCATCATAAGTAGCTTGGTTTACATCAAAATTTTCCTGCTCAAAACTCTCAGCTTGGCTAATTTGCTGAGTTTGACTGTAAATTTCTTCTTCAGTTTGCACTGATGAACCATAATTTCCATAGCCTTCAGTGTTTAGCATCTGTATCTCCTCCAAATTGGTTTTATCTAAGTAACTTAAGTATCTTTTTCTTTTGTATATCTAATTCTTTAGTATCTAGCGTGTTTCTTTTGTAATCTTATATTTTATCTCTGGTTACTAGCGTGTTTCTTTTGTATAAAATTTTTCTTTTGTATATCGTAAATCTTTAGTATTTCTAGTATTCTTTGGTATCTTCTATATTTTTTCGAGCACCCTAAGTTTTGCACTTGCTGACCTTGAATTGACTTTAAGTTCAGCCTCAGTTGCTGTAACTGGGTGTTTAGTAACGAGTTTAGCTACTGCCTTATGCCCACATACACAGATTGGAAAATCTGGTGGACAAATACAGCCGGTTGAAAGTTCTTTGAACTTTTGTTTAACAATTCTGTCTTCAAGTGAATGAAAGGTTATAACTGCAAGCCTGCCACCTACACTTAGTAAGTTAACTGCCTTATCTAAAAATTTAGATAGTGCATCAAGTTCGCCGTTAACTTCTATTCTAATTGCTTGAAATGTTCGCTGAACATTACTTGAACCGTCTTGTCCTTTGTATCTCGGAACTGCTGAAAGTATGATTTTTTCAAGTTGTTTGGTTGTTTCAATTTCTTCAGTTTCTCTTGCCTTTACAATGTGTCTTGCTATGCTTTTAGCAAATTTTTCTTCACCATAATCTTTGATTACCCTAGCAAGCTCGCTTTCAGAGTAAGTGTTAACTAGCTCATATGCTGAAAAACTTTTAGATTTATCCATTCGCATATCAAGCCTAGCGTCTTGCCTGAATGAAAATCCCCTGCTAGCATCATCAATTTGATGTGAACTTACACCAATATCAACCAATATCCCATCAACACTACTTACGCCCTCATTTGCTAAAATCTTGTCAATATCTTTAAAATTGCCGTGAATCAATTTCACATTTTTAAAGTCTTCAAGATTGCTTTTTGCAGCGGATAGCGCTTCATCGTCTTGGTCAATACCATAAAGGCATTTAATGTTTGCCTTGCTAAGTATTTCTTTTGAATGCCCTGCACCACCAATTGTGCCATCAACATAAGTTTTGTTATTTCTCACGTTTAGCAAATCAATGGTTTCATCTTTAAGTACTGGTATATGTTTAAAAGCTGACATTATACTATACTCCAAATTTAGAAAGAGCATCAAAGCTTTCGGTTTCGCCGTCTACTTTGTCCCAAACCTCTTCTGCCCAAATTTCAACGCGATTGCCTGCACCAATAAATACCAAGTTTTTGGTAATGGTAGCATAAGCAACAAGTTCCTTTGGTAAAAGTACTCTACCTTGCGCATCCTCTTCTGTTTCAAAGGCTGAAGCTAAAAATTTTCTAGCTGCCTTTTGAGCTTCTCCATCAAATAATGGAATAGCTGTAAGTTTGTCATAAACAGTTTTGAATTGCTCTTTAGAAAAAACAAATAAGTTACTTGCATTTCCCTTTGTTATAATGTAACCTTCACCAAGTTCAGATTTAAATTTAAA
>CAZYYI010000063.1:0-6367 GCA_964651835.1 uncultured Lachnospiraceae bacterium
TGCATAATTATATTTTTTGGGGTGATTTCTTCCCTAAGTTCATTGCTAAGTTTATTTCTTCTGTATCTATTTCTAAGAGCGATAGCAACCGCTTTTTTAGCTTCGGCTTGACCGATAATATATTTATCAAGTTCACCAACTATTTGTTTTGGGGATAATAATGTAGACATACTTTACACCTCCTCTATAGTGATATGGTCATTTGTATATACGCAGATATTGCCTGCTATCTTCATTGCCTTTTCAGCTATATCACGTGCTGAAAGGTCAGTATTTTCAAAAAGTGCTTTACCTGCTGAAAGAGCGTAGTTGCCACCAGAACCGATAGCACAAACACCGCCTTCTGGCTCAAATACATCACCATTACCAGAAATAATGAGAAGTTGGTTTTTGTCAGCTGCAATCATCATTGCATCAAGTTGACGAATGCCCTTGTCACTTCTCCAAAGAAGTGCAAGTTCAACAGCAGCACGCTCCAAATTGCCTGAATATTTTTCAAGCATCTTTTCAAAATGCTCTGAAAGGTTAAATGCATCAGCAGTTGAACCAGCAAAGCCAATAACCACCTTATCATTAAAAATTCTTCTTACTTTTCTGGCATTACCCTTAAAAATTGTATGCTCACCAGCTGTAACTTGACCGTCACCAGCAAGAACTGTGTGACCATCTTTTTTTACACCAATAATTGTTGTTCCTCTAAATTCCATCATTACTCTCCTTATATTTTTTTATATCCTCTATCGCTCTTTTTGAATAAGCCTGTTTTTTAAGTTGCTTATCACGTATAACCTCGTCAAGTGGTGGAAGTATTCCGAAATTTGCATTCATAGGTTGAAAATTATTTTCACTTGCCGTTGTTATGTAATCTATTATAGCTCCAATTATAGTGGTTTTTGGAAGTTTAGCAAGAGATTTTGCACACATTTTGTTTGCAAGATATATTCCTGCAACAATTCCACTCGCCGCACTTTCCATATAACCCTCTACTCCCGAAAGCTGTCCAGCAATATAAAGTTTGTCAAAGCCTTTAACTGAAAAGTCACAATTTAAATGCTTTGGTGCACAAATATAGCTATTTCTGTGCATAACACCAAACTTTACAAATTCAGCATCTTTAAGAGCTGGTATCATTGAAAACACACGCTTTTGTTCACCGAACTTTAAGTTTGTTTGAAAGCCTACAAGATTATATAAACTGTTTGTATTGCTCTCTTTCCTAAGTTGCACAACGGCGTATGGCTTATTTCCATCATTATCCCTTAAACCAACTGGTCTAAGTGTTCCATATCTTAAAGTATCTCTGCCTCTTGAAGCCATAACTTCGATTGGCATACAACCTTCAAAAATCTCTTTTTTTTCAAATTCATGAAGCTCTACCTTTTCAGCAGATACTAGTGCATCAACAAAAGCATAATACTCATCTTTTGTCATTGGGCAATTAATATAATCACTTGTACCCTTGCCGTATCTGCCAGCAGTAAAGGTCTTTGTTTCATCAATTGTTGTTATATCAATTATTGGTGCAGAAGCATCATAAAAATGCAAATTTTCACTGCCAATAAGTTTTGTAATTTCGCTACTTAGTGCATCACTTGTAAGTGGACCAGTTGCAACAATTGTTGGTACAGATAAATCAAGCTTTGTTACTTCGCCATAATGAATATGTACATTACAAAGTGATTTTATTTCAGATGTTACAAGTTCACTAAATTTATCTCTATCAACAGCAAGAGCTGTGCCAGCTGGAACATTTGCTTTTTCAGCACATTTAAGTATCAAGCTATCAAGTTCACGCATCTCGGCTTTTAAACAGCCTGACGCTGTGCTAAGGTCATCGCTTTTAAATGAGTTTGAGCAGACAACCTCTGCAAAATTAGGGCTTGAATGTGCAGGAGAAAACTTGGTTGGCTTCATTTCAAAAGCGTCAACCTCGATTCCTCTTTTAGCTAGCTGATAAATTGCTTCAACACCTGCAAAGCCACAGCCTATAACATTTGCTTTAAATTTCATTCTGCTCATCTAATTTATTTAAAATATCAATTTCGTCAAAACTATTTTCATTTTCTTCCGAAACATTTGCGGTTTCATTTTCAATATTTTCACGACGATTATATTTGCATTCAGGACAAGATATTACTTTGCTATTTTTATAAAATTTAACAATCATATCCTTGCCACAATTTGGGCATTTTTCATTTGCTGGAATATCCCAAGACATAAATGTACAAGTTGGGTAACCTTCACAGCCATAGAAAAATTTGCCTTTTTTAGATTTTAACCTCTTAACATTTTTGCCACAGATTGGACATTTTGCAACAACAGGACTTTCCTTTTCAAATGGTTTAGTATTTTTACAAGTTGGGTAATTAGGGCAAGCCAAAAATTTGCCATATCTTCCACTTCTAATAACCATCATAGCACCGCATTGATCACACTGAACATCACTAACTTCATCAGGAATTTTTGCAGTAGTTTTGTCTACAACTGCATTTTTAACGGCATCTTCAAAGCCATCATAAAACTCTGACAAAACTTTGTGCCAATCCTTGCCATCATATTCAATATCATCAAGTTTATTTTCCATATCAGCGGTAAAGCCAACATCCATAATATCTGGAAAGTAATGAATTAACATATCAACAACAACTTTGCCAAGTTCAGTAGGAACAATAGATTTGCCTTGTTTTTCAACATATTCTCTTGCAAAGATTGTGCTGACTGACTGAGTATAAGTAGATGGTCTACCAATACCCTTTTCTTCCATAGCTTTTACAAGGCTAGCTTCAGTGTATCTTGCAGGTGGCTTTGTCCACTTTTGTTCAGGTTTGCTTTGCAACATATCAAACTTATCGCCTTTTTCAATATTTGGCAATTTTGCTGAATCTGAATTTTCTTCATCATCACTTGTTTGGTTGTTATAAAGTGCTGTGTAGCCATCAAACAAAAGTGTTCTGCCAGTGGTTTTAAATTTATGTCCACCACATTCAAGGTCAACTGAAAGCGAGTTGTATTTTGCATCAGACATCTGACTGGCTAAAAATCTATCATAAATAAGTTTATAAAGTCTATACTCATTCTTTTGGATTTTATCTTTTAAATCTTCAGGGCGGTAGTCAAGTGATATTGGACGGATAGCTTCGTGCGCATCTTGAGCATCTTTTTTATTTTTATAAACTCTGGTAGGTGCAACATAGTCCGCACCATAATTTTTTTGAATAAATGCTTTAGCTTTTGCTTGAGCCTCTGGAGCAACACGTGTTGAGTCAGTCCTGATATATGTTACAAGTGGCTGTTTGCCACGGCCAGCAATCTCAACGCCTTCATAAAGAACCTGAGCAGTTGCACTTGTAGTTTTAAGGCTCATACCAAGTTTGTTTAAAGCTTCTTGTTGCATTGATGAAGTTGTAAACGGAGCACTTGGCTGAGATTTTGTTACCGACTTTTTAACTTCGGTCGCCAAAAATTCCTTTCCAGAAATATCTGAAAGGACCTTATCCATTTCCTCTTTAGTTTTTATTGTTTGATTTTTACCAAGATTTAAATTAGCTTTAAAAGTTTCCTTGCCTTCTTTATCACTTAAAACTACTTGAAGTGTCCAATACTCTTCTGGCTTAAAGTTTTCAATCTCTCTTTCTCTATCTACAACAAGCCTGAGTGTAACAGACTGAACCCTTCCCGCTGAAAGTTTATTTTGAATCTTTTTACAAAGAATTGGTGAAATCTTGTAACCCACAAGTCTATCAAGAACACGTCTTGCCTGTTGAGCGTTAACCAAATTATTATCTATTGGCCTTGGGTGTTTTATGGCTTCATTAACAGCTGCTTCACTGATTTCATTATAAGTAATACGGCAGTCAGAGTTTGGGTCGATACCAAGCAAGTAACACATATGCCAAGCAATAGCCTCTCCTTCACGGTCAGGGTCGGAAGCAAAGTATACAGCCTCAGCATTTTGCATTTGAGCTTTAATAGCATCAACTGTCTTTTTGTGGTCTGGAACAACAACATATTCAGGAGCAAAATTATTATGTACATCAACGCCAAGCCCTTTTTCTGGCAAATCACGGCAATGACCAAAAGTAGGCATAACTTTGTAGCCTTTGCCTAAATAATGCTGTACGCTGTCCTTTTTACCAGGACCTTCTATCAAAACGAGTTTCATAAAATCTCCTTAAGACATATAAACTTGGGATTAATTTATCACAAGCCAAACTTGGTTGTCAATTAACTTACTGGGATTAATTTATCTAAAAAGCTCGACTAATAATTAATAATTATTAATAGATAAGTGCCAACAAAATTTTTGTATAGTATGCACAAAAATCTATTTAAACTTTATAATAAATATTGCCTGTTCCCTTTTTAACTAAACCAAGCATTTCAAGTTTTATTAAATTAGATGCAAGAACCGATGGTTTTGCTCCTGTACATTCTGCAAGTTCATCAAAGCCAAGTTCACCGTCTGAAAGTGCATTAAGTATATTATTTTCTAACATATCCACTTGGATTTGAGAATCAGTAACTTTTTCTTTCTTTTTAATTTTTAATACAAATAAAATTCTGTCAGGACTTATCGTGAAAGTATCTGGCATTTCATTGATAAGATTATTTGTACCCTCACTTTGAGGAGAATTTATATTACCTGGCACAACAAAAAGTTCTCTTCCTTGGTCAAGTGCAAATTTTGCTGTAGTCATAGTTCCACTAACTTTGCCAGCCTCAACAATAAGGGTGCCAAGAGATAATCCTGAAACCAAACGATTTCTGCAAATAAAAGTATAATTGGTTGGTTTAAAGTGAGGACGATATTCAGAAACCAGCAATCCAGAAGCTGCAACTCTATCTGCAAGTATCTTGTTTTGAGCTGGATAAATATTATCTAAACCTCCACCAAGTACCGCAATAGTTTTGCCTCCTGATGCAAGTGTTGTTTCAGCAACAATAGTATCTATACCATAAGCAAGACCCGAAACCGTAACAAGCCCTGCAAGTGAAAGTTCTTTAGTAAATTTTTCACAAACAAGCTTACCATAATCAGTTGGCTTTCTTGTTCCAACAATAGCAATAGATTTTTTAGTAAGCAAAGATACATCACCTTTTGTATATAAAACAAGTGGTGGTTCGTCAATTTGCTTTAATTTTGATGGATATTCACCCGATAAGTATGTGACAGGTGTTATATCATATCTATAAAGTTCATCTGTAACAGTTTTTCTGAACTCTTCAACATTAATATCAAGCAGTTTTTCCTTTATGCCTTCTAAACCTTTGGCAGAAAGGTTTGCAGCTTTAACTTTGTCATAATCAAAAACATCTTCTACATCTTTAAAATTTTGTAAAATCTTTTCTGCTTTTGCAAATGATATATCATTATAATCAAACCAAAGCAGTACAAGTTCATCATCTCTTATCATAATTCATCCTATAACTTAAATTTATCTATTGTTCTATACGCAAGTGCTTCCGCCAAATGCTCTGACTTAATGTCACTACTACTATCAAGGTCAGCAATGGTTCTTGCAACTTTAAGTAGTCTTGTATAACCCCTTGCAGATATTTGATACTTGTCAAAGGCAAGTTTCATGAGTGCGATAGATTCATCATCTAACTTGCAATATTCATTTATCATTTTAGATGTCATTTTTGAGTTTGTGTAAACACTTGTACCTTTGTATCTTTCACTTTGGATTTGTCTTGCCTTGTCTACTCTCTTCTTTATTTCAGTGCTTGGTTCTTCATTTGACTTTTTGGTAATGTCATTAAAATCAACTCTTTCAACATCTATCTTTAAATCAATTCTGTCAAGAAGCGGACCAGACAGTCTTTTTAAATAATTTTGTATCGCTGTTGGTGAACAGGTACAAACTTTATCCTTACTACCATAATTTCCACAAGGGCAAGGATTCATACTGGCAACAAGCATAAAGTTTGCTGGGTATTCAAAACTTCCGCTTGCTCTTGAAACAGTAATTATGCCATCTTCAAGAGGTTGCCTTAGTGACTCAAGAGTGTTTCTGCTATACTCTGGCAATTCATCTAGAAATAGCACACCATTACTTGCAAGGCTCACTTCTCCCGGTTTTGCATCACGCCCACCACCAGTAAGTGCCACCGTGCTTGCAGTGTGGTGTGGACTACGGAATGGTCTACAAGCCACTACGCCTTTTTCTGCATCAAGCTCACCTGCTATAGAGTGAATTTTGGTTATTTCAAGTGCCTCTTCAAAAGTGAGGTCTGGCATTATCCCCGGAATACACCTTGCTATCATAGTTTTTCCAGCACCTGGTGCACCAACCATAAGTATGTTATGACCACCACTAACAGCAATCTCTATTGCTCTTTTTGCAATCTTTTGACCTTTTACCCT
>CAZYYI010000064.1:0-6328 GCA_964651835.1 uncultured Lachnospiraceae bacterium
CTAATCGCTAGTATATGATGCCATATTTAATCAACAAAAGCATTATATCATTAAACTTTTAAAAAAGCAATTATTTTTTGATTTTATTTTTATTATTTTTTGTTGTCATACAAAGCAGATTTTGTTTGTAAATCACAAGAAATTATAATATAATTTAGTTGTAATATTAAGGAGGGAAGTTATGAAAAAACAGACGGCTGGAAGGGAAAGGCTTGGTGATTTAGCACCAAAGTTTGCTGAACTTAATGATGATGTACTTTTTGGCGAGGTTTGGGCAAGAGAGGATAAACTTAGCCTTAGGGACAGAAGTTTAATAACTGTTACGGCACTAATTGCCAAAGGTATTTTTGATTCATCACTTAAAGCGCATTTAACAAATGCAAAAAATAATGGCGTTACTAAAGAGGAAATGGTTGAGGCTATCACACACATAGCATTTTATGCTGGTTGGCCAAACGCTTGGGCAGTGTTCCCTATGGTGCGTGAAGTTTATGCAGATGAGACAACTTGCGGTAGTAATTCACTCTTTGGACTTGGCGAGCCAAACACGGCTTTTGCAAAATATTTTATTGGCAATAGTTATCTTAAAATGCTTACAACTGAAGGTGTGAATATTGCAAATGTAACTTTTGAACCAGCTTGTAGAAATAACTGGCATATTCACCACAAGGGCGGACAAATTTTGCTCTGCACAGATGGCGAGGGCTATTATCAAGAATGGAAAAAGCCAGCAAGAAAACTTAAACCGGGTGATGTGGTTTATATCGCTCCAGAAGTTAAGCACTGGCACGGTGCAAGCAAAAATAGTTGGTTTACACACTTAGCTGTTGAAGTGCCTGTTAGTGATGGCAAAACTGAGTGGCTAGAAGAAGTTAGTGATAAGGAATATAAAAAATTAAAATAAAATTATATTTTATTCAAATAAATTATAAAAAAAATATACAAATTGCTAAACTTTTGGCGGTTTGTATATTTTATTTTATTGACATTATCAAACGTATAATACGAAATTTCGTAAGACTAAATTTATATTTAAAATTAAAATAATTACGAAACATCGTTATGGAGGTTGATAATTATGAATATTGATGAGGCAATAAGAACAAGAATAAGAGAAATTGTTGAAGAGGGTAAAACAACAATAACAGCTTTATGTTTAAATTCAAACTTAACACCATCAACAATCTTTGATTTTATGTCAGGAAAGAGTAAATGTCCAAAGGTCATAACTATCAAAAAGATTTGCTCAGGTGCAAATATCACACTTAATGAATTTTTTGCACGTGATTATTTTAATGGGTCGGAGGATGTTTACTAAAAAGTAGTGTAATTTTATCTAAAAAGGATAATCATTTTGAAACCAAATTTACCAAAGAAAAAGTTAGTTAATTTTCGTTTAATTTTTACCTCTGCACTTGCTATGTTAATCGCCTGTGCTTTTGCAATCAATATCTTTAAATCTGCAAAAGCAAAGCTAATAGTAGCGATAATTTTTGCAGTGCTTTTTGTTATCTTTGTTATTTTGAGATTAATATTAAAAATCAAAATATTTACTCTGTTTTCTTGTATTGCGCTGGTGATTATGCTTCCACATTTGGTGCTACATTTTAAAACAGTTAAGCTAGATGAGTATACAAAATATAGTGGAGACAACACAATCATCTATGGCAAAATAGTAGAAACTAAATTATATGATGAAGATTCATTCAGAGTTGTGCTTGATGATGTCTCAATAATTTTGGATAATGGTGAAGAAAAGATTGATGGCAAAATAACTTTTAATGTTCCACCAAAATATTTGGACTTAACGAAATTTGAAATTGGAACTTTCATAAGTGTAAAAGGTAAGTTTGAATTTTTTACTCTATCAAATGACAGAGGCGTACAATATAAAAGCTATCTTACTCGTGGTATTGTTGCAAGAGGTTACACATATTTTTATCAAATAAGCATAACTGACTGCTGTGAACCTACTTTAAAAGATAATATCAGAAAAGGTGTAAAAGATAAATTTGATGCAAACGCAGGTGAGTACTCTGACCTTGGTTATGCAATGATGTTTGGCGATTCAACTTTTCTTGATGAAGATGTGAAAGATATTTTCCGTGATACTGGCATTGCACATTTGCTGGCTGTAAGTGGTTTGCATATTTCTGTACTTGTGCTTGCGATAAGTTTTATTCTTAAATTAATTCGTTCTCCAAAAATTGTAAATATTTTTGTTGTTGCTGCTATCCTCAGTTTTTACTGTTACGTTTGTGGCTTTTCAGTTTCAGTTATAAGAGCAAGTTTGATGGCAGTGTTCTCGCTTTATGCACTATCAAGAGGGAAGTCTTATGACAGGCTGACTGGTTTGTCTTTAGTTGCTGTCATAATTTTAGCCATTGAACCTTTGCAACTTTTCAACATATCTTTTGTGCTTAGTTTTTCTGCAGTTCTTGCAATTATTTTGGTTGCAGTACCACTTACAAGAGTGCTTAACAAATTTTTGCACCACAAACTTGCAGAAATGCTTTCACTAATAATTGCTGTTCAAATAGGTTTGCTTGTAACTAATTTATTCTATTTTGGTAAATTTGCATTAACTAGTATATTAACCAATTTTGTATCAGTTCCTATTGCAAGTATTGCTTATACATATTTGATTTTTGCGTGCATTCTATCTTTTGTTATGCCGTTTATTAGTCCTGTGCTTATTTTGTTTTCTTATGTTATGAGTGTAGTTGTAAAATTCAACTTTTGGGCGACTGGGCTTGGGCTTATTATTAACTTTGCTGAAATGAAAGCTGTTGCAATTGTTGGCATATTAATTGTTATGTTTATTGTCAGTGATTATCTTTTTGTTAAAAAGAACACAAAAGTTTTGCTTTCGGTGATAACTCTTTTGGTCTGTGCTTTTGTTGGCGTTATAATGCTTGTATAAATTTTTACAATTTTATTTAAAATATTAGTAGTTTTGTCAAAATAATAAAACAACTAGACAATTATTTATGTGTTTGTTATAATTAAGTAGGTTATGAAATATACAGAGTTAAAGGCAAATTTAAAAAACAGTTTAAATAATGTTTATTTAATTTTTGGGGAGGATAGGTTCCTCTGTTTTGATGCACTCAAAAAAATTGAAGAAACTGCAAATATTACAATTGCCGATATGAACTCTGTAACAATTTCTGGTGACGGCTTAATAGTTAAGGATTTGGTTGCATCTTGTAGCATTTATCCTTTTGGCGATGCTTATAGGCTTGTTATTGTTAAAAATTTTATCGTTCCAAAGGATAAGCAGGACAAGGCAGAACTTGAAAACTATTTAAAAAATCCAATGCCAAGTACCGTGCTGGTATTTTTTAATCCAGATGGGGCAGAAAGTTATAAGGGCTTGCCAAATATAACTGAAGTTGATTGTAATAAGATTGAAGCAAAATTTATTGCAGCATATGTAAAAAATTATCTTTCAAAAAATGAAATTTCAGCTGATGATGAAGCAATTAATAAACTTATTTTATTTACAAATTTTGATATGACAAGAGTGGTTGGTGAGCTTGAAAAACTTGTTGCCTATGCTTATCAAACAAAAAGGCTTACTGCTGAAATGATTGAAAAATTTGTTGTGCAAGACACAGAGTATGAAATTTTCCAACTTGCAGAGTATCTTGCAAAAGGTGATGGTGAAAATGCTTTTAAGCTTATGGATAGTTTTATGGTAAAACCGGGCTCAGCATTTATGCTAATTTCACCAATGTATAATACTTATAGAAGAGCATTGTTTGTCGCCATCAACAAGGATAAAACCCCGGCAGAACTTGCAAACCTTTTGGGTGTTAAAGAATATGCAATTAAAATGCTTAAAACCCAAGTAAATGCGTTTTCACCTAAAAAACTAAAAGTGATTGTTGATATGATTTCTGACTATGATAAAAGAATTAAAAATGGTGAAATGAAAGAAAATGTTGCAATAAAAATGATTGCTAGTAATATACTAAACATAAGGAGTGATAATGGCTAATTTAGATGTGAAAAATTCAGGCAGTAACTTTAGCTGGTTTTATAAACTTATCTTATTTCTTTCATTTATTTGGGTAAATATTTTTACGGTTTCAGGCATTATTGTTTCTTCGTTTGGTGAGGGTTTTGGCAATTTGCTTGATATGTCAAACTCTAATGCGTCTTACTTTGTGTTTATGCTTGCGGTATATGCTTTCGTTTACTGGATTGTATTTGAACTTTTATTTTATATTTATCAAGAATATTTGTCTTATAAAATATTTTCATTTATTATTCCAAAGGCTAGTTTAAAAAAAGAAAGCCGACTTTTTTATGCATATTATAATTTTGTTTATGGCATTTTTGTAAACCTTTGTTTTGTTATACCTTATTTGCATTTATATTTGCCACTTATCAGCATCATTTTGTTATTTTTATTTGTAATACTATATTCGCTTCATATAAACAAGAAATATGCAGAGCCAATTATTGGTCATTTTGTGTTTAAAAATTTCTGTTATCCACTTTTTGCAATTGAAATTATTTTCTTAATATTTAATTTTGTGGGAGGGCTAATATGAAAAAATTAAAGCGTTTAATATTTTCTGCTTTTGCTATTTTGTTTGTTTTAATGTTTGGCATTATTGCTGTTCCTCAAAATCTTAATGTGGCTAGTGCTGCAAATGATACGGCAGATGTATTGATTCAAACTTTAACTGATGATGCGTTAAACTTTTTGAATGGTTTTGTTAAATATAATAATAGACTTGCTGGCTCTGAAGGTGAAAAACAAGCGGCAACTGATATCGCTGAATGTTTATTAAATTTTGATGGACTTAAAGCATATGGCGATAATGGTTTGCAAGAATTTGCCTTTGAATCTATATTTACGAATAAATATGAAACATCAAACAATGTAATTTTTGATTATATAGGTGATAGCAAGTCTAGCAAAAAAATAGTGATTGGTTGTCACTATGATGCTGTTGCTTTTAAGAGTGGCACTTTGCAAATTAATGACAATATCACAAGTTCTGAGTCTGTTGCTGGTAGTGCTGCAAATGTTGCTTTGCTATTATCTCTTGCAAAAAATTTGCCTGCTTTAAATTTGAATTATAATATTGAGTTTGTGTTTTTTGGAGCAGGAGAGTCTAACAATGCAGGCTCTGAATATTATGTTAAAGGTATGACAAAAGAGCAACAAGATGACCTTTTGCTAATGGTTAATTTTGATAACGTAGTAATTGGTAAAAATATTTATTTTTACACTGAAGAAGTGCAAGATGACATTTCAAAAAGTTTTGCTGAAGTGGCAGAAAAAAATAACAATGATGTTAAGCCTATAAATACAATGCATCTTTCAAAAACGCTTCTTAATGAGCCTAATGAAATTGGGCTTGATTATGTGCACCTTGCAATGATTTCAGATAATTATAGTTTTAAAAAACAAAAAATTAAAACAATAAACTTTTTTGCTGGTGATTATGAAGAGGGCGTTGTGCTTGGCAGAAGTGAGTTTGCTGGCAAAGATAATGTTATGTATAGTGAAAATGATAACATTGAAAATATAAGCAAAGTTTATGGTGAAAATTTAATTCATGATAACTATTGCTTTGTGTTTGAGGTTTTAACTGATGCACTCACACTTCCAAATTTTATCGAAATTCTATCTGGCGCTCAAAATCAAACAAATTGGTTTTATATGCTATTTGCAAATCCAAAACTTGCAAGTTACTTAGTTGTTGTAGCATTATTTATAATGATTGTTGTAGCAATGTTTATTCACTATAAACTTACAATTAAAGCATATCACACAAACATTGAAAAAGATTTTTTAAATTCAGTAGTCAAAATTTGTTCAAATGTGGGTATAAATGAAAACAGCAGTGATGATGTGCCTAGTGAAGTTAGCAGAATTCTTGCTGATTCTATAAAAAAGGATAAACAAATCAAGGTTAGTAGATTTAACATTAATAAAACAAATCCACAGAAAGATGAAAAGAATAGTGACAAAGATAATAAGTCACAAAAAGATAATAAAGAAGATAAATAACTTTTTAAATAATGCCACATTAAGATGGCATTATTTTTTTGCAAAATAAAAACCTGCATTAAATGCAGGTTTAATTTTTTTAGCAATATATTAGTTGATTGAATCTTTGAAGCTCTTGCCAAATTTAAGGGCAGGTGATGTACAAGCAGCAACTTTGATTGTTTCGCCTGGTTTTTGTGGGTTAGGGCGAACACTTGCAGCTTTGTGTTTTGCAACAAAGGTTCCAAATCCAACAAGGGTGATTTTGTCATCAGCTTTCATAGCTTCAGTAACAGTTTCAACAAAAGCATCGTA
>CAZYYI010000065.1:0-6319 GCA_964651835.1 uncultured Lachnospiraceae bacterium
CATAGGCTCATTATAACACACTTCACACAAAAATAGTATGTTTTTTAATACTTTTTACAATTTAATTTTATTGAATTAAAAAAAGAATAATGGTATAATCTTTCTATGGAAGATATAAGAGAAAACGATATTCGTGCTTATGTGGCAAAATTAAAAAAAATCTTTTCTAAAATTTTGAAGATCCCAAATGATTTGAAGATTAGTTTTAATGGAGAGTTTGACACAATATCTCAAAGATGTGTTTTGCATATTGAAGAAAATGTTAAAGAAATTCTTATCAATATGAAGTTTATCAAAAAGTTTGGATATGATAAAAATTTTCTTCTATTTGCTATTGCTCACGAATGCAGACATTACTATCAAATTCTAAAAGGTGTAAATTTTGAAGAATACAAACTTTCTAACGCAACAAGCCTTGAAGATTATAATAAACAAATAACAGAAATTGACGCAAATGCTTTTGGATCTTTAATGGTAAAAATGTTATTAGGTTTACAAATCCTTTTGCCATTCAAAAAAGATATTTTAAGTTTAATTGAAAATAGAGAAAAAGAAATTATAAACGAATTAGGATTAAAATTTTGACAACACTTTTTTTCGGTTTTAGATGGTTTTAGGCGGTTTTAGATGGCAAAATTGATGTATTTTACTATTAAAATAGGTATAATTGTTGTCAAACTGTTGTCAAATGCTTTGTTTTTGACAACAGTTGCACTATAATAGAAAAATGAAAAGTGGCTGTTTTGCTAGAGTTTTAAGGGATAATATTATGAAAAGTTCAATTCCTATTTACCGAAATTCAATTCTTGGTAAGGCGGCGGTCGCGGGTCCGATTCCCGCCATCGGCTCCAATAAAAAAGCAACACCTATTGGTGTTGTTTTTTTATTCAACCGCTGACTTGGGAATTACTTAATTTGATTGTAAAAGTCAAAATTAATATGATATAATATTAATAGGAGAATTAATTATGAGTTTGTTTGAAGAAATTGACAAAGTAGCAAGAAAGGAAATTGAAATTTGGGGATAACCAAATTTAAACAATTATTTAACTGCCACAAATGCAGGAATCAAGTTAGCTAAAGCACTTGGTGCAGATGAGGAGATTGTTAAGTGCGGCACAATTTTAATGGATATTAAACTTGGCGAAGCTATCAAAACTGGCAGGGTTCAAGAACATATAAAGATGTCAGCTGAATTTGCAGATAAGCTTTTGATAGATTTAAAAGTTAATGAAAAGACAAAAGAAGTTTTGCTTAATTGCGTAGAGGCTCACCATGGTACCGCACCATACAAAAGTTTGGAGGCTGAGATTGTTGCAAATGCAGACTGCTACCGCTTTATTCAAACCAATGGATTTTTGGGTTGTTTTGAATCAGCGTCTAAAATTTTAGGAGAGCATAATATTTTAAAGCAAATTGAATTTGCCGAGATGAAACTTGAAGAAAAGCATAACACACTTTCACTTGATGTTGCTAAAGAAGAACTTGAAGAGCAGTATTTACTCACTAAAAAATTTATTGCGTATGCAAAACAAAACATCGGCGAATATATTAAAAATGGTTAAAAATTTTAAATAAAACACCCTTAAATTAGGGTGTTTTTGTTTTATAAATTTTTAATAAATTGTAATTCATTAATTCAAACCAGAGCCTGATGGTCCTGCTTGTTCATATATAGCATTTTCAGCTCTTATTTGATCAATGAGCGCTTTAATTTTTTCAATTTTTGGTCCGTGATAATCACTGTAACCTATTTCAGTTTCACCTTTTGCAATTGCTGGTTTAAGTACTCTTTCTTCATAAACTTGAATGCCTTTTTCTTTTCCGAATCTAAGTGCCATACCATCAACGCCTGACATATCAATAACATAAGATTTATCTAATTCATTCATATATGCAACAATATCTTTAACACTTGTTTCACTATTAATCATCTTTAAAACTTCAATAGCTTTTTCATAAGTTATACGAATATTATATTCATCTTCACTAAAATCTGGCTCAGTTGCAAATCTAAGTAAGTATTCAATAAATTCATTTTTCTTTTGAGAATATACAAGATCTTTGCCATCATTGATTCTAACTACAACATTATCAAGCAATAGTTGTGTATATTCCATATAACATTCTTCAAAAGTTTTAAGATAATCAAGTTTATTAATAACACAACGTAAATAAAATTCAGCTGCAAATTTGCCAAGTGGTTTAATTTGAGTTTCATAAACTTCAACTGGATTATCTGCATATTTAAGGTTATTTGAATAGATTTCTTTGCCATTCTTGGTGGTAATTTTAGCGATATAGTTATTTCCATCTTCAAAATAGCAAAACAAATTTAACATTAATTCATTAACGCGTGAATAATCACCAGCGGATCTCATTCCTTCAAAAATATTTAATTTGCGGTTTTGCAAATGTCCATCGTATATTACCCAAATTCCATCACATTCTTCATTTAAATCTGTTAAAAGTTCTTTACAACTTTCAGTTACATTTGGCATATCAGAGTTTTCTAACTCTACTTTAAGCTCATTGAGTTTTGTTAACTTTTCATTTATATCAGCGATAGCCTCATTGCCTTTTTCAACTTCTACAAGTTCTGCTGCTATTGATGCTTCAACATCGACATCTCCATTCTTTTTATAAATAATATTTTCCTTTTTCATAATTTGTTTTCCCCCTTGTTTATGGCTAAATTATACAATAAAAAAAGCAGATTTAGAATATCAATCTGCTTATCTAGATATTAGAAAAACTTATGGCATTAATTCATTTTTGAAAGCACTTTTACAAGGTTGTCTGTTATAGGTGTAGCTTCCTTACAAATTAAAAATATATTTTTTGTGAGTGTTTTATCCGGATTTAGTATATGCATTTCTGGGCTGATATATTCTTTTGGAGCAAAGCCAACACCAAGTCCGCTTTCAACGGCAGTGATTATTAAATCATCGTGTGAAACTTCTATTTTTTGTGGGCAGTTGTTGGCAATGTTAGAATATAGCTTATCAAAATCTTTTCTGCCTTTTGTATCACCAGATTTTAAAATAAATGGATAATTTTTTATTTCATCTATAGATGAAATATTAAAGAACTTAGGATTATAGAAAAATACATAATTTAAACTGAAAACTTTAGTCACTCTTAAATCTAAATCAATTGGTATGCCATAGTCTTTAATAAGGCAAAAATCTACCAAACCTTCTTTAACAAAAAATATTTTATCTTTATCTGAAGCAAGACTATTTGCAGAAATATTGATACTTTTTTCAACATAACTTGCAAGAACAGGAAAGACCAACTTTTTAAACATAATAGGAGAACAAGCAATTTTTAAAGATGATTGTTTTTTAGAAAAGGAATCATTTTTAAGTTTATTTTCTGCTGACAGCAAAACATTGTAACCAGCAGAAATTTCTTCAAGTAGAAACTTGCCGTCATCGGTAAGTGTAAGCCCTGTATTGCTACGATTGAAAAGCTTTTTGCCAAGTTCACTTTCAAGCTTTGAAACTGACTGTGAAACTGCAGATTGAGTTACAAACAATTCTTCAGATGCTTTTGAAAAGCTCCTGTTTGTTGCTACAGCCATAAAAATTTTATACAATTCAAAATTTACAGACATTTTTACTCCTTTAAATTATAATGCTAAATATTTTGCAATTTCGTTTACCCATTCAGTTCTTGGGTGCAATTTATTTTCATTTTTTAGTTTTTTAAGTTCAAAGTAGCTAACCCATTTTGCGTCTTTAACTTCGCCATCATAAAATTTAAGATCTTTAATATCTACATCTAAATTTATTATAAAAAATTCATAAAAAGCATGCTCATCAACAGGTCCAAGCTTTTTGTCGTCCCAATGATGAATATTTTTAAAAGAACTTACAAATCTGCAATCCTTAACTTCAATTCTTTTTGAAATTACAAGGCCAATTTCTTCATTAAGTTCACGAATCAATGTGGTGACTGCGTCTTCTCCGGATGATATGTGAGCTGCAACAGACAAATCCCAAAGCCCTGGGAATTTATCTTTGGTATCAGACCTTTGTTGCATTAAAATTTTATTATCACTATTAATTATAGCAGCAATAACCGCTCTGTGCCATAATCCTTTTCTATGTGTATCATCTCTAGTTAAAACTTCACCAGTTCTAACGCCATCTTCGTTTAAAATGTCAATATATTCCATAATTTACTCCTTGAAATATTTAGCTCTATTTAAGTGTATTATATAATAAAATATTCGAATTAGGTATACAAATTTTCTTAATATGGTATTAGAAATTTTAATAATAAAATTTAATAAGTTTAAGGTGTTTTTATTGAGTTATTTATTCAGCGTCTGCTTTTTTAATTGAAAGGCCAATACGCTTTTTGGCTGGGTCAATACTGATAACTTTTACTTTAACAATTTGACCAACGGTAAGCTCTTCACTTGGGTGTTTGATATAGCGGTCACAAATTTCACTAATATGCACAAGTCCGTCTTGGTGAACACCAATATCAACAAATGCACCAAAGTCAATAACGTTACGAACAGTGCCGGTAAGAGTCATACCTTCTTTTAAATCTTCAATGCCAAGCACATCAGTTCTAAGTTCCAAATGTTCAGCCTCTTCACGAATATCTCTACCTGGTTTAACAAGTTCGTTTACAATATCATTAAGGGTTGGCACACCGATGCCAATTTCTTTAGCGGCTTTTTCCTCACCATATTCGCTTACAAGTTCAGGAAGTTTTGCAACCTTGCCATTTTTAACATCATCTTCAGTAAGTTTAAATATTTTAAGAAGATTTTTTGCACTCTTATAACTTTCTGGGTGAACAGCGGTGTTATCTAAAATTTCTTTGCCATCAACAATTCTAAGGAAACCTGCACATTGCTCGTAGGCTTTTGCGCCAAGCTTTGGCACATTCATAATATCCCCACGAACACGGAAAGCGCCATTTTCTTCACGATATGTAACAATACTTTTTGCAATACCTTCATTAAGACCAGAAACACGTTTAAGTAAACTTGGGCTTGCTGTATTGATATCAACACCAACGCTGTTAACGCAATCTTCAACAACACCGTCCAAAACTTCAGTTAAACGCTTTTGTGGCATATCGTGTTGGTACTGTCCAACGCCAATGCTCTTAACATCAATTTTGATAAGCTCTGCAAGTGGGTCTTGCAAACGTCTTGCGATAGAAACCGCACTTCTGAGATTAACATTAAAGTTAGGGAATTCTTCTGCACCAAGCTTGCTGGCTGAATATACTGATGCACCAGCTTCGCTTACAACTGCGTAACCAACTTTGCGGCTTAAAGTTTTAATAAGGTTTGCAACAAAAATTTCACTCTCTTTGCTTGCAGTTCCGTTGCCGATTGAAATGACATCAACTTTGTGTTTTGAAATAAGTTCGGTCATAATGCGTTTGCTTTCATCAATCTTTTTGAATGGTTCAGTTGGGTAGATGACGGCGGTGTCAAGCACTGTTCCGTTCTCATCAATAACTGCAAGTTTGCAACCCATTCTGTATCCAGGGTCAAAACCTAAAATGCGTTTATTTTTGAGTGGGGCTTCCATAAGTAATGGTTTTAAGTTAAGCTCAAAGTTTTTAATAGCTTGTTCATTTGCATTATCAGTAAGCTCAGCTCTGATTTCACGCTCAAGGCTAGGGAAGATAAGTCTATCAAAAGCGTCTTGGTGAACTTCAGTAAGGGTTTCAGCAAAAATGCCATCTTTGATTTTGTAGTCTCTCGAAATAATTTCTTGGCATTTTTCAGCGTTGTAGTCAAGGCTAACTTTCAAAAAGCCTTCATTCTCACCACGATTAATAGCAAGAATTCTGTGCGAAGGTAGTTTAGCGACCTCTTGCTTAAATCCATCATAGGTTGCATAGGTATCGGCTGAAGAGTTTTTGTCATTGCCTTCTTTTTCTTCATATTTATTTGTGTTGTCAATAACAGCAGCTTTTGTCTTTTTATCTTTCTTTTCTGTTTTAAGTGCGGAACATAAAAATGCAGTCTTTTGCAAAAATTCTCTAAGTGCTTTTCTAAGGTCACTATCGTCACTGATTTTTTCAGCAATAATATCTTTTGCACCTGCAAGTGCATCTTCAGCGGTTTCTACACCTTTTTCTTTATCTATATATTCAGCTGCAAGTTCAAGCAAGGTTTTTGAGATTGGCTTTTGTTCCATAATTATATCAGCAAGTGGCTCCAACCCTTTTGCGATAGCAATGCTTGCTCTTGTTTGACGCTTTGGCTTGAATGGACGGTATATATCTTCAAGTTCAGTAAGTGTTTTTGCTGCGTCAAGTTTTTTAACAATTTCGT
>CAZYYI010000066.1:0-6258 GCA_964651835.1 uncultured Lachnospiraceae bacterium
TTTGTTTTGCCATAGTATCTCCTTAATCTTCAAATTTGCCAAGTATATCACTTTGTCTTATTATTGAATATTCTTCATCATCAAGTTTGATTACGGTTGCTCCGTATTTGTTATAAATAACTTTGTCGCCAACACTTACTGCTATTTCAGATTTGTTGCCATCAAAACAGTCGCCATCACCAACGGCAACAACTTCAGCATATAGTGGTTCATCAGCAACACTTTCTGGAATAATTAATCCAGATTTAGTTTTGTTAGATTTTTCGATGTTTTTTAATAAAACTCTATCGAACAATGGTTTGAAATTCATTTTTAACTCCTTTAGCACCTTAATTATATGTATTATTTATTCAAATAAACCCATATAAATTGAATTTAGTGGCACTTTTTTGAATAAACTTTTGTAGGTACTTCTAATTTAATTGTAAGGTAGGATTTTCAAAAATGCAAGATTGTGTGCCATATCATTTTAGCGGTAAGAGTAAAATAATGTTAAAAAAAAGAATATTTGCAATAACTTTAATTGCTTTGGCTATAATAGGTGTTGCAAGCGCAGTGCTTGCAATTACACTAAAACATAAGTCTGAAAGTTATTTAAAAACTAATTCGTTTTATTTTGTTTATGCGGATAAAAATGCCAAAAAAGAAATTTTAGAAACTAAAAGTGAAAGTGTAAAAAATCTTGGTGGAGCAGGCAAAATAATCAGTGTAAACGGCCAGTACTATTTGACAGTAAATGTGTATTTTGATAAGAAATCTGCGGAAGAAATCAAAGAAAATATTGCTGATAAATTTGTAAATGCAGGAGTGCTTGAAGTTTCTAAAAGCTTGTCAAAAAACTTAAAAAGACAAATTACTAGAAGTGAAAATGCAAACCTTGGATTCAAAAAAATAAATGAATTATTAAATGATGTTCATAGTTTGATGCTAAGTAATATTGCTGGAAACATTAATGAATCTATGCTAATAACTGAATTAATGCGCTTTAAACTTGAATTAGAAGAACTTGCAAAAGATACTTTTGAAAGTGATAGCGAATTTGATAAAAAAATTGCAAGCTATGAAAATCTATTTATCCTTTGTATTGATAGATTTTTAGATGATTATTTTATAACAACAAAAAAACAAGCCTTATCAGCCGAACTTAGTGTCAGTGTATCTAACTATATATGCGAATTATACGATAATTTGTAAATTTGCCGCAAAATAATTTGAATTTTGCACAAAATATGTTATGATAATGTTACTTAGGAGATAAGTTTATGGGATTTATGAATTGGCTAATGAAAGGCGTAGGCTTTGAAAGTGAAGAAGTTTATGATGATTCTGTAGAAAAAGAGAAAATTCGTCAGGAAAAGGTTGCTGCTCAAAATGAGCGTAAACGCCAAAAAGATGAAATGAAAGCAAGAAAGGCTCAAGAAAAAGCTGATAAAATTGCTAAAAAGTATAATCTTAATACAGATACGGTTGAAGATGCAAAGCCTCAAAGCAGTTTGTCATCATATAGAGATAATAAAGAACAATATAATACTTCAAGTACATATAATTCACCAGTGAATGATTATGGCACAAATTCTACCAATGTTGGTGGCTATGGCACAAAGAATGTTGAATTTTTATATCCAACCAAGTTTGAAGATGTGCAATATATTATCAACTTTTTGAAAGAAGGTGAGTCTGTTATGCTAAATTTAAATAGTATGAATGAAAATGACTCTCAAAGACTTCTTGATTGTGCTAGTGGTGCAATCTATGCTCTTAATGGTAATATTAGGCACGTTGATAGCAATATCTTTTTGCTTACTCCAGAGGGCTTTAATATAAAAGTTCAAAATACTAATCCTAATCCAGCAAATAATCAAAATAATTAAAAATTTTGTAAAATCTTGTATAAATCGCTAAAATCTGCACAACTTATTAGTAGGAGCAATTTATGTTAGATTTTTCAGATAATGATGTGCGTCTTGCACAAAGAGAATTTGATAGAAGGTCTATGGAAGAAGTTTTATATGAAAAAGATAGGCTGATATTTTTGCAAGAACGTGATATGCAATCATTAAAGCGTGAAATTAATTCACTAAAAAAACAACTGAATTACTCTAAACAAAAAAAGAAGTATTAATACTTCTTTTTGTTTTGGTTTAATTGACATAATTTAATTAAAATTATAAACTAAAAATAGTAATAAGAGAGGTAATTATGTTTAAAAAAATTATTGTGGTATCAGACCATAGAGTAGAAAATAAGTATCTTGAAAAGATTAAACAAATTTTAGATGAAAATAAAATTACTTCTGAATTTGTAAATGACAATGACAAAAGCAATGACTATCCAAGTTTGGTTGAAAAAGCAATGGGTATATATAATTCCAACAAATTTGATGGCATGATACTTTTATGTGGTACAGGTGTTGGTATGAATATGGTTGCTAATAAATTTGATGGCATAAGAGCAACATTAGTAAATTCTGAGGCTGAAGCATATTTTTCACGTCGTCATGAAAACGCAAATGCAATTGCTTTTGGTACAGGTTACAATGATGGTATTTATGAAGTTAAGCCACTTTGCAGAAGAAAGATGGCAAGAATTATCAATGTGTTTTTGACAACAGATTTTGAAGGTGATAGGCATAAAAGAAGAATTAATAAAATTAAAGAGATTGAAAAGGATAACTAATGGAAAATCAAACAAAAGATGTAAATTTCAAAAAGATTTGGCTTAGTGCGACATTAAAAGCTTTAAAAATATTGCTTGCTATTGTGGTGTTATTTTTCTTTTGTATAATGTCTGTGTTTTTTATAAGTCCAAATTCTTGTGCAAGTTTATTTAATTATATGGGTTTAAAGAGAGCTGAAGAGTCATGTTACGAATATGATTATAACAAAAATAATAATATAACCAGCCTTTATAACCTTGTAATTTTTGAAATGGGAGAGGGAAACACTAATAAAGAACTATATTATTTAAACATATTGCTTTCACATAAAGACTATGACGCTTTTTGTAAAAGCTTGGATATATTAAATATAGATAATAATAAAAATAAATCACTTATCGCATTTAACTGTAATACTAATAGTTTTGTAATTAATCAAAAAGTTAATTGTATGTTTAATGCTGGCATTTCACATAATCAAATTATGAATTTTATAAATGATAATTTATCAGATTTAGATAAGCCAGAATATTCAATATCTACCTATGTTGAACTGATATTAACAAGCAAATTAATAGAATCAGACAAGCTTGCACGTTTAAATAAAATAAATAATTCGTCATTTGAAATGTTGGATAGTAAAATTGAAACATTGAATAACAAGATTACAAATGAGACTCAAGAAGCAGAGAAGATAATTTTGTATTATTCAATATATAAAAATTATTATGCTAAGTTTTTAGTTTATAAAGCGTTGGGTGATGATAAGTCAGAGGAAAAGGCAGAAGCCGAAACTCTATATAAAAATGCCTACAAAAACTATATTAATTTAGTTAATAAAAAGTCATAATTTAAGGTACTATTACACACATAATATCTCATTTTATCAGTATTTACAGCGGTAAAATAAAAAAATCACTTAGAATAATCTAAGTGATTTTTTGTTTGATGTTTTTTATTAAAATTCAATTTTTTTAGCAATGTAGCTTTCAAGTTCATCTATATTAAGTCGTATTTGTTCCATTGTATCACGGTCACGAAGGGTAACTGTATTATTTTCAAGAGTATCAAAATCAATTGTTACGCAGAATGGAGTACCAATTTGGTCTTGTCTACGATAACGTTTACCGATTGAACCAGCTTCATCATAAGTGCACATAAAGTGTTTGCAAAGCTTTCTGTAAATCTCTGTTGCTTTTTCTGAAAGATTTTTCTGTAATGGCAAAATTGCAACTTTATATGGTGCAACAGCAGGGTGGAAATGCATAACAACTCTTGTGTCACCACCTTCAAGTTCTTCCTCATCATAAGCTTCGCAAAGCATAGCAAGGCAAAGTCTATCTGCACCAATAGAGTACTCAACATCGTGTGGAATATACTTTTCATTTGTAATTGGGTCTAGGTAAAGCATATTTTTGCCAGAATATTCTTGGTGTCTAGAAAGGTCGTAGTCAGTGCGGTAATGAATACCATTAAGTTCATTCCAACCAAATGGATATTTAAAGATAATATCGCAAGCGGCTTTTGCATAGTGTGCGAGTTTTTCGTGATCTTTAAAATTTAAATGTTCTTTATTAAAGCCAAGGTCAAGCAAGAAATCCATTGCTTTCTTTTTATATTCATCATAATACTTAAAGCCTTGTTCTTCATTTTTACAGAAAAATTGATGTTCCATTTGTTCGAATTCAACAGTTCTAAAAGTGAAGTTTCCAGGGGTGATTTCATTTCTGAAAGCTTTACCAATTTGTCCGATACCAAAAGGAACTTTAGCGCGTGTTGTTCTTTGAACATTCGCAAAGTTAACAAATTCACCTTGTGCGGTTTCTGGTCTAAGATAAATAATATCTTTTTCATCACCAGTTAATCCTCTTGAAGTTTCAAACATAAGGTGAAATTGGCGAATAGGTGTCCAGTTAAAGTTGCCGCAAGTAGGGCAATTAACATGATGTTCATTGATATAATCTTGCATTTGTTCATTTGTCATTGCGTCAACGTCTACAGTGCCTTTAGAATATTGCTCAATTAAGTTGTCAGCTCTCATTCTAGCTCTGCAGCTTTTGCAGTCCATTTTTGGATCGGTGAATGAAGCAACGTGACCTGAAGCTTCCCAAACTCTTGGGTTCATCATAATAGCGGCGTCAACACCATAAGAGTTTTCAGATTCTTGTACAAATCTTTTCCACCATAATTTTTTAATATTATTTTTAAGTTCCACACCAACAGGGCCATAATCCCAAGTGTTAGCAAGTCCGTCATAAATTTCAGAACCTGGGTAAACAATACCAGTCATTTTGCAATGTGAAACCAATTTGTCCATAGTTAAATCTTTTTTCATAATTGTATCTCCTATATAAAACATTTTTATTATAGAATTATTGAGTTTAGTTTGTCAACAAAATAGCAAAACTTGGCGGTGTATAAGGAATTATCTTGTAGAATTTTGCCTGCAAATATTTGTAAAATTTGTGTTGTTGGGTTATAATTAACTTGTATGGCAATAGAAGATAACAAAAAGTTTGAATTAGTGTCAAAATTTAAGCCAACAGGAGATCAACCACAGGCGATAGAAAGCTTGGTAGATGGCTTAAATGATGGACTAAGAACTCAGGTGTTACTTGGTGTTACCGGAAGCGGTAAAACTTTTACTATGGCAAATATTATTGAAAAGGTGCAAAGACCAACACTAGTTATTGCTCATAACAAAACACTTGCGGCACAGCTTTGCAATGAGTTTAGAGAATTTTTCCCAAATAACTCAGTTAATTATTTTGTATCTTACTATGATTATTACCAGCCAGAAGCCTATATTGCAAGTTCTGATACTTACATTGAAAAGGAACTTAGCATTAATGATGAGATAGATAAACTGCGTCACTCTGCAACTTGTTCGCTGTTTGAAAGACGAGATGTAATTATTGTTGCATCAGTTTCTTGTATTTATGGTCTTGGTGAACCATCTGAATATCATAAAATGGCAATATCACTTAGACCAGGTATGACAATTTCTAGGGATGCAGTTATTGCAAGACTGGTAGAAAATCAGTATAAGCGAAATGACATAGATTTTGCATGTGGCACTTTTAGAGTTCGTGGAGATACTCTTGAAATCTTCCCAGCAAATAACAGTGAAATATCTGTTAGAGTTGAATTCTTTGGAGATGAGATTGATAGAATATCAGAGATTGAGGCGATATCTGGTAGGGTTGTATCAAGTTTAGAACATATTGCAATATATCCAGCATCACACTATGCAGTTGGTGGCGACAGAATGGAAGACTGTCTTGCTGATATTGAAAGAGATATGCAGGTTGAAGTTGAAGAGATGAATGCAAAAGGCAAATTGCTTGAAGCTGAAAGGCTAAAACAACGCACTAGCTATGATATCGAGATGATGCGAGAAATCGGATATTGCAATGGTATAGAGAACTATTCAAGATACTTTGACGGCAGAAGTCCAGGTGAAACACCATTTACACTTATGGATTACTTCCCAGATGATTTCTTGGTGCTTGTTGATGAAAGCCATATGACCTTGCCACAGATAAGGGCAATGTATAATGGTGATAGGGCAAGAAAAGATGCACTTGTTGAATATGGTTTTA
>CAZYYI010000067.1:0-6188 GCA_964651835.1 uncultured Lachnospiraceae bacterium
ATAAGGCTAAAGAAAACTTTAGTAGTAAAGATGAAGAAATAAAAGGATTGGAAGATCAATTAGCATCAGAAACTAATGAAGATAACAAAAAATTAATTCAAGAAAAAATTGGTGAATTGAGCATTGAGAGAAATGATTTTGATTCTGAAGCTATCAAACTTGGTACAGAAGTTGAAAATTTGAAAGTTAGAATTGAGCGCAATAAAAATGGTGAAAGACCAGTTAATGAAGAATTTATAGATGATATACAGAAAATTGAAGATTTAGTTTATGGCGAAATTTCACCAAGACAAATGGATGTTATCCATGCTTTAAAAACTGCAGCTAAATCAAAGGATGCAGAAACTTCAGTTCAGACTATTCGAACTAAATTAAAAAATATCATTGAAATGCTTGAAAAAGCTAAAAATGGTGAAGTTGTTACTGTTGATAATTCTAAATATGAAGAATTAGAAGGTAAAATTTTACGAGTTTTAGAAATATCTTCAATGGATGAATTTAATGCAAAAATTGAAGAATTAAAATCTCAAACAGGTGTTTTAAGTGATGATTTTGACCTTGGTGCAGCTGTCGCTGATGCTGAAGAAGAAAGGCTTGAAATCCGAGCAGAAGCTTTCAATAAAGGTGTAGCTTATGGTATAGAAAAAACTAGTAAAGAACTTAATGATGAAATTGATTATCTTAGAGCTCAACTTGAAGTTAGCAGCGAAGGAACCAGTGTATTAGATTCTAAAGATAAAGAATCAGCTTATAATGCAGGTTTTGTTTTGGCAATGGATCCAAAATCTTCTGATTCTGATTATTTAGAGAAAATTAAAACTATGCCTGAAAGTTTGAAAAAGTCATTTTCAAATGGTTGGCAAGATGGTGTACGCAATTTTAATAATGGTAAAAGTGGAAAATTAAAAGCTGCTCTTATTACTGGTGGTGTTTGCCTTGCTGTTGGTGCTATTGCTATTGTTATTACAGGCAGTGTTATGGGTGCTAGAATTCATGAGTTAAAAGGCTATTTGGGCGATGTTGGTAATGCGTATACAGTTGTTGATGGAAATGGAACCATTGATATGGATGCTTTAAGAGCTGCCATTGCAAACATGAAAAACGATAAAAATTCTGGTGTTAGAGCTGCTGGTGAAACAATTGAAGCTCTTATAGAAAAAGCTAACAATCTTGATGTTGTTATTTCTGATCCTAATTACAAAGATTATGGTGAATCACTTAAAACATTTGCTGATTTCTTCTATCAACTTCAAAACGCTAAAAAAGCTTTAGGTGCTGCTAAACCAGATGGTATGAGTGATGAAGATTGGAAAAAACAACAAGACACACTTAAAGCTAATTTGAATAAAGCTGAAGAAAATGCGTTTAAAGAATATAATGAAAAATTCAAAAATAAAGGTTCTATTGAACTTGATTCAAAAGGTGAGCTTTTTGTAATAAGCCTTGGCTCTTCTTATGAAGAATTAAAAGACATTGCATCTATTCTTGAAGATGCTAAAAAGTTTAATGAACTTTCTACTGAATTAAATAAAGTTAAAGATGATTTGGCAAAAGCTAATGAAGCAAAAAAAGCACTTGAAAACGCAAATAAAGCATATGCAGAATTTATGACAGGTCTTAATGGCGATGTACTTTATATTCTTGAGACCATGTCTAGTGAAGACTTCAAAGGATTTACTGCAGAACAAATTTCTGCTTTAAAAGCTAAACTTGCTTATAGTGAAGATGCTAAAAAACTTTATAATGATACAGTTGTAAGACAAGTAGAATCTACAAATGAAGCTGGCGAAGTTATTTTGAAAGATGTAACTTTTGGTATGGATTTTGATAATCTTATTGATATGGTTTGCACACTTTCAAATGATAATATTAAACAAGCTAATGAAATTGAGGAATATGCTGGAATGCTTACAGCTGTTAAAAATGCAATTGCTAATTTGTATGTAACTGATGATAATGGCAATAAAGTTCTTAACCCTACATATATTTCAGCATCAACTGAAGAGGGCGTTATGGTTTATGATGCATCTGAAAGTTTCTTACAAACTTTAAAAGATACAGAAGCTGGACTTAAATATATTGTTTCTCAAAATTTAGGTGATGAGCTTGCTGAAATTGTTAATCAAATGGCAACTGATATGTCAGAATATCAAACAGCTAAAAAGAATTATGAACTTGCTTGCGAAGCTTTAGAAAGCTTAAACAACATTACAGTTGGTAAAGATTATACAAAAGAGCAACTTGCTCAGCTTAAAGAAGAATATATTGAAAAGGTTGGAGTTAATGCTGAAAGATATATCAAAGCATTCAGCAACTTGATTGACAATTATCCAGAATGTACTAATGATCTTTTAGCTGAAATTGCAAATGATGAAGCTACACTTAAAGCACTTTATATTCATAAAGTAGGTTTAGAACCATCAGAAGATATGACAATGGAAGATATACGCAATGCAATTCTTGAAGCTAGTGGAATTGAAATTGATGTTACAACTCCAGATCACGGTGATATTAATGATGAAGCAGACAGACCAAGCAGACTTCCAAGCAATAATGCAGAAGAACAACCAGGCAATGAATAATTAATAATAAAAAGTGGTTAATAAATATTAGCCACTTTTTTTATGCTTATTTTCAGTATATTTAATCAAAAATAGACATTTATAAAACAGAGTAGTTATAAGTAAACTTGACATTATTTTGTTTAGCAAATATAATAATACTATGAATAATTTTTTAGCAGTTAATAGAGTAGCATTTTCAATAGGTGGATTTGATGTATATTATTATGGCATCTTAATTTGCTCAGCAATAATTGTTGCTGTTTTAGTTGATATGCTTTACTCAAAGCTTAAAAAATATGGCTATGATATGCCACTTACAATCGCACTTGTAATACTGCCAGCAGGTATACTTTCTGCAAGGTTATTTTCAGTTATCTTTGAGCCGGGGCTTTCAATTGCTGAATATTTCAATTTTAGAACAGGTGGTCTCAGCATAATTGGAGGCATCATTGGTGGTGGACTAGGTATGCTTGTTTTCTGCTTGATTAAAAAAGAGAAAAACCCTTTTAAATATTTTGATACGTTATGTGTTGTTTTGCTTCTTGCGATGTCAATAGGTAGATGGGGAAATTACTTTAACAGTGAGGTTTTTGGACAAGTTATTCCGGCAGATTCACCATTTGCAAAATTTCCACTGGCAATTGAAAAGGATGGTGTATATTATCAAGCACTATTCTTTTATGAATCTGTTTTAAATTTTATTGGTTTTATTGGTTTAAGCTTTGTTTACTTTTTTACTGATAACACCTATACAACTGCAGGTCTATTAATTTACTATGGCATTGTCCGTTCAATTCTAGAAACTTTTAGGCAATCTCAATATGTGTTAAAACTTGCAGGTTTGCCAATTTCTCAAATTATGAGTTTCTTAATGATTGCTATTGGTCTTGCAATTTTGATATATAAAATAGTAAAAACTGTGCAAAAGAAGAAGGTTAAAAAAGTATGATTAAAAATGGTAATAAACTAAGTATTGAAGAGCTTACAAAAAATGAACTTTCAGCAATTGAAAATTCTGATAAACTTTCAAGACTTCAAAAGGAAAGTGTACACGATAAAAAGTTAATTGAAGAGTTTAAAGAACGTGAAAAAAGTTCAGCTAGAGCTCTCGTTTTATATGAGCGTAAAATATCTTATATAAGAAAAGTTTGTTGCAATGAACTTTTGTTAATTTGTAAAAAAGTTGAGGAATATAAACAAAATTTTACAAATAAAAGCGATGAAGTGTTAAGTGAATTTGAAGATTTACTTGAAAAACTTGAAATTTTAAATTCAAAATTGCAATCGGTTTCTGTTATTTCACAAAGTGATAGAGATTTCATTTTAAACAAAAAACCTAAAGAAAGTGTTAGTGCAAATGAAAGTATTGAGGATAGATTTAACAGATTAAAACAAGAGTATAGCCAAAAGATTGGATCAAGTGTTAATCGTGGCAGAGGCAGACCTAAAAAAGGTGAGCAGAGTATTGTTGCTGATATTGGGCTTAGAAAGAATCCTAAAAATAAAGTTGATGAATCTATTGATACTCAGAATAAGCTTAATGATATTTTCTATAATTCGCCAACACAAAATAATACTCAAAGTGTTGTTTCTGCAATACCGCAAACTGAAGATAGTTTGTTTGATTTTAATGAAGCACTTAATCCAAATATTTCATTAAAAGATATTATGGCTGATATTATGCGTGAAGAACCAGCAGAGGAAGAAATAATCTCAACTAATATACAATCTGCTAATGATGTTAAAACTAATTCATATTCAAGAAATTTAGAAAAATTAAAACTAATTGAACAAGGATATATTCAAACTCCGAATATAAAAACATCTAACTCAAAGACACAGGTTGATACTATTGAAAAAAATAAAAAAGAAAATTATGAAAAAAGGTTTTTATCAATAAATAATATTATTAAAGACAACAAATAACCACGGATTATATCCGTGGTTATTTTATATATAATTTATTAGTTTATATTTTTATTATTATGCAATTGTGCCTTGCTTTTGCTCAGGAATATCAGCTACCAAAACTTCAGTTGTAAGCATAGTGGCAGCAACGCTACTTGCATTTTCAATGGCACATCTTGTAACTTTTGTAGGGTCAATAATACCACTTTCAAACATATTAACATATTTATTTGTAAGTGCATTATAGCCAATGCCTTGGCTTAAGTTTTCTTTAACTTTATTTACAACAACGCCATCATCTTCGCCAGCATTGATTGCAATTTGCCTTAGTGGGCTTTCAATTGCAGAAAGTACAATTTCAGCACCAGTCTTTTCATCTCCAGATAAACCATCAGCAACCTTTTTAATGGCATTATAGCAGGCAAGTAGTGCTGTGCCTCCGCCCATAACAATGCCTTCTTTGGTTGCAGATTTTGTGGCTGAAAGTGCATCTTCAATTCTAAGTTTTTTCTCACGCATTTCAATTTCGCTTGGTGCACCAACTTCAATAACTGCCACGCCATCAGATAATCTTGCAAGTCTATCCTCATAAACAGTTCGCTCGTAATCCTCAACAGTTTCAGCTAGCAAGCTTCTGAGTTTTTGCTTAGTTGCTTCGATCTCTTCAGTTTTAACTTTTCCTCCAACGATGGTGGTTTTGTCTTTAGTAACTTTAACTATACTTGCTTCACCTAAATCATTTAAAGAAGCAGTTTTTATATCTGAATTTAAGTCTTTAGAAAAGAAATTTGCACCAGTCAGCATTGCAATATCTTGCAAATAATCTTTTTGCTTTTCACCAAAAGATGGTGCTTTTACTGCTACGCAATTAAAACTGCCACGAAGGGTATTTATAGCAATGGTTGAAAGAGCTTCGCCATCTACATCTTCTGCAACAATAAGCAATGGTCTTGAAGTTTTTATAATCTCTTCAAGAAGAGGTAATATGTCATTTATATTTGTTATCTTTTTATCGGTAACAAAAATATAAGGATTTTCAAGATTTGCTACATTTGAGCCAGGTGTAACCATATATGGTGAAATAAAACCACGGTCAAATTCTAGACCTTTAGTTATTTTTAAATTTGTTTGGCTGGTTTTAGATTCTTCAATAGTAATAACGCCATCGCCGCCAACTTTGTTAAATGCATCGGCAATTAATTTTCCAATTTCTTCATCTCCAGCAGAAATGCTTGCAATTTGCTGAATTTCAAGCTCATTAGATACTGGTTTAGAAATCTCTTTTAAATGTGCCACGGCAGCAGAGGTTGCTTTTTCTATGCCTTTTCTTAGCATAATTGGATTTGCTCCGCTTGCTATATTTTTTAAGCCGTTTGAAATTATTGATTTTGCAAGTACGCAAGCAGTGGTAGTACCATCACCAGCACTGTCATTTGTCTTTACTGAAACCTCTTTAATTAAGTTTGCGCCCATATTAGTAAAAGGGTTTTCAAGGGTAATTTCTTTTGCGATTGAAACACCGTCATTAGTAATTAGTGGGGTAGCATATTTTCGGTCTAACACCACATTTTTGCCTTTTGGACCAAGTGTGATTTCAACTGCATCAGCAACGGCTTTTACGCCTAAAAATAATGATTTGCGGGCATCTTCGCCCATTAAAATTTGTTTTGCCATAGTATCTCCTTAATCTTCAAATTTGCCAAGTATATCACTTTG
>CAZYYI010000068.1:0-6158 GCA_964651835.1 uncultured Lachnospiraceae bacterium
GCACCACGACCAATACATTTTTCTTCATCAATTTTGTATGCCATAAAATTTCTCCTTGAATTTATTTACTACATTATTATACAATATTTTACAAATTAAAGCAAATTTTTTTACTTATTATGTTTATTCTTATTATATGGTTTTTTAAAATATTTGCCTTTCTTTTTATTATTAAAATTATTTTTTTCACCAGAATTTGCAGTTTTTGCGTCATTAGAATCATTACTTTCAACTTTTTCAGCAATTGTATCATCATCGCTAACAATTGTCATACCATATTTATGATTTTCAACCTCAGAATTCTTTTTATTTTCAGCAAAGTTATTTGGTTTGTTGTTCCAGTTACCGTTATGTTTTTTATGATTAAACTTTTCATCTTGACTATTAATTGACTTATCATCTTTATCTTCAGAGTTTTCAGAAATTGCATTATTTTCAACTTTCCTATCATCTGTTTTTTCATCATTCTTAACAGCCTTGGTTTGCTCTTCTTTCTTTTTTAAATTGAACCTTTCAGGATGAGCATAGTACTCTTTAATTTTGTCACCAAACACAATTTCATCAAGTGCATAATCTTCAACAACAAAGCTATCACCATCTTGCCTTTTGATTGAAACACGCTCTCTTAAAATATCATTGTAAACAACTGTACCTTTACCATTTGATGAAATTGCTTCATCATTAATTTTTGGCATACGAGATAAAATTTCCTCATAGGTATCGGTTTCATAGCCAAGACAACAAAGAAGCCTACCACAAACACCATTTATTTTTGTTGGTGAAAGCGACAAACCTTGAATTTTTGCCATTTTAACTGTTACATGCTCAAAGTCTTTTAAAAATCTTGCACAACAACACTGCTGACCGCACTGACCAACTCCTCCGCAAATTTTAACCTCGTCTCTTTGACCAATCTGCTTAAGTTCAATTCGTACTTTAAGCATAGAAGCAAGGTCTTTTAAAAGTTGCCTGAAATCAACTCTTTCCTCACTACTGAAAACTATTAAAATTTTAGAGTTATCAAGGCTATATTCTGCACTAACAAATTTCATCATTAATCCAAGTTCAAGAGATTTTTGTTTGATTTTTGGCAGAATCTCTTTAGCTTTTTTGGATAATTCATCAAAAGTTTTTAAGTCACTTTCTGTTGCTTTGTGTTTAACTTTTGAAAGTTCATAAGCTTTGCTGTCTTCTTCCTCTTTAACAAGTGCCACAGTCGCAACAGTTAAAAAATCATCAAACTGCACAACAACCCTGTCACCAACATTATAGTTATCATTTGGCAAAAAGAAATATAAACTTTTATCACCAGTTCTTTTTACACCAATAATTTTTTGCATTTAACTTTTACCTCCGCAATTTTAAATAACAAGCCATCTGCCACCGACACCGGATTTACATTGCTTTCCAATTTTTGTTTAGATAGCAAACAAAATTCAAGAAGATTGTTAGTTTGATCTAAATTTAAACTAGCAGCTATCATTTTTAGCTTTGTAATTTCACTTTTTAGCATAACAAGTTCATTGCAACCAGCAAGTACCATAAGTACATCTCGGCAAATAATGATTGCTATATCTACAAACTCTTTCTTATCTACACTTTTATTAGAATAGTAAGATGAAAAATTTAAAACATCTCGGCTTCCATTAATCTTCAAAAACGCATCAATTGTTTTTTCAAAAAGTGTTAAAAAGTTTTCATCAACAGCAAGTTTTTCAGCAAAACTTGCATTGCCACCCGACAAACTTGCAAATATGCTAGATTTACTACTAACCACACCAGATGCAACAAGCATATCAGATAAATCATCTAAATTTGGATTTTCTAACACAACTTCTTTCACTCTTGAAAGAATGGTTGGCAAGAACTTTGATTTTACCCCACCAAGAAGTAAAAAATATGTATTTTTTGGTGGCTCTTCTATTGTTTTCAAAATTTTATTTTGTGCACTTTCATTAAGTTTATCAGCACCAGCAAGCACAAATATTTTTAAATTTGCTTCAAATGGAGCAATTTGCGCAGACTCAACAATCTCTGCAACCGTAGCAGTATCAATCACCTTGTCTTCGCCATAAAACTTGATATCAGGATGAACTCGTTTTGATATTCTAAGTTCATTTTTTTCGGCAAGTTCAGGACTATCAAAACCAAGCAACAAATTACATACTTTTTCAGCAAATTTGATTAAATAATTTTCATCAGCATTCAAAAATAAGTATGCGTGCGATAGACGCAAACTTCTGGTATCTTTTTGCACTATATTAAAAGCATTTGATGCTAAAATTTGTTTATTATAATCTAACATTTTGAATCCTATAATTTGTCTAATAAAAGTGTAAACCAAAAATGCCTACCTTGTCAAGTAATGTTAAAGTTAAGATAAATGTAATACAAAAAATCATTATTATGACTCTTACTCTTATTAATAAATATTAAATATATTTAAACATTAAACGGCAAAAATTGCGTAAAGAACGAGGCACAAAAAAATTCTCACGCATGAGCGTAGTAAACCTACGTGATTGTGTGAGAATTTTTTTAGTAACAAAGTTATTTGCATAATTTTTGCCGTTTAAAATATCTTAACTATTTTAAATTTAACTTCCCCACCTGGAGTTGTTATGGTAACAATATCGCCAACCTTTTTGCCCATTAAACCACTGCCGATTGGGCTTTCATTTGATACCAAATTTTTGTCTGGGTCACTTTCAATAACACCAACAATTTTATAGGTTTCTTTATCACCAAACTCCATATCAAGCACAGTTACAGAGTTGCCAACACCAACGGTATCATTTGTTACATCACCATCTTCAATGATAATAGCTTTTCTTAAAGTTTCCTCAATAGTTAAAATTTCAGTTTCAACAATTGATTGTTCTTTTTTTGCTGCATCATATTCAGAGTTTTCACTAAGGTCACCAAAGTCACGTGCAATTTTAAGTTTTTCAAGAACCTCTGGACGCTTTTCATTTTTGAGATATCTTAATCTCTCTTCTTTTTCTGCCTTACCTTTAGCAGTAATATATAATTCAGACATTATTTGCCTCCTTTCAAGCAGTATCTGCTAAATAAAATATGAGTGTATTATATAACTTTGAGTTCGCATTGTCAATTACTAAAAATAATTTACTTGATTAATTTGTGCTAATATGCTAATATATTTTTACTAGGAGATAGTATGTTAAGAATTTGGGCAAGGACAATGCAAGATGATAAAATCACTAAATCTATGATTTATGAAAGCATAGATAATTTTAATCCCGAAAATTTTAGAGTTCATATTGAAAACATTTGTCACAGTATGGATATTCCGACACCAATAGTCATTAAAAGTCATATAAATAATTTTGATGAATTTAACCACGCAGTTTTCCCAGCAAAAGATTTTATCGAATCGGTTGAATTTGACAAGTTTATTATTGAAAATGCTAGTCTTAAAAAATAATAACTCATTTTTTTAATTTTAATCAAAAATTTTAATTTTTACATTATAAAAGCCTTACTTAAAAGCAATTAATGCTGCAGCAAGGCTTTTTTATTTATTACTTTAATTCAGACACAAACATCAAACACACATTACCTAGCCTTGAAAATTTAGTAATATCTTCATTTAATTTAATATTAATTCTTTCAGCGACATCAGGATCAAAACTGCTTATGGCTTGATCTAGCTGTGATTTATCTTCAATAATCACCATTAAATTACCGCTGCTACTAACTACCCTTTCACACTCGCCAATAAGTTGCATAAACTTTTTATAAATTACGCTAGCATTATCAGCTGGATTATAATTTACAGTAATAATATTTTTGTTTGGTTTAGTTTTATTATTATTTGTAAAAAGTGCAAGAGTTATATTTCTTTTAGATGCCTCGCCAGCAAGATATTTTATGCTATCAGTTACCTCTTCACTTGTTTTAAGGCGAATAACTTTATTCATCCCACTAACTATTGGATAACCATTAACATACAAGTTTGTAAACTTATCTTCAATCTTTTGACCATTTACAGTAATAATTTTTATAAGATTATCAAACACATAAATTTCAAGCACATCAAAGTTTTCAAGATTATGATTTTTTACAAGTTCATCAGAAACCACAATGTCATCGTTTGACTCAATATATGCACAAGTTCTAAGCACAAACTTGCCGTTAACTTCGCAAAGCACTTTTGTTTGAATATTTGCTGCATCTGAAACATATTCAGAAGCAGGGCTTGATACCTTTGCAACAGAAACATTATCATATAGCCTTAATTTAGATAATTCATCTGCTATTGGAGCGTTTTTGCGGATACGCTCTAGGTATCCATCAATATTGAATTCGTGACTGCTTGGTCTGCCCATTGGCTTTCGCATTGGAGTATCAACTTCACCATACACAATTTTCAAAATATAGTCAATAAGGTCAACCTTATTCATTGTTGTTGGAGATGGAACACCAAACTTACGGCCAATATCCCTTAGGTCATGAATTGTTAAAAGATTAAGGGATCTTTCATTATAGAGCATTTTATCCACATCAGAAGACACGGCATCACTACTATTTGAAATGCCAATGTTTTTCTTAACTTTATCTTCCGTTTTTTTACTCATATTGTTCCTCTTTATGAATATATTTTAACACATTTGAAAAATTTTGCAAACTTTTTACTAGCCTATTTAAATTAAATTAATTGGTGAATAAATATAAACTTTTTCACCTTGTTCAAAGATGTCAGAAACTTCATTTTGACGTGTTATAACTTCTGGCTTAACGCTTAAAGCTTTAGCAACATCAAATAATGTTTCCCCACTGCGAGTAATATATACTTTAATGCCACCATTTGCTGCTGGTTTTTCTTTAACAGCTTCAAATTCACTAACAAAGCACTCACTAACTGAAGTATCAAATTTGTTTGTGCAGATTACTTTTGCAGAAACTTCAAGTTCTTTACCTGCTTTAACTTTATAACTATCAATTATTGCTGCAACTTCAGAGCCATCAAAAATAAGCGATACATCTTTAACAGCTTCAAGTTCGGTCTCTTCTTCAAGTTCGATTGATTTATAATCGTCACCAGCTTTTGCAAGAGCAGTTGCTGTTACTTTAACTTTAATAACTGCTTTGTCGCCCAAATCTTCAGCTGATACTACACTAGCATTTACACCGTAAACACCTACTACATCATCAAGATTTTCAATGTTAGAAACATCTGCTGCAAGTGTGATATCATCAGAGATATTGCTGCTTGAATGATAATTTTTTGCTTCAATATAAGTATTTTTTGTAGTGATTTCACTTGAAAGAGAGAACATATCTACTGCAAGCTCATAAGTTGTTTCTTCATAAACATAAGCTTTTACACCAATTTCAAAAGCGAAAGAAAGTCTTGTTTTGCCCTCGTCTTCTTCAGGAGTAACTGTAATATTTTTAATAACAGCTTCAGCATCAGCAAGCATATTTGGAACAGCACCTTCGGCTAAAACTTCTTGTTTAAATTCAAATTCACGGCTAACTTTACCATAATTTTCACCATCAAATTCAAATACATCAGCTAAAATTTTACCTTCTAAAACAACTTTGTCCAAAGTGCAAGATGCATCAAGAATAACAACTTTGCTGTCAGCTTGAAGCAATGTAACATTTGATGAACTCAATTCTGCTTCACCAACAATGGTAAAGGTGTCGTCAGCTGAGCGAACAAGATGCATTGCATTAAATGATTTTTTGTTAAGCACTAAATTATTTTCGCCTGCATCAAAGTTTGTAATTTCATATTTATAAACGCCTGAAACTTCTACTTTGTGGCAAACTGAAATCATAACCTCTGTTGATGATGCATTTTGACTTTCTACCACAACATCATCAATAGCAAAAGTTTCTGAAAGGTTATAATTTTTTTGTTGTTTTTCAATAAATTCAACCTCAGCGCCTGCTCTTTCAACAATTCCGTCAACACTAACATAAACCACATTAGCAAACACTCTGCCGCTTGCAGTTACAACGCCGTTTGCGCATTCTGCTGAACTAATTGTACCTCTTGCATTAACTGAAAGTACCTTAGATATTGCGCTTGGTGCGCTCACTTTTACACTGGTTGTAAATCTGTCCATTTCAAACTTTTTCCTTGCGAAAATTACTGAATTTTCCATACACTTCCCCCATTGACC
>CAZYYI010000069.1:0-5810 GCA_964651835.1 uncultured Lachnospiraceae bacterium
CGGCCAGTCTTGTTTTTTGCGATGTCTAGGCACCGCGCCGGGTTTTTGTCGTCGTCCGGGTAGGGCCGATACAGCAACAGGATCGCGTCAGCGTCTTGCTCCAGCTGGCCGGACCCGCGCAGGGCTCGCATGGACGGGGCCTTGACTCGCACCGGCCCATCCTCGCCCTTCTTGGGCTTGCGAACTTGGGTGGTGGCGTCAGCCCGGTTGAATTGTGAGAGCGCCACAACGGTAATGCCAAGTCGCTTAGCTCCCCGCTGGAGGGTCCGGCTGAACCGGGTAATTCGCGCGTATTCATCCTCGCTGTCGTCGTTGCCCAAGATTTGAATATAGTCGATGTAGATTACCTTGAACTGCCTCGCCACGGCATAGGACAATATTTCCTGAGCGTCCATTCCAGAGGCCGGAATAAGCCGAAGATTGCGCTCGGTAATCTCATTCGCTTTAGCTGCCAGTCGCTCATAACCTTTCGAAGAAATATTCCGGTTTACAATCTGGCTCATCTGGATAGATGCCAACGTAGCGGCCAGCCGCTCCATCAGTTCATCTTCGTCTGTCTCAAACGAGAAAAACCCAACCTTTAGGCTCTTGGACTGCCGCCATGCCATAGCCAGCGCCATGGCCGTCTTACCGTCCGAGGGGTAGCCCCCCAGCAAGATGAACTTTCCGAGCCCGACTCGTAACACCTGATCCAGTTTTGAAATTCCCCAGTGCAGGTAGTCTGGCCGCTCCTTCTGGCGTTCGTAAAACCGCACCAGAGCCTCCTCCATGCTTACCTCCCGCACCCGGCGGCTGGATACCGTAGCGTTGTTGAGTTTGGATATTACTGCCGATGCGCTATCAAGGTCAGAGCAGTCCGCCAGCTCCTCGCACAAGGTATGTATCTGGCGAACCCGCGCAGTCTCCCGGACGATTTTGGCATACTCAGCCCATCTGGTGCTGGTCGGGGTGATCTCCATACAGCGCTTAAGCAAATCGGCTGCGTCGCTCTCACTGTGGCCTTTGTCGCCCCTCAGTTCGCCCATCACGGTCACCAAATCTGGCGGTGTTCCGTTGGTAAACAGTTTGCGAAAGGCCAAAAACACCCTGCGGTATGGCTCATAGATGAAATCCTTTGGATCCAGCTCAGCCAGAGCCGGGCCGACCACGTTTTCATCGATAAGCATGGCGCCGATCACACTGGCTTGGGCCTCTGCCGCCTGATTCACGTCGTAGCTCATAACTTCTCAAACCTGCTTTCCACCACCGTGCCGGAACCGCTAGAGCCCGCAACGGATTTTACCGTCCGCTTGGCATCACCCAGATCCCAGTAACCGTTTTCCGGGTTGATGAAGGTGGAGACGTTCGGGATTCCGATTCCTGACTGCCAGCGTTCACCGTTCATGTGTCGCTGCAAGGCGCGAGCCATAGCCCGCAACACCGTACCCTCCGGCTTCAGCTTGTTCCATGCCTGCTTGGCCTTCTTTTTGTTTCCTCGGTAGTCGTGAGGATAGTAGCCCCAGAACGATTCAAAGCGCTCCGGCATCCAGTCTCCTTCCGGCTCGACCTTTGCTTTTCGTTTTCCCTTTTGGGGGGATATAGGGGGGTTATTATTAAGTCTAGTATTACTTTGTGTCGGATTGCCCGGCAACGGTTCAACCGTCAACGGTAAATCCGGCAACGGTTGATTTTTCTCGCTTTCCACCGTTGCCGGATTTTCCGTCAACGGTGAAACGTCCCGGATTGTGTACTCGTTGCCCGCAAAGGTACCGTTCTCCCCGTGAAGCTGTCGCCTAGAGAGATACCCCGCGGCCTCCAGCTCCTTGAGGGAGGTTCGTATGGCATCCCGGCCGATCTGGCAAAAGGCCGCCAGACCGCTCACCGAGTAGTCCCAGCCATCTGGGCGGGACAGCACCACTACCAGCAGGCCAAGGGTCCGCAGCGACAGCCGTCGGTCACAGATCGTCAGGTTGGGCAAGGCAGTGAAATTTGATCTCGGTGCTATGCGTATTACATCAGACAATTTCACTTACCCCCTTGCAAAACCCCGGTGGGTGTGCTATAATATTTTTATTCACATGAGTGATCCATTCACTCGACCCCTGACGCTGTACCCGCAGTGTCGGGGGATTTTTTATGCTCATTTCCATACATTTCCCTCCCGCCAAAACAGATGGTAAGTGCGCTGATTGAATCCCAAAATGCAGAGTGGCAACGCATGGCTAAAACTGACCGTGAGCCTACCTCCAATGCCCCAGAACCAGCGAAAATAGGCGGGGCCAATGCATACTCTCCAGCCGTTCTTAAAAACACGGATGCCCATTATCCCGCCACCTTTCTGATCCGGCCTACAAGGTTTCTGTTGATCTCACCAGAGCGAGGTTCGTGGGGCGCGGGTTCGGTAGGCAGAGTATAGCCATTGGCCAGCAGTTCAATGAGGGCGTCGACATTGACAAGTATCCTTCTCCCACAGGTCGCAACGGGAACCGCCCCAGCCTTGATAATTTTCCGAATGTAGTACACGGACACTTCGGTGCCGGGATCCTCAGCCTTTATGATCTCCAGCGCCTTCTCCGCCGTCCTCATTCTCGGTATAGCCATGTTTACACCTCCGAATCTTCAGGTTTTTCATTAACGTAAAGATCGCTAATTTCGCACCCAAGCGCGTGGGCGAGCCGGGGAAGGTCACGAGCCTTGGGCAAATAGGACTCATTCTCCCACTCGCTGATGACACACTGGGCGACGCCCATAAGGACCCCAAGCTGCGCCTGTGTCAGTCCCGCCTTGTTACGCAATTCACGGATTCGCATTACCATTGTTTTCACCTCCCCTCAAAATATCAGCAAAGCGAATAACAAGGCCATGATAAATCAGGAAACCGAATTTGTCAAGGGGCTAAAATAAAAAATATGCGTTTTGCTAATATTCTATTGCAAAAGCGAATATCAAGTTTTATGATATATGCGCGGAGGTGATATTAGTGAATCGAATAAAAAAGGCTCGACAAATACGGAATATGAAGCAACAAGATTTGGCTCAACTAGTCGGCGTAGCTCAGAGCACATTATCCCATTGGGAAAACGGGATATACGAACCTGACATAACGGCGATAGGAAAAATGTGTGCCGTGCTTAATGTGTCCATTGACTATCTGCTTGGTTTGGCCGATGTATCACAATCCGCATCGGAAGCTGTGACAATTCCAGTCCTCGGATCAGTTCCGGCGGGCATTCCCTTGGAGGCCATTGAGGACGTTCTAGATTGGGAAGAGATCCCGGCCACCATGTGTACCGGCGGTCGAGAGTATTTTGCGTTGCAGGTGCGTGGCGATAGTATGTGGCCGGACTACCTTCCCGGTGATGTCGTGATCCTTCGCAAGTCTCCAACCTGCGAAACTGGCGATGTCTGCGTGGTCTACGTCAATGGGGACGATGCTACCCTCAAGCAGGTGAAGCTCCATGAGGACGGGAGCCTTTCAATCATTCCTAGAAACCAATCCTACCCTCCCCGGACATTCTCACCAAGTGAGGTCCGGGATCTGCCGGTGTCCATCGCCGGGGTTGTGGTGGAGCTGCGGCGCAAAATCAACGGGAGGAGCTGAGCACCATGACAACGACAGATGCCGTTAAAAAGAGTGGTACCCACATATCTTTGGCCAGAGAATCTGTTTTTGCCGCCCAGAGGCTTATCCAAAAGGGTGAGCGGGTTCTCCATGCCGTTGTAGGTAACTGCACAGTCAGCAATCATAGCAAAGCGTGTGGCACATTGGTCGTTACTTCTCACCGAATAATCTTCTGCACAAAATCTTGGCACAGCCAAATGCTCCTTGGCGACTGCATAGGACTTGGAGATATAACAGGGAAGTTGATCAATAAGATGACGATCACATCGGCGGGATCTTCCATTACGGTCGAGCTCAGCCGTGATTACCTGACCGCCCTTCAGACCGCCATACTGGACGCCGTGGCCAGCTACCCGAACCAGCAGCCCATCGACTTCTCCGCAAGCGAGTATGCTTCGGCAGAGCCCATCGTCGAAAAGAAGGTTTCAGCAGTTCAAACGGCAGCACCGCGCCCCGCCATTCCCCGCACCAAGCATGGTCAGGCGAAGCAACGCATTAAGGAAAACAAAGCCGCTGGGGTTGCCTGCTGTCCCAAGTGCGGTTCCACCTCTCTCTCCGCTAACAAAAAGGGATTCGGTGTTGGGAAAGCCGTTGCGGGTATGTTTCTAACTGGCGGTCTAGCTGGAGCTGTCGCCGGCGGCATCGGTGCCAACAAGATCGAGGTCACCTGTTTGAACTGCGGCCACAAGTTCCGCCCTTAAAGCAAAGCGGTGTCCAAATTGGACACCGCATGAAAGGAGGTTTGACTGCATGGCCACGATCCAAAAGCGAGGCAAGTCATATCGCATCGCCGTGTCCAACGGCTACAACATTCAAGGAAAACAGATCCGCGAATGGATGACTTGGACCCCCTCTCCGGGCATGACAGAACGCCAAGTTGAGAAGGAACTCCAGCGCCAGATCATGATGTTCGAGGAAAAGGTCCGGCATCAAACCACCCACGATGGCAATATTCGTCTTGTCGACTTCACCGAACGCTTCTTGGCGCAACACGCAGAGCCCAATCTGAAAAAGAAAACCGTCTACGGTTACAAGGCCAAGATGGAGCTGATAAATCAGGCGCTTGGGCATATCCGCCTGAAGGATCTGAAGCCCGGTCACATCGCCTCCTTTTACGCCAACCTCCAAGAAGAAAATATCCGAGCCAAAGCCCTGTCTATCCCGAAAGAGGACTTTGGAACTTGGCTGAAGGATCGCAAGACCTCTATGGTGGCTCTATCACAGGAAACTGGGCTTTCCGTTTGGGTATTCAAGCAGCTGAAAGCGGGGCAAGGCATCGCAATCAACGGAGCCAAGACCTTCGCCGCCACCTATGGCCTCGCCTACGATGATTTCTTCACAACACAGCGCGACAGCACCCCGCTGAAGCCGGGTACAGTCCACGCTTACCATCGGGTCCTCTCCGCCGTGCTTTCCCGTGCCGTCAAATGGCAGTATATCGAAAGTAATCCAGCAGAAAAGGCAGACCTCCCCAGCATCGCCCATCGGAGGGCCAAGTATCTTGATGAGCCAGATGCCAGACGGCTGCTGGAACTTTTGCAGGGCGAGCCCATCATGTGGCGAGGTATCATTACCTTTGACCTGCTCTCCGGTCTCCGCCGCGCAGAACTCCTTGGTCTGCGTTGGTGTGACGTAGACCTTGAAAACCAGATCCTACACATTCGCCAGACTTGGAACTATGTACCCGATGCCGGGTGCTATGTTGACACCCCAAAATCAGAGGACAGTGAGCGCCCGTTGAAAATCTCCCGGACCGCGGTGCTCCTGCTACTGGATCTGCAGAAGTGGCAGGAACAGCAAGCGGAGATATTGGGCGATGCTTGGTCAAATCCAGATGGCCGGGTCTTTACCCGTGAGAATGGCCGCCCCATCTTCCCGGACACTGTCTCTAAGTGGTTCACGGGCTTTGTTCGGCGCAACGGCCTGCCTTCAGTGACGGTCCACTCCCTCCGGCATACCTATGCCAGCCTAATGATCGCTGACGGCACCCCATTGGTGATCGTATCGCACAGCTTGGGCCATGCCCAAGTCAGCACGACCAGCAATATATACTCCCATGTGATTGCCTCTGCTGAGGCTAGGGCCGTGGAAATTTTTGACCGCTTCAGCGATGTGGCCAAACTAACACCAGAGGGATCTCCAGATAAAAAGAAAAAGGCCGCGGCCGGTTGCAGCGTCGTTGATATATTTTCAATGTACGGCGAAGAAG
>CAZYYI010000070.1:0-5767 GCA_964651835.1 uncultured Lachnospiraceae bacterium
GCTTGTATTCAAAGTTTAACTCAGCTTGCTCGTGCGTGCGGTATGCACATTATTCTTGCAACTCAAAGACCTTCTGTTGATATTATTTCAGGTGTTATTAAAAATAACATTCCTTCAAGAATTGCATTTAGTTTGCAGTCTGGTATTGACTCTAAAACAATTCTTAACTCTGTTGGTGCTGAAAAATTGCTTGGTCAAGGTGATATGATTTTTGCACCTACTGGCACATCTGCAACTCCAAGACTTCAAGCAGCTTATGCTACTGATGATGAAATTAAATCTATTATTGATTATGATATCAAAAATAACCAAGCTTGTTATGATGAAACTGTCAATAATATCATAAATTCAGAAGAATCTGCTAGTGCTGACAGTGTAGGCGGAGGCTCAGAAGGTGGAATTGGTAAGGCTTCTACTGATGAATATTTTAAAACTGCAGTCAAAATTGTTATGCAAAATGGTGGAGCATCGGTTTCTTACTTGCAGCGTAGGTTGTCTATTGGTTACTCACGTGCTGCACGTATAATCGACCAAATGGAAGATGTTGGTTATATTGGCGGAGCAACCGGTGCAAAGGTAAGACAAGTGCTTATTACTCCTGATAAATTTAAAGAAGATTTTGGTGAAGATTTTAATAGTATAGATTAATAAAGAGGTGATAAAGTGGATAAAAATGTTGGATCTGTTGATATTGAAGAACTTAAGCGTGCTAGAGAAGAACTAAACAGAGAACGTGGCATAGAAAATGATGAAAATATGTACAAAAATTACAATCCTAACAGAAATAATGATGATCAAACAAATGCCAATGAATCTACTGAAATTACCGAAACTAATAATTATGATAATATAACTAATTCTGAAACGGATAAAGTTGAAGATATTTTGAATTTAAATGAACTTTCAAATAACGAGTCAAGTGAAAATTCTGCAGATAATGATGAAGTTAATACAACTATTCAAAATAATATTACTGCTCAAAATAATTTAAATTATGATGAATCTGATACACAAATTGACTTTAGTATCTACGATAATTTTTCTGATTTTGAAATTAAGGGATATGATGAATATAGACCAAAACTAGAAAAAAGTGAAAGCATTGAATCCCAAAATATAGAACAGCCAAAAGATAGTGAATCAGCAAAAATTGAAGAAGAAGTTGTTGAAACAGAAAATAATGTTGAAACAGAAAATAATGTTGAAGCTCAAAATAATGTTCAAGATGAAATTTTAGAAAATAGCACATTAAGTTTAGATGTAGATGATGTTAATTTTGATGAAGAAACTAATGCTCAAAATGAAGAGAGTGCTATTGAAGAAAAAGTAGAAGAAAAAACTGAGCCATCAAATGATGCTCAAGAACTTTCATTTAATGAAAATGTTGGTGAAAATGCTATATCTGAAACATCTTCTGCTTATGAAAATTTAAGCAATGATGAAGTTTTGCTTAATAATGAAAATTCAGATACAGAAGATACAAATAAAGATGAAATAAATGAAACAAATTCAATTACTAATGAAATTTTTGAAGATGAAACAAATGATGATGCTGAGATTGCTGCAGAAAATAATTTTGATAATGTTGAAGAATTGTCAAGTTCTGCAAATGATAATGTAGAAAATAGTAGTATTACTAAAAGAGAACATAACATAGAAAAACAAAATAATGATGAAGTTTCAGCTGATGAAATTAAGTCTACTTTAGCTATGTTTAAAAAGAATAATTCTGATAAAGTTTTGAATAAAAACGCAGATAATGCAAGTGGTGATTTAAATAATTTATATCCAAAAATTTCAAACTACAAATTTATTGATGTTTTAAAAACTGAGGAATTTAAAAATAGCGAAAACTTGACTTATTTGTTTGGTAAAGACGAACTTGATAGACTTATGTTTATGGATATACGTAATATGTTCCATACAGCTATGTTCTGCGATAGCGAACAAATGAGTTTTAAGTTTACTAGCTCTATACTTTTAAGTTTGGCTTTAAAAAACACTATTTCCGATGTAAATTTTGTTATTTGTGATTCAAAACTTAATAGTGATTTTGAAGTGTTTAATAAGTCATCATTTATGTATTTTAGCAGGGTTGCTGAAACAAACCGTGAAATTTTGGATGTTCTTACAGAACTTGAAAATGAGCTTGAGCAAAGATATATTACTCTTGCTGGAGCAAATGTAAAAAATATAGCAAGCTATAATGATTATGCTACAAATTTAGGTTTATCAAAACTGCCATATTTGGTTGTTGTATTTAACAATTATACAAAATCTAGTGGATTAGTGCTTGGACAGCAAATTAACTCTCAGCTTACTAAATTATTAAAATTTGGCAGAGCTGTTGGTATTAATTTTATTGTTATAGCTTCTGAACTTATAGACAGTAGTAGTGTTGATTATAATTTGCCAGGCAGAATTTCATTTGGTGCGAATTCTGAAGATATTTCTAATATTGAAATAGGTAGTGAAGATGCATGCAAAATTGATGGTGAGGGTGAATTTGTATATTCATCAATAAAAGATGACGAAATATACCATTTAAAAGTTGCAAATTTAACAAAAAATGAAGTAAAATTAATTATTGATAACATAGAAGGATAAATTAATTATGACTGATACTAAAAAGAATATTGAAACAACTGATGTTGATTTAATTAAGGTGCAAAAAACTAAGCAAAAATCTTTGCTTGTTGGTGTAATATCACTTGGTTGTGATAAAAATAGGGTAGATTCTGAACTTATGCTGACATATCTTCGTGATGCTGGCTATAAGTTTACTTCTGATGCCTCAAATGCTGATATTATAATAATTAATACTTGCGGTTTTATCAAAACAGCTCGTGATGAATCTATGGAAACTATTAACGAGATGAGTGAATATCGCAAAAATCCAAATGTAAGATGCAAGAGATTAATTGTTACTGGTTGTATGCCTCAAAAATGGTCAAATGAAATGAGAGAAGAGTTCCCAGAAGTTGATATTTTTCTTGGTATTGACCAATATCCAGATATTGTGAGTATTATTAATGCATCTTTTGAAAAGAACAAAAAGATTGTTAAAGTGGGCGGAACTAATACTGTTCCTTATGTTAAAAACAGAATGGTTAGCACTCCTGCACATTATGCATATTTAAAAATTTCTGATGGTTGTGATAACTATTGTACTTTCTGTAATATTCCTTTTATTCGTGGCAGGTATCGTTCAAGAAGTATGGAAGATATTTTGGATGAGGCAAGGGATTTAGTTAATAATGGTGCAACTGAACTTATCATTGTTGCCCAAGATATTACTAGATATGGCATGGATAAGAGCGGAAAATCACAGCTTGTTCCACTGCTTAGAAAATTGTCTAAACTTCAAAATTTGAAATGGATAAGACTTTTGTATTGCTATCCAGAAATGATTACTGATGAACTTTTGGATGAAATTGTTAAAAATCCTAAAATTTGCAAATATCTTGATATACCACTTCAGCATGTTTCAGACAATATTTTAAAGCGTATGAATCGTCATACAAATAAAGCAGACATAATTAAACTTATTGAAAAAATAAAAAGTCAACCAGTATTTATTGCAATTAGAACTACTTTTATGGTGGGTTTCCCAGGTGAAACTGAAAAAGATTTTAAAGAACTTCAAGAGTTTGTGCAAAATTACAAACTTACTCATGTAGGATTTTTTGCATACTCAAGAGAAATTGGTACTGCTGCTGGTGATTTTCCTGAACAGATTGATGAAGAAGTTAAGAAAAAACGTTTACTTAAATTAATAAAAATTCAAAAAAAGGTTGTAAAACAAGTCAATAAAAATTTTGTAGGCAAAACTATTGATATTTGTTATGAAGGTATAGATTTTAATAAACAACTATTTTTTGGACGCTCTGAATATCAGACACCTGAAGCTGATACACTAGTATTTTTCAAATCAACAAAGCCTGTAAATGTTGGCGAGTATTACAATATTAAGATTAAAAAAGTTTGCGGATATGACCTTAAAGGAGAGATTGCAGATGAATAAAAATGTTCCAAATATTTTAACAATTTCAAGAATAATATGTACTCCAATTATTGTTATTCTATTTTTAGTTCCTATCCCTTACGGAATTGGAAAATTCGTTGCACTTGGCATTTATATACTAGGCTGTTTAACTGATTTTGTTGATGGCTATATTGCAAGGAAGTATGGTTTAGTTAGTGATTTTGGCAAATTTATGGATCAAATTGCAGATAAGTTTATTACAACTACTGCACTTATCTTAGTACTTTTTGCTGGAGTTACAAATAATTGGGCATCTATACTTATACTTTTAGTAATTGTGCTTCGTGATATATTTATTGGTGGGCTTAGAATGGTTGCAGCAAATAAAAATATAGTTGTTGCAGCAGATATCTATGGCAAGATTAAATCATTTTTCTTAGATGTTGGCAATGTGGTTTTAATGCTTTATGTTGGACTTAGAGTTGTTGCTACTGGTAAATTTTTAGAAGCTGTAAGATTATTTGGCTTGGCACTGATTATTGTTGGAACTGCACTTACAATAATTTCTTGTGTGAATTATTGTTTGAATACAGTTAAAGCAATGAAAGCTAAAGAAACTGAAAATAAGGAAATTAATTAAATAATTAAAATAAATTTAAAGAGGTAAAAATTATGACAGACAAACAAAAGAATCTTGAGCAAGCAATAGCTCAAATTGAAAAAGAGTATGGCAAGGGCAGTATTATGCGTCTTGGTGATGTTGCAACTGAAAAGATAGATGTTATCCCAACCGGATGTTTAACACTTGATATGGCACTTGGTGTTGGTGGTGTTCCTCGTGGCAGAATTGTTGAAATTTATGGACCAGAATCTTCTGGTAAAACCACAGTTTCTTTGCATATAGTGGCAGAAGCTCAAAAAATGGGTGGAACTGCAGCTTTTATTGATGCTGAACATGCACTTGACCCAACATATGCTGCAAGACTTGGTGTTGATATTAAAAACTTATATGTTTCACAGCCAGATAATGGTGAACAAGGCCTTGAGATTGCTGAAAGTTTAGTAAGGTCTGGTTCTATCGATATTTTGGTAGTTGACTCTGTTGCCGCACTTACTCCAAAAGCTGAAATTGATGGTGAAATGGGCGATAACCACGTTGGTCTTCAAGCTAGACTTATGAGCCAAGCTTTAAGAAAACTTGCAAGTATTACTAATAAAACAAAAACTTGCGTTATATTTATTAACCAGCTTCGTGAAAAAATTGGCATTATGTTTGGTAATCCTGAAACCACACCTGGTGGTAAGGCTCTTAAATTCTATTCATCTATCAGAATGGATGTAAGAAAAGGTGAAATTATTAAAGAAGGTGACCAATCAATTGGTGCTAGAACCAAAGTTAAAATTGTTAAAAATAAGGTTGCACCTCCATTTAAAGTTGCTGAATTTGATATTATTTTTGGTATGGGCATTTCACAGGAATCTTGTATATTAGATATTGCTGTTGATAAAGATATTATACAAAAGAGTGGTGCTTGGTTTAGTTACAATGGCGAAAAAATTGGTCAGGGCCGTGAAAATGTTAAAAAATATTTAATGGAAAATCCTGCATTTTGTGAAGAGGTTACTGCAAAAATTAAAGCTATATTTATGCTACAAGAAGATAGCAATAATAGCGAAGAATAATTTAAATATCATTTAGGCTAAAGAGAAATCTTTAGCTTTTTTTATATCAATTTTGAATGGGCTTTTATTATGCTTGACTTTTAATTTTTGTGTATGTTA
>CAZYYI010000071.1:0-5756 GCA_964651835.1 uncultured Lachnospiraceae bacterium
TTCTAAATACGAATATGATGGAGACAACACTCCAATCGTTCGTGGTTCAGCTTTCAATGCACTTGAAGCAGCTAAAGCTGGCAAATATGATTCAGAAGAATGCAAATGCATTTGGGAACTTATGGATGCTGTTGACTCTTGGATCCCAACTCCAGACAGAGCTACAGATCAACCATTCTTGATGCCTATCGAAGACGTATTCACAATCACTGGTCGTGGTACTGTTGTTACTGGTAGAGTTGAAAGAGGTGTTCTTAAAACTGGTGAAACAGTTGAAATCGTTGGTCTTGAAGCTAAACCAAAGACTTCAGTTGTTACTGGTATCGAAATGTTCCGTAAAACACTTGATGAAGCTGTAGCTGGTTACAACGTTGGTATTCTTCTTCGTGGTATTGAAAGAACAGACGTTCAAAGAGGTCAAATTCTTTCTAAACCAGGAACAATCCACCCACACACAGACTTTGAAGCTCAAGTTTACGTATTAACAAAAGAAGAAGGTGGTCGTCACACTGCATTCTTCAATAACTATCGTCCACAGTTCTATTTCAGAACTACTGACGTTACAGGTTCAATCACTCTTCCAGAAGGAACTGAAATGGTTATGCCTGGTGACCACACAAAGATGACAGTTAGCCTTATCTCTCCAGTAGCTATCGAAGAAGGTCTTCGTTTCGCTATCCGTGAAGGTGGACGTACTGTTGGTTCTGGTGTCGTTAGCAAAATTATAAAATAATGGCATAAATCACGCAATATACTGCAAAATATTCAAAAGACCCATACGGTTACGTAGGTTACTACGCGCCCTTTGGGTCTTTTTCTATTTTTTGTCTCTTACGCAATTTCTGCCATTCTTTTTATAATTTTTATATATTAAATTTTTCTTACGAAAATTCTTCGTATTTTAACAAATATAATTTTATTTGTTTTAAAATGAGTTTATAAAATAGGAGAATTTATGGAAGAGTTAATAAAAATTGTTTCTAATAATTTAAAAACATTGATTAAGGATAATAATTTGACTATTAAAGAATTTTGTAGTTTAACAAATACTTCTTATTCGACAATAAGAAATTTACTAAATTGTAAAGTTAAATATATTAAGACAACTACATTATTAAAAATTTGCAAGCATTGTAATTTAAAATTATCTCATCTTATTGGTGTGTAAACTTAGTTATTTTTAGATTAGATTAATAAAAAACACATTGGTTATCAATGTGTTTTTTTTATTTTGTATATTAAATTTTTATTGATTTTTATTTGTTAAAATGTCTTTAGATATTTTTATAATTTCATCAAGTTCGCCGGGATTTTTAAAGCGGTGGTCGGCGTTTTCAAAATAATAAATATTATAATTGCCACTGCATTTATTTTCAAAAAACTCTGCATTATCTTTAGGACTTACAACATTATCTTTCTTACCTTGAATTACATTTAAAAAATGTTTTGAAATATAGCGTTCGTCTAGCTTTTGATTAACTAAATCATTATAAAAAGTTTTATCGACATAAACAGGGTAGTTGTAGCCAAATTCTTTTGGAGTTTCAAGGTCGCTTAGTGTGTATTTAAACTCTGGCATAATATTATCTGTTAAAGTTTTATGCATAAAAATTGCTGGTGCACGAAGTATAATATTTTTGCATTCTACATCATTATCACTCAAAAAGTTTAATAATATGTATGCTCCAAAACTTGTGGCAAAAAACGAAATATCCAAATCACCATAATTACTTTTAACATACTTGTATGCTTCGTTTACTGAATCAATGCATTCTTTTAAATTTAATGGTTTATCACTAATGTTTTCTGAGTGACAAGGCAGGTCGTAGGTAAGCATTGTAATATTATCTTCTGCAAGTTCCTTTGCAAGTGCTATAAGCACAGAACTTTCTTTATCTCCCGCAAAACCATGAATGCCAATTACCATTTCTTTTGGGGTTTCACTTGGCAGGTAAAGCGTTGCTGCAAGCCCCGAAATTTTAAAATTTTTTACCATATTTCTCCTTATGCTTCAGGTTGTGAACCTGTAAGGGATGTATTTTTAGCAATTTCAGAGTTTAATTTATTTAATTTTGTATAAACTTTATTAAGTAATGAAAGTTTTTGTGTTCCATGCACAAGTATAACTGGATTGCGTTTTTTAAAGTAGCTCTCAAAATTTGGGTTTGAGATAAGATTTTCCAAATCCAATTTTTTTCCTGAAAGAGTTGAGCCTGATAAATTAATTGGCTTGCCGTTTTCATCAATAAGTGGTTGGTCTTTGTCAACAACTGTTGCAATTTGTTTAGTACCATTTTCAGTATTGATTTCATCAAGAGATATTAATTTGCTACCATCTGGACTTTGCTTGGCAGATGAAATATAGTCCATAACTTGTATGCCTATACCATCATTTCCAATTTTTTGACTATCAAATTCTTCATTAGGTATCATATATTCCATTGAACTTTGATATTTTTTAAAATCAAAACCTTTTTTAAGACAAGATGCTTCTCTTTCTGGATCAAGCAACTTAACTTCACCATTACTGAGTGTTGCCATTGTTACATAATGTAATAACCTTTTATCTTGACCTGGCAACTTGCTTAAAAGAGTCTTAGTATTTATGCCCAAACTTTCAAGTAACACACGACAAGCTTCAGCGTATCCAGCACACATTGTTGCACCTTTAACAAGTGCTGCGTGTGCAGTTCTGCTTGGCAATTCACTCTCAGGAATTTGTGGTATACGAGTTAAAAAAGCATCAAAATAATCATGCTTAATTTGAACATTGTTCATAAGATAGTCATTAACAATTACAGTCTTGGTTTCCTCTGGTATCTTAGGATCATCAAGTTTGTAAGCTTTAATTATTTGATAAACTTTATCTTCAAGTTCTGTGTAATCAGATTCTGTGTAAAGGCAGTTTTTGTCTGAACCCTCTTTTGTATGTTTATGAACAGGGTCTTCGGTAACTCTTAAAACTGCTGCTTTAATTTTTTGTTTAAGTACTTCATCTTCCATAATTTTACTCCTTATGTAAATTTATTTTACAATTATTTCACGATTTTTGCAAATCATTTTTTGATGGTTAAATTATATAATTTTTAACTTTAAAAGGTTGCAAGTTTTGATTAAATTATTAAATTTAAAATAATTATTATACAATAAAAAACACATTAATAACTAATGTGGTTTTTATAAATCTATAATATTAATCATTTTGTTTAATAGGTGCGTCACTTGAAAGTTCATTGCTGTCTAAAGTGCGATTTTTTAAGCTGTTGTTATATTGTTCTAGCCTTGGATCTACAACATTAACATTTTCTTGTTTTGCTGCAATACCTTCTTTTTCACATAATTCTTTTAATGCATCTTTAGATAGTTTGACTACTTCAGGTGATTTTATAAAATCATTTATATTAGATTCTATTTCATAAAGTGAAACCACTGTTGAATTAACTGGATTAAATTTTCCCGATTCGTTTAAATCTTTAAAGATGTTAGAAAGTATTTCCTTGTTTAGATTTTTAAAATTAATGTTGTTTTCTTTACATTTAATTGCAATTTCTGTAGCGATTTTGCTTTTTTGGATGGAATTATTCCTTAAGTTATCTATAAAAACATCTTTATTTACTGCTTGTTCTTTTTTGATTCCTAAAGCTTTATCATATGTTTTAGTTATAAGTTTAATTATTTCTATTGTAGATTTATCCGTATCTGCTTCGCTAATTTTATTAGATTTTAAAAATTTATCCAGTTTTGAAAGCATTTCTTTTTGTGCTTTTTCAGCAATAGGGTGAACTTTTGATATTAATTTTTCTGCTGAATCTATATCAACAATATTATGTGAAGATTCGAATTTTTTGAAAAGTAATGAATTAAGTGGTTTGTTATTTTGATATATGTTAACATTATATGAGAGTAAAATAGCTTCTATATCACTTTCCATTTTTTCAAAACTACCATCACTATGCAGTTCTTTAAAAAGTTCGTCTGTTGCATTATATTCTTCTTTCTTTTGCTCAATATCCATTAAAAGATCTTTTTTCATACTTTTAATTTTGTCTTTTAAAGCTATTCGCTCTTCAGAAGAAATTTCATTACTATTCAACATTTCCGAAATTTTATCAATATCTTGTTGTCTTTGCTTATGATTAAAACTGCGCCATTTAGTGTATATATGTTCTGCAGCTTGTCCGTATTCAAAAGCTTTGCTGGTACATAATTGAATTTCAGCTTTTACACCATTAATCTGAGTGTTTAAATGTATACCTCTATATCCATTTGGACATCTTGAAATATAGCCTTTCAAATCAGGGAAGGCTTGTTTTAATTTCGGTATAATATTTGGCACATCTTCATAAGAATCACAGATAACAGTACATCTTGCAAGGTCCCCTACATAAGAAAGGTTAAAATCTGCATTTCCATCGAGTTCAATGTTTCTTTTAACCTTATCTAATAAGCTCTTTTGTGATTTAGCACCTGGACTTTGAACCGTTGAAGTGCTTTTTATAGGTGTGTAACCAAATCTTTGGTAAAATTCATCTAATTTACTCATATACTATTCACCATTAGAAAGAGTTAAAAGGTATTCAGATATAAATGCTGCTGCAGATTTGCCATCGGTGATTTCATTGGCACGTTGAGCAGAGATTTCAGTGGCATTACTATTGTTTGCTAAATTTGCATAATCAGTATTAGTTAAATCCCAACTACCATTATTAAATTCAATGGTCATACCTGTGTCTTTGTCATAAGCATAAAGTTTATTGTTTAGTGTTATGTATTTCATATTTGCTCCTTTTTCAATTTTTTTTTCATATTCATCAATCTTCGTTTTAAAGAATTTAGCTAAGCTTGGACTTGCATCTTTCAATTCAGAAAGTATTAATTTTGCATCTTCAATATAACTAGCTTGTTTTTCTAGACTCCAAATTTCAAAAGGTTCATAAATATTGCATATACGATCAGCCATTTTAACGATAGAAACTTCTTTACGTTGTTTAAGTATTCTTTCAATGCTGTCTTTAAGCTGCAAGTTAATTGGTAATTTTTTATCTTTAGTTAATGCCAACACTCCATTTGCAATTTCAGATCCGAATTTTTCTTGCATTGTTTCATAAGTTACATCAGTATCTTCTAAAATATCATGTAGATATGCAAGTGTAAGTGCATAATCAAAATCTATATCTTCTTTAACATTATAATAAATAATATCTGCAACTTCAAAGCAATGAGAATAATAAGGCAACTTTTTGCCATTAATAATGTAAATAGCGTCTTTATGCTTTTCTTCACAAAATTTTTTAGCTTCGTTTAATTTATCCATATCTAAATTATATCACAATATTTATATTTGTAAAGGGGTTAAACTGTTAAATTTATAAATTAGTTATATAATTTAGACAGGTTTAATTTGGTATTTTTCAAGCAACTCAAAATATTCAGTAAATTTATGTTCTCTTATTGGCATTGGTGGGTGATTATCAAAGTAAAGCACAAGTGCTGGCGAAATGCCCCGGTAATTTTCCATAAGTTTAGCACCAGTGCAATGATTTTCCGTAATTAGTTTTCTGACTTTTGCGTGATAATTAAAATATGCCATATTAATATGTTGGTTGTTTGTGCTTATTTTTATATAGAAAGTTGTCAAAAATTAATATGGATTTTTTCATTTATTTTTCTAAAATTATTGACAGGCGGTTTACTTTTATGGTATTCTAGTTTAGTATACCATAATTATAGTTGATAGTATGTCCTTTTGCTGTCTT
>CAZYYI010000072.1:0-5687 GCA_964651835.1 uncultured Lachnospiraceae bacterium
CAATTGTTCGTGGGCTTGATAGCTACACAAAATGGCTGGCAGATAAATATAAAAATCTTGTCAAAAATCAACCAGTTTCTTATAATCAATTGGTTGAATTATGTAAAGAAAAACTTAATGAATGCATTGATAGATTTGATATTTATGAGCATGATAAAATTGTTGATTCATTTTTGATATATTACAAAAAATCTTGTGAAAATAGTATAACAAATTTAAATAAATTGCTTGATAAGAATAAATCATTAAGTCTTGATTCAAAAAATGAAATGATTGAACGATTTAATAAATATGGTTCTTTAGTGTTTAATGATGTAGATGAACTTGAAGATTTTTTGTATGAAATTAAATCGAATGAAACACTAGTTAACCAAATAAAAAAAGATTACTTATCAAAATTTCCACCTATCCACCAGCGAATATTAACAATGCGTTATTTTGAAGGCAAAACATTAACTGAAATTGCAAAAAAAGAAGATTTACCTGTTCAAACTGTTTACAAAAGAATTAAAGATTCATTACCACTGTTAATTAGCTTAATGCAAAGTAAAAGTAATATATCACAAACAGATCTCTTAACACATTCTTTAAAACAATTGAAAACATTGAATCGTGTACATGAAATATATGCAAAATATAATGGCAAAATTGACATTGAAAGTGAACTTTTACCATATCTTACAGATGAACAAAAAGAAGTGTTTTTCAATTATATTCAAACTGATAATAATTTAAATAATGTAACACCTAGCGATAATTTTGATCAGCATAGTAGCCATGTTAATAGTATAAAATTAATATTTAATAAAATAGAAAAAAATATTCAGAGAAAAAAAGAAATTTCAGAATTTATGGATAAAGTTGGCGGCGAAAATGGACTTGAAGATTTGAAATTATTTTTAGATGAAAAAGAACTAGTAATACTGAATGACCTTTTCCTTAATCCTAAATACGACGCAAATTCAAAAGCCCAAAGCAATCCCCTTTTTTCTGATATAACACAACAATCATTTTATGAACGTACCTTGCGACTAAATGAAAAAATAGATGGTATTTTAGAAAGAAAGAAAATGGCTAATGAATTCATTGAAAACAATGGTGGCGAGGATTTCCTTTTATATGACTTTGGCAGTTCACTAAATGATGATCAATTTAATGTGCTTGTGAGCGTGATGATGGACTATCATTATATTAACAAAGATGATGTTAATAAAAAACTTGGACTCAGTAATTCATATATATATTACATTGAAAGACTAATATTGAATAAACTTAATAATTATTACACACGCAAAAAAGAGATTGATGACCTTATTGAAGCTGCTGGTGGTATAGACAAAGTTATTTCTGAAATTTATTATAATTTATATAATTATGAAAGAATTGTTTTTATGGAACACACTATATCATATATCCAGCCAACACTGCAAGAAATTGCAGATAAAATCGGCAAAAATGCTACAACTGTTTATAATATTTCTAACAAAGCTTTAAAACAACTTCAAGACATGGCAGCCGCAAATCAAAAATTAAATAATTAATAAAAAAGAAATCAAACTAAATTTTGATTTCTTTTTATTTTAAACGCTAACATTCTTTTAAATTTTCTCTTCTTTCTTTTGTTCTTGTTTTTTTGCAAGATTATTTGTGTTGATTGATTTTCTGAAAACTACAAATCTATCATAAATGAATTCAGTAACAAAATTAATCACCATAGAAAACAATGTTACAAGTGTTTCATCCCAACCAACTTTTTGCAATGCATCACTCCAAAGTGTTGAACATGGAGTAAACACTAGATAAAATAAAAATACTAATGTCATAGCAATAGGCACATTGTTAGCTGATTTAAACGTAAACTTGCGATTTAAAGTGAAATTCCAAATAACTGATGCAATGAGTCCTGACAAATAAGATATCCAATACAATTCACCTTTTAATCCAATTAACATCAATATTTCTGTTAGCCCAATTTGAATCACGCCAGCAGAAATTGAAAATCCTACAAATTTCAAAAATTGAATAAAAGATTCTTTTTTTGTTAATTTTGGCTTTGTAGTTTCGATACTATTTTCTTCTTTAATATTTAAGTTTTCATCATTTTGCTGCGAAATTTGTTCTTCCATAATTCTTCCCTTTTTCTTTCGTAAAAATCTTTTATGATAATATATTGTTAAATTGATTATATCTTGATAAGTAAGTTATGTCAAATTTCTACTAACTATAAACAAGTTTCAAATGTATTTTTGTGCATTAATTAAATTAAAACTATACAAATTTTAACAATAATTTAAAAATATTGCATAAAACAATTTGCAAAACAGAAGTTTATGTTATAATTTAGTTGTTATCATAAGATGAAATTAAAACAAAGGATATAGTTATGTTTGGAAGAAGAAAAGACGGAAAACGTGTAAAAAATTTGAATGTTATTGATAAAGCAGAGCCATTTTTTATGCCAATGCGAATTGATGCGGTGAATTATTTTAATATGAAAATCAATTGTGAAGGCCTAGATAATTTTATTAAGAAAGAACGTGAAAATGGCAATAGCTTTTCTTATATGCATATTGTTATTGCATCTATCGTTAGAATTTTATATACCAGAGAAAGAATGAATTGGTTTATTATGAACGGAGTGATTTACCAAAGAAAAGGCATCTATGTTTCTATGGATATTAAAAAATCACTATCTGATGATGGCGAAATTGTTACTCTTAAATTCCCTTTTAAAGGAACTGAAAATTTATTTGAAGTTAGAGATATCGTAAACGCTGAAATTGCAAAGAATTTAGACAAAAGTGAAGAACACTCAACAACCAAAAGTGCCGGAACCTTAGCAAAACTTCCTGCTTGGATGTTTAGAATGGCAATGGGCATGCTTAGATTTTGTGATAAACACGGAATTTTAACTGGACTTATGTTAAAGTTAAGTCCTTTCCATACAAGTTGTTTTTTAACAAATTTAAAATCTATTAAACTCAATTATGTTTATCATCATCTTTACAATTTTGGAACAACCAGCATCTTTATGTCTATGGGCAAAGAGCAAATGGAACCAGTAGTTTTAGAAAACAACAAACTTGGCGTTGCCAAAATTATGAATTTTGGACTATCGCTTGATGAACGCATTGCTGATGGACTTTATATGGGCAAATCCATGAGAATATTTGAAAACTTACTCAAAAATCCTGAAGAATTACTTGAAAAGCTCCCTGAAAAGCAAGATGATACAAAAAAGAAATCAAAGAAGAAAAAATAAAAAAATCAAAGTGTAAACAAAAAGTCGGCTTTATGCTGACTTTTTTATTTTAAAGTATAATTCATCTAAAATGGCAAATTAAAATTTAATATATTAAATCGTTTGGTTTTTTAGCTTTAAATTGTATATACTAAATTTAGGAATACTATTTAATTTTTGCCAGTATTATAAATTAAGGAGGTTTTTAGTGGAAGAAAATGAACAAATTTATTCTGATGAAGAATTATCTTCTACATCAGAGATGGAAAACCAAACCCATGTGGAAATAACAGATGATAGTTTGGAAAAAGCAAATTTTTCCAAACACACATATAACCTTATAAAGAGAGCTAGAAGAAAAGGAAAATTACATGGTATTAAACTTCCCTATCTGCAATATAATTTAACCAAAGGCCACCCTCGCCCAATAGTTATGGGAATAGCAATATTTTCTGCAATAGTAATGCTATTAAGTTTTGCAGGTGCAATTTACACATTTATAGCTGCTGCATGGCCATTAATACAATTCTCTTCTGATGCAACTGAAGCTGCTGCAAACATAAAGATTCCTATTGCTGATTTGTTCGGAGGTGTAGGTGTAGCAATTTTGTGGATGATTGTAGTATTACTGTTGGTAGTAATAATTACAGTAGTAGTACTACTTGTAAATAATACATTAAAATTGCTTAATTTTTCACGTAGCTCGGTGGAAGAATTTGCATACAGCCACGAGGTTAGAGACCTGCTTAGCAACTTTGCCACAACTATTATATTAGCATTGTTAATAGGAATCGGCACATTATTTGCAAACTCAAAACTTGGCTTAATATTTGGAATATTATTAATTGTTATAGGTATTTTATTTATAATCTGTGCAATATTACTTATAATAGAAAGAAGTAAAGCACGAAAAGAATTATCAAATACAAACCCTACAAAACTTGAATTTATAAAAAATTATTTTGCTAGCATTCGCAAAATCTGCAAACATAAGTCGCATACTCAAACATTTTTTGAATTTAGTAAATGGAGGTAGAATATGAATTTATTACGTTGGTTAAACATAATTGGATTTATGATAAGTAAATTTACTGACACAAGAGTAGTTTATAATAATTTAAAGAAAGATCCAGAAGAACGCAAGCTCACTACATATATGGGTAAACGCGCACTTGCAAATTTGGCATTATTTGCCCTGTTCTTTATCGGTGGACCAACACTTACTATATGGTGTGCATCATCTTATATATCAACTAATCCAATATTTGGAGTAGTATTACTAATTGCAGGTATTGTTATAGCCGCATATAGTTTATTACTTATTCCTATAATACTAAATTACATCGTAAAGCAATTAATACTTAATAAAAGAGCAATTGGATGGATTGCATTAATATTATTCATTGCAGTTATCGCACTTGGCATTGCAGCATTTGTATATATTTCACAAATATAAAAAAAGTAAGCGTCATAAAAAAATACAAATCAGTTTTTAAGTGTAATCACAAATAAAAAACACCGCTTTTGCGGTGCTTTTTTTAATTATTTAAATTAATCCTCACCCATTTCGCTAGGTTTTTTAAATACCTTTTTGCCAAGTTCCTTATCTTTCATAATTTTAACCATATCCAAAGGAATTATTCCCATTGAAAATATGTCAAACAAGTCATAAGCTTCTAATTTTTCATTTAATTTAATTATATCATTATTTGCGGTAACATAATCACCATATCTATTAAAAAAATTATCAAACTCTAATTGTCCAAATGAAAATTTTGGAATAAACTTTAATTTTGCCTTAGATAACTCAATAACCGCATCAGCAAATTTACAAAGTTCTTCAATTGAAATTTGTTTTTGTCCTAAAATTCGTATTTTTTGAAACATTCCCCAAGCAAAAGCATCTTCAACATCTAAATTTGCTACTCGTTTTTCTTTATTTTCCATTGCAGCTTCAGTTTGCCCTTTGTACTTATATTCTTGTGGAATATCACCATACAATGCATCTTCAATTAACTTTTCACTAACTATCTGTTCCTGTCCCTCAAAAGTAGGTCTAACACATTCATGTTCTTCAATATTACCTAGAGCACAAATAGTTGTCTTTTGATTTGCCTCTTTAAATTTATCATTACTTTTAATATCTAATTTCATATATTACTCCTTACTTTTTTATAATAACATACTAAATTAAAATTGTAAATACTTTTACTAAAAATCCACCTTATACTTCGCATTCGCTCGTGGCTTTCGCCGACTAAGTCGGCTTCGCTTCAGGGACACTCGTTTCACTCGATGCACCTGAATAAGGTTTGGGTTGGTGGTACAATTCACTTAATTTTACCAAAATAAAAACCACTCACATGGAGTGGTTTTATTTTGGTAGGACTGAGTGGACTCGGACCACCGACCCCCACCTTATCAGGGTGGTGCTCTAACCAACTGA
>CAZYYI010000073.1:0-2381 GCA_964651835.1 uncultured Lachnospiraceae bacterium
ATCTGCTTTAAGTTTTGAAAGTATCATAGCTGAAATTTCAGGTGGAGTATAAGATTTTCCACCAGCTTTAACTGTTGTGTTTTCACCCATCTTACTTTTAATTGATCTAATTGTGTTTTCAGGATTTGCAACTGCTTGTCTTTTTGCAACTTGTCCAACAAGTCTTTCTCCATCCTTTGTAAATCCTACTACAGAAGGTGTTGTTCTGCTACCTTCTGCATTTGTGATAACCATAGGTTCGCCACCTTCCATAATTGCTACACATGAGTTGGTTGTACCAAGGTCAATACCAATAATTTTTCCCATAATTTTCTACCTCTTTAAATTTATTATTTTTCGGCTTAGCCGTATTTGCTTTTATTAGCTTTTGTCACTAAGATTAGAAATTTATAGTCTACATAGTGTAGACGCTTACAGTTGCAGGTCTAATAACTTTTTTAGACTCAGCAAACATATAGCCTTTTTGGTAAACTTCAGCAATTTTTCCATTAAGTTTTTCATCTTCAGTCTTAACAGTATTAATACAGTTATGAAATTCTGGATTTAATGATTCATCTTTTATAGTGATTTCAACTATACCTAAGTCACTTAGTATATTTTGAAGTGATGAATAAATCATTGCAAAGCCCCTCAAAATTTCAGCATCAACTTGAGCTAAGGCTTGATCAAAATTGTCTAGTACTGGCAAAAGCTTTTTTGCAACGCTTTCACTTGCTTGAGCTTTTGCTTCATTTAAAATGTTACTATTACGCTCTTTGAATCGTTCAAAATCTTTTTTGCAAGATTCTGCTTCATTTTTATAATAGCTTGCAGTACTTAAGTATTGAGCTGCTTTTGAATTAACGCTTTCATATTCATCTTTTAATTTTGAAAATTGATTTTTGTAATTTTCAATTTCTTCTTCAAGTTCCTTAACTCTATCCAACTGTTGTTTTTTATTTTCAGACTTTTCTTCTGTTTTAGAGTTGTCTTTATGTTTATTTTCGCTCATTAATTCTCTCCTTTGTCATTTAAAACATTTTCAATGGTTTCAGCTACTTCCTTTAAAACAGAAACTGCTTTTGGATAGTCCATTCTCATTGGTCCAATAACGCCAGCTGTGATTTTGGTATCACCACCAACATTGCAAGATACTGTTACTACTGAGCAGTCCTCCAGTCCGCTATCGTCGTTGCCAACATTAATAACAACTTCAAAATCATTTCCAGATTTAATTAGAGGAACAATATTTTCGCTATGTTCAAAAAGTGTTACTGCTTTTTTGAACTTTTCAATGTCATTAAACTCTGAATAGTCCATAAGTTTTTCTTTGCCAGCAATACTCAAGTTATTATGAAGTCCATTTTGGTTAGCCTCTATAATTTCAAGTACTCTGTCAAATACTAAACTATACTTTTTAAGTTCACAAGTAACAATTTTATCTCTGAACTTTTTATCAATAATTTTAGATAATGGCTTATCTTCAAAAAGTTCTTTTAAGATATCGGCTGCTGCTTTCAAATCAGCTTCATTAGATGTTCCAAGATTAGCAAGCTCATTAATAACTTTTTCATTGGTTACTACAACCACAAGTTGAGTACTGCTGCTGACTGGATAAAGTTTGATATCCTTTATTATTGAATTGTTTGATGTGCCTGCATATACAACAGATGTATAATCAGTTGCAGAGGCAATAGTTTTTGCAGAACGCTCTATAATATCTTTAATTGTAATTAGCTTGTTAGAAAAATTAGATTTTATAGTTTCCTTTTCTTTTGGTGTGAGTTTGCGCTCGTGCATAAGTTCATTTATATATTTTTCATAACCATCTTTGGTAGGTACTCTGCCAGAAGATGTGTGCAAATGAGTCAAGTAACCCATTTCCTCAAGTGCATTAAGTTCATTACGAATAGTTGCAGAGCTAAGTTTTGGCAAATATTCTTCTTGCAACTGTTTACTGGAAACAGCTTCGGCACTTTTGCTTTTGACATTAGTTTCAATTACTGCACTAAGAATTTTCTTTTTTCTTTCACTTAAATCCATCTTTACCTCATTTGTATTATATACCAAATTACTGCAAAATATACAATTTTTTAGCAAACTTTTAATATGAGTGCTAACACTGTATATAATATTACTGCTAAACAATAAAGTCAACTGTTTGTGACAAATTTTTTTAAAAAAAATAAAAAACGGGTTAAATTAAACCCGCTTTATATTTTATATATAAATCACTTAGCCTACTAAATCCAATACAATTTTATTTATTACTAAATATCCTTTGCTTGTGCAAACAAGTTTATTGTCTTTAGTTAAAATTAAGAAGCCATTTTTAAGAAGTTCTGCTATTTTATCTTTCTTTTTTGCTAAAAAGTTTTCGCCAAATTCATTTTTATAAGCTT
>CAZYYI010000073.1:2481-5607 GCA_964651835.1 uncultured Lachnospiraceae bacterium
ATTTTATCTTTCTTTTTTGCTAAAAAGTTTTCGCCAAATTCATTTTTATAAGCTTCTAAATCTAAACCATTTGATGTTCTGAGCGATAGCATAACTACTTCTTCCTTCATTTCATCTAAAGTAAGAGTTTTAGACTGTTCAATTGGAAGTTCATTTTTATTTTCTAAGTAGTCGGCATATGTAGACATAATTTCTGTATTAGCAAATCTTGTGCCATCGATATATGAATGTGCTGCAAGTCCAAGACCTAAATAGTCTTTTCTATTCCAATAAATTTGGTTGTGATAAGACTTGTATGCAGGAAGTGCAAAATTAGATAATTCATAATGTTCATATCCAGCATCTTTAAGAGTTTCTACAACATAGTTATACATTTGAACAACAAGGTCATCTTCTGGCAAACTTGTTACCCCATTGTCTACAAGTGTTTTTAATTTTGTATTGTTTTCAACTTGCAACATGTATACAGATATATGTGGAATTTGCAATTTGATTAAATATTGTATAGTTTCTTTTACTTGTGAAAGTTTTTGACCTGGATAACCAATTATAATGTCAGTGCTAATATTTTTAATGCCAAATTCGCGAATGGTTTTAATGGCTTCATTATAATCAGATACCAAATGAGTTCTGCCCATATCCTCTAAAACTTTTTGAGAAGTTGATTGCAAACCAATGCTGAATCTGTTAACACCAGAAAGTATATATTCACGAATCTTATTCTTTTCAATAGAATTTGGGTTGATTTCTATAGTGATTTCAGCTGAATTTTTAACTGCAAAGTTTTTATAAATGCAAGAAAGCAAATCACGAATATAATAATAATCTAAGCAAGAAGGCGTACCGCCACCAATATAAATGCTGGATACAGAATAATACCCACTATAATTTTTAGCTTGCATTTTAATTTCTGTAACCAAGTCGTTAAAGTAGCGCTTTTTGTCATCTTCAGAAGCTACCATTGAAACAAATGAGCAGTATGAACACTTTGAGTTGCAAAAAGGAATATGAATATAAATACTCAAATTTTTTTTTAAACCTTCAGATATTCCTAAATTTAATTCATTAATAGACATTAGCTTCCCTCTAATATTATTTTATATGCTATTTTAAGTTTTGTCAACCACAATTAGTTTTTATTATCGTCTGCTTTAAGTATGCTTAAAAATGCTTCTGATGGAAGTTCTACGCTTCCAAGTTTTTTCATTTTCTTTTTACCTTCTTTTTGTTTTTCAAGAAGTTTTCTCTTTCTTGTGACGTCTCCGCCATAGCATTTTGCAATAACGTCTTTTCTTAAAGCTTTTACAGTTTCTCTCGCAATAATCTTTCCACCTATTGCAGCTTGAATAGGAATTTCAAACAATTGTCTTGGAACAACTTCCTTTAGTTTTTCAGTTACTGCTCTTGATTTATCGTATGCGCGTGAGCGATGGGTTATCATTGAAAGCGCGTCGCAAGGTTCACCATTTAGAAGCATGTCGACTTTAACCATGTCGCTTTTAAGGTAACTTGCAAAGTCATAGTCAAAACTTGCATAACCATGAGTGACAGATTTGAGCTTATCAAAAAAGTCATATACAACTTCAGATAATGGAATCTCAAAATTTATTTTTACTCTATTGTCTGCAATATATTGCAAATCTTTATAAATACCTCTTTTATTTATGCCCAAATCCATAATAGCTCCAACATATTCTGGTGGCGCGTAGATATTGGCACAAATAAATGGTTCTTCAATATAATTGATGAGGTCTGCATCTGGCATTTCACTTGGATTTGAAATATCAAGAACTTCCCCATTTTTTTTATATATTTTATATGTAACGCTTGGCATCGTGGTTATTACATCAAGGTTAAATTCTTTTTCAAGTCGCTCGCCAATGATTTCTAAATGTAGTAATCCTAAAAAGCCACATCTAAAGCCATAACCAAGTGCATTTGAAGTTTCAGGTGTAAATACGAGCGATGCGTCTGAAAGTTTAATTTTTTCAAGTGCATCTTTAAGTGCGTTATATTTGTCACTTTCAATAGGAAAAATTCCTGAGTATACAACTGGTTGAATCTTTTTATAACCCGGCAATGCCTCTGCTGGACGTTCAGTTTCAGTAATGGTATCACCAACACTGATATCGGAAACGGTTTTGATGCTGGCAGAAATGTAACCAACATCACCTGCTGTAAGCATGTCAGTTCGTTCAATTTTTGGTTTGAATATACCAACTTCAACAACTTCATATTCTTTGCCGGTTTGAATCATTTTTATTTTAGTGCCAGTCTTAACACTGCCATCAAAAATACGAACCAAACAAACGGCACCTTTGTAGTTGTCATAGTAACTATCAAAAATCAAAGCTTTAAGAGGAGCTTCGCTATCGCCCTTTGGTGAAGGAACATAATCAATAATTTTGTCAAGAACCTCTGTAATGTTTAAACCAGTTTTGGCAGAAATGCAAGGAGCATCATCGGCAGGAATGCCAATAATTTTTTCAATTTCCTCCTTGGCTTCATCAGGTCTTGCTGATGGCAAATCCATTTTGTTTATGACTGGCAAAACTTCCAAATCATTTTCAAATGCAAGATAAAAATTTGCAAGAGTTTGAGCTTGCACGCCTTGAGTTGCATCAACAATAAGTAATGCTCCTTCACAAGCTGCAAGCGACCTTGAAACTTCATAAGTAAAGTCAACATGTCCTGGAGTGTCAATCAAATTTAATGTATATTCTTTGCCGTCTTTTGTGTATTTCATAGTGACTGGTGCAAGTTTGATGGTAATGCCCCTTTCTCTTTCGATATCCATAGAATCAAGAAGTTGAGCTTTGCTATCTCTTTTTGCAACAGTGCCAGTGACTTCCATTAATCTGTCAGCAAGAGTACTTTTGCCATGGTCAATATGTGCAATGATTGAAAAGTTGCGAATGTTAGTTAAATCAGTTTTCATAATTTCCTCTCATATAAGATTTTATAGTAAACTAAAAAATAAATCAATCATAATACTAGATTTTATCACATAAAATTACTATAAAATAGGTTTAAGTGCTAATTAATTTATTGACACTCTTAAAAAATGTATGTATAATCTTAAATAGTATATTTGAAAATATTGTTACTTTTTGGAGAAAATATGAA
>CAZYYI010000074.1:0-5560 GCA_964651835.1 uncultured Lachnospiraceae bacterium
TTATCAAGTTTTAGTGACAGGTAAACCATCAAATAGTTTTATCAATATGATTAATCAAACTGATTTAATTGGAAGTCCTCTTATTTGGTCAGAGCTTACGCTTGCTTCAAGCAAAAGAGAAAACTTAAATTTATTTGTAAACATTGACACTGAAAATGTTGAATATAATTTGCAAGAAAATATGTTTGTAAAAGTAATTAGTTAATTTTAATACATAAAAATTTAATATTATTATAAAAAATTTTTTAATGGTAAAATCTAAAAATTTTGCCATTTTTTGTATTTTTTGATATAATTTTGCATTTAAATATTGAATTTTGCAGTTTTTTAAAATCATATTTTAAAATTTAAAAATTAAATTACATATTTTAAAGGATTTTTGAAAATAAAATCGAAAATATATATTGTATGCATTTTTTATAAAATTTATACATAAGGGGCTAAATGGAAAACAATATTTTTGAAGATTTTAAACGTGAATTAAAACAGAGAAATGATATTGTTACAGTTGCATCAAAATATGTTCAGCTAACAAAGCGTGGAAGATATTATTGGTGTAAGTGTCCTTTTCATGGTGATAAAAACCCTTCTTGTTGTATTAATGATTTTGACCAAATGTTTTATTGCTATGGCTGTCACATGGGTGGTGATGTAATAAAATTTGTTATGCAAATTGAGTCACAAACATTTATTGAAGCAGTTAAAACGCTTGCTAGTTGGGCTAATTTAGAAGTACCTGATAGCTTTGAAGATACAAGCAGTGGAGTAGATATTGCAGCTGCTAAAAAAAGAAAGGATAGGCTGAATTCTTTAATGAAAGATACAGCTATGCATTATCATGAAAATTTAAATAAGCCATCAGCAAAGCCTGCTATTGAATATATGGAGAAAAGAGAACTTACCGGAAAGGATGCTAGACATTTTGCGCTAGGTTACTCAGAGAATTCATATGAAATAGTAAACTTTTTAAGAGAAAAAGGTTACACTGATGAAGAAATTTTATCATCTGGTGTAGCTAAGCAAAAGAATGATAAATTGTATGATGCTCTTGGTGGTAGACTTATATTTCCAATAATTGATATTTATGGCTCAGTTATTGCATTTGGTGGCAGAACCTTAGAGGCTCACCCAGATTTTGCAAAATATATAAACACTGCAGAAACAGAACTTTTTAATAAAAGAAATACTCTTTATGCAATTAATTATTTAAAAAAGCAAAGGCAGTCTGGACCTATTCCATTTGTTATTGTTGTTGAAGGTTATATGGACACTATATCACTTCATAAAGTTGGGTTCACTATGACAGTTGCAAGTATGGGTACAGCACTGACACCTGCTCAGGCTAAAATGATTAAGAGGTTTGCAAACAAGGTTTATATCTGTTATGATGGCGATTCTGCCGGTCAAAATGCAACTTTAAGAGGTCTTGACATTTTGCGTGATAATGGGTTAGATGTTATGGTTGTTCAGCTTCCAGATAAATTTGATCCTGATGATGTCATTAAAACATATGGCAAAGAAGGTTACCAGAAAATTTTAGATGAAGCTTTACCATTAGTTGAATTTAAACTATCATATATTAAAAATAAATATGATATTAAAAGTGTTGATGGCAGAGTAAAATATTTGTACGAAGCAATTGAAATTTTGAGTCAACTTTCAAGTAATGTTGAAAGAGAACTTTATACACCAATTGTTAGTGAAACTGCCCAAACAAATATTGATTTTGTGCGCACGGAACTAGAAAAATTGGTAAGTGGTAAATCTATTAAAGGTGAAATTGAAAACAAGCTTGCAAATGTTAAAAAGACTGTTGCCATAGCTGATGATGCTGAGATAGATAGTGTAAGTGATGTTGTTATTAAGGCAGAAAAATATGTGCTTTGTGCTCTTATTCATAAAAAGCCATATGCACATTTTAAAACAGATGTAACATATTTATTTTCTGGCAAAAGAAGAGAAGTTTACAAACTTATATTAGAGGCCATAAATAACTCTCCAGAGGCAAATTTAGTTGAAACTCTTTACAATGATTATGATGATGAAAATAAGCCTTTAATTGTGGATATAATCAATTATGGTGCACAGTCAGCTGAAGATGAACAGAATGAAAATAAATATTTTAAAGACTGTTTGTGGTTAATTTATAAAAATTATCTTGAAAACTGCCAGTCTGAAATTGTTAATGCTTATTCTGAAGAAGTTGATATGAATAGGCGTGAAGAATTAAAGCAAAAAAATAAAGAAATTGAATTAAAACTAAAAAGCAAAAAGGTGGATGAATTATGAACAGAAAAGAGAAAATTGATTTTGAAGTAGATAAAATTATTGAGCTTGGAAAGAAGAAAGGCGAGATTTCAATGGATTTTGTAACTGAAAAATTCGCATTTTTAAATCCAGATGAAATCGAGGAAGTTTTAAAAAAGATATCTGATTCAGGCATTAAGGTAAATGAAGATGTTGAAGTTCCTGAAGATGATGAAGAAATGGAACGCTTAATGAGTCAAGTTTATGTTGATGACCCGGTTAAAATGTATTTAAAAGATATAGGAAAAGTTCCACTTCTTTCACAAGAACAAGAAATTGAACTTGCAAAACGTATGTCTGAAGGTGATGAAGATGCAAAAAGGCAACTTTCTGAATCTAACTTAAGGCTTGTTGTATCTATTGCTAAAAAATATGTTGGCAGAGGTATGTTGTTTCTTGATTTAATACAAGAAGGTAACTTTGGTCTTATGAAAGCTGTAGAAAAGTTCGATTATACCAAAGGTTTTAAATTTTCAACATATTCTACTTGGTGGATAAGACAAAGCATAACAAGAGCAATAGCTGATCAAGCAAGAACAATTAGAATTCCTGTTCATATGGTTGAAACTATTAACAAACAAAAAAAGGCAACTCGTGACTTGTTCCAAGAATTTGGCAGAGAACCTACAGTGGAAGAAATCTCTAAAAAAATGGGTGTGCCAGTTGAAAAAGTTATTGAAATTCAAAAAATTTCGCAAGATACAGTTTCTCTTGATACTCCTGTTGGTGAAGAAGAAGATTCAACACTTGGCACATTTATTCAAGATGAAAATGCTGTTTCACCAGCAGATTCAGCAGCACTTATGATGCTTAAAGCTGAGCTTATGGAAGTTCTTGCAACTTTAACACCTCGTGAACAAAAAGTTATTATGCTTAGATATGGTATTGAAGATGGACATACAAGAACACTAGAGGATGTTGGTAAAGAATTTAGTGTTACTCGTGAACGTATACGTCAGATTGAGGCAAAGGCGCTTAAAAAGCTTCGTCAGCCTGCTAGAAGTAAAAAATTAAAAGATTTTGTAGATGTGGATAATAATCACTAATGAAAACTGAAAAAAGAATAGAAAAATTATCATTGATTATAAGCAATATAATTAGCAAAATTAATAAACCAGTAATTGTAGCTGATATAGCAACAGACCATGGATATTTGGCAGAAAAGCTATCTAAATTTGAATTAGTAGAAAAAGTTATTGCAACAGATATAAGTGAAAAGAGCTTGAGTAAACTTATTGTGCTAATTGAAAAGAATAAATTAACAAAAATTGAAACGAAAGTAGGAGATGGCTTACTTCCAATTGAATATGCAGATGTTTCGGTTATTGCAGGTATTGGTGGAGTAGAGATTACTAAGATTATAGACAATCAAAATAAAAAAGAAGATGGAAGCAATCGATGTAATATTTTTGTTTTGCAGCCAGCTCAAAATGATGTTTGGCTTAGAAACTGGATATATAAAAAAGGATATAAGGTTATTGATGATTGCATAATTAGTAATGGTGACCAATTTTATCCTGTAATGTGTATAGATATTTCAAAACGATGTTTTTATAGAAAAAGTACTGCTAATCTTTATTTGGGACTCAAAAGGGATTTGAATGATGCAGATTTTATAAAATATCTTCAAGAAAAGGCAATCTCACTTGAATTTTTAAATAATTTATCAAAAAGCAGGATAAATAGTGATAAAGAATTAAAACAAAAATATAAACTAAACAAAATAATTGCAAGACTTCTTAAAAAATGTTAATATAGAGTTTAGTTAGGAGGCAATATGTTAGATAAAATATTAGAATACCAAAAAGTTGATGGAGAACTTGCTGCTCTTGAAAATGAGATTGCAAAGTCAAAAGATAAAGAACTTGCTGGTGAAATACAAAATGAATTAAAAAATCAACATTCTAGATTACTTAGTTTGGAAAGTAATGCTAAAAAAGCCAATGAATCATATATCCAAGCTAGCAAAAAGTATGAAGAATTCAAACAGAAACTTGCAGAGCTTGAAAAACAGCTTGAAAGTGCTGATCCAAGCAAACTTTCAGTATATGAAAAAGCATATAAAGATTTTACAAATATTTCAAATGCGCTTGAAAAGGAAATTACAGCAATTTATGCTACTGTTCAGCAGATTAATAAAGAGTATGAAGAAATTATAAGAAAGTCAAAAACTGACCGTGAAAAGTTTGATAAATATAGAGCAGCATACTCTAAACTTAAGGCAGAAAAAGAACCTAAAATTGCTGAGCTAAAAATCAAACTAGCTACAATGTCAAAACAGATTGATTCTTCACTTATGCAAATGTATAAGCAGAAGAGTGAAGCTTGCAAATATCCATATTTTGTGGCGTTAAACCTTAACAAGTGCGGTGGCTGTAGAATGGAAATTTCTGCATCTAAAATAGCTGATATTAACAAGCAAAAATTTCAGCTTGTTGAGTGTGAAAGTTGTGGAAGATACAATTATAAAAAGTAAGACGCATCTGCGTCTTTTTTTATTGTTAGTTTTAAAATGTTAGTTATATTTTTAAAATTATTTTCATAAGTATTATTATGAAATTAAACTATAAATTAGTTATAAATCTTTTTATAATTTCAGTGTGTGCAATAATTGGTGTTGGCTTTATAAGTGGTGCTGAAATTGTTGAGTTTTTTGCACGATTTGGTAACTTTGCATATCTTGGAATTTTAATCTTTTTTGTACTAAACTTTGCATTATGTTTTAAAATTTTATATAAAAAAGAAAATAAATACTTTAAGTTAAAAATGCAAAATAATAGTAAAAATCAATATAAAAATACAATTAAGCTTAAAAATTTAATAAAATCAATATTTATATTTTTTAATCTTTTAATGCTTTCAAGTGCGATGCTAGCCGGTCTGAAAATATTAACTAAAAACTTATTTTTCAATAACTATTTATTGGTTTATTTTGGGTGTTTAATTTTTATATTAATAATACTTATTTTAGGAATAAAGGGTTTAGCTAAAATTGATTATTTTGTTATTGTGTTTGTTTTTGTAATGATTGCAATATTCTTAACTGAAACTAAAAATAATAATTATGATATTATAACTAATAATTTATCGCAAAATAACGAATCATTATTAAAAAACTCTTTGCTTTCAATATTGTTTTCATCAATGTATGTGTTTATGAATGTAGTTCAGATTGAACCATTAAAAAGAGAGAGTGGGCTTAAGTTTACAAATAAGCAAGCAGTTTATTTTTCTTTAGCTTTTTCTAGCTTTT